>DAFH01000143.1:11882-12048 GCA_002495485.1 Candidatus Bathyarchaeota archaeon UBA185
GGGCAAGGTCTTCATGACCAAGACATGCCCAGAGCACGGCGAAACTGAGGAGCTCTACTTTGGATCGTACGATATGTACCAGAAGTTCGCCACCTACTGGAGCGACGGCAAGGGAACACACGCTCCCAACGTCCCAATCGAGAGTTGCGCCTGCCCCGCAAACTGT
>DAFH01000185.1 GCA_002495485.1 Candidatus Bathyarchaeota archaeon UBA185
GTTCGGAATGGTTTTGGCCTATTGGTCCCCTGGCCTCGCACTAAGGGCCGGCTCCCACAAAACATCGACCCGCCGGCTACCAGAAAAAAGAATGCTTTCCGGCTCGGTTTCGGGACCGCGTCTATCTTTTCTACTCAGGAAAGTAGTATGATGAGCTCATGGTCGTCAAACTCCGTCTCCTGAGGCTCTTGACCGGGTCGAAAGGTCTGAGAGAGCTCGGATGATTCGCTCTTTATACCACGTCGGGCACCATGCCGTGACGAATTTGACGGTTCAACTTCAGAGGTACAAGATGCTCATCGGTGGGGAGTGGAAGGACAGCGACAACGGGCTCGCGACCTCTATACTCGACCCGTCCAACAACCAGGTCATCGCCGAGGTTCCGCGCGCGACAAAGCAGGATGCTAGGGCCGCGGTCGACGCGGCCAAGACTGCGTTTCACTCTTCGGAGTGGCGGGACATGGACGCGNNAACTCACCGGGCTGGTGCGGGAGAACTCGGAAGAACTTGCAAGGCTTGAGACGCTTAGCGAGGGTAAGACCCTTCGAGAGTCGAAGAGCGATGTCGCGTGGGCAGCGCGTGCTTTCGAATACTTCGCAGGGCTGGCCGACAAGATCGAAGGAGAGACCATTCCCGTTCCGCCGAGGAGGCTCGACTATACTCTGAAAGAGCCACTCGGAGTAACCGTCCACATTGTTCCTTGGAATTATCCGATCGCGCTCGCGGCGAGGAGCCTGGCACCAGCGTTGGCAGCAGGCGACACGGTCGTGATGAAGCCGTCAGAGACGACGCCATTGACGGCGATCAAGCTGGGAGAACTTGCATCAAAGGCGGGAGTGCCCAAAGGGGTCGTTAACGTGGTAACAGGGTCAGGCTCTGAAGTAGGCGCTCATCTAGTATCCGACAAGGACGTTGACGGCATCATCTTCACCGGCTCCGACGAGACTGGCAAACAGGTGATGGAAGCAGCGGCAAGAAACGTAACACATCTCCTTATGGAACTGGGAGGCAAGAATCCACACATAGTGTTTCCTGACGCAGACGTCCCGAAGGCGATCAAAGCAGTCAAAGATGGAATATTCACAAACGCTGGACAGATGTGCTGGGCCGGATCAAGAGCATTCATCCACGAATCAGTCTACGAAGGATTCGTCAGAGAGCTCGTCGACAAAGCGAGCAAGATGAAAATCGGACCCGGAATGGAAGATTCAACAGAGATGGGTCCCGTAGTCTCGAAATCGCGACAGGAGATCGTTCTCGGATTCGTCAAAGACGGGATTGAAGACGGAGCCAAACTATTACACGGCGGAAAGAAGCCAAGAGACCCGCATCTAGACAAGGGGAACTTTGTCGAGCCCACCATCTTCGAGAACGTGACAGGAGAGATGAGAATCGGCCGAGACGAGATTTTTGGACCAGTCTTGAGCATAACCAAGTTCAAGACAACCGACGAAGTCGTCGCGATGGCCAACGAGACCGACTACGGTCTCTACGGCGGCATCTGGACAAACAATCTCAAAACTGCTCACGAGGTAGCGTCCCGGCTCGAGGTTGGGGCTGTAGCCATCAACGAATACCTGGTGACCTTTCCGCAAACACCGTTCGGCGGGTACAAGGACAGCGGAATAGGCCACGAGAACGGGATCAGGGCACTCGAATACTATACGCGGACCAAGAACGTCTCAGTAAATCTCTCTTGAGACCCATCCGTTCAGAGCCGATCCCGAAACTTGCCGTTCGCCCAGCTCAGTCGGGCTTTCGGAACGAACGGACGATTATGATCACGCCGGTAGCTATCAATCCCACCCCGGCACCACCGGCAAACACGTCAAGCGTGTAGTAGTAGATGCAACCTCCTCCACTCAGAGGATTGACGGTGCAGAGTTGATACGTGAGGTATCCAGGGACTCCTAGCGGTCCTGGAAGGATTGCAAGTGCTACTAGCACACCACCCAAAATGGTCGAGAGAGAAGAGAATAGCAGTTTATTCATCGGTCAATGAAGCCATCACGGCTTCTCAAGTTGATAGAATACGCCTTCCCCAACGTGTCTTGGTCGCAAGACCAGCTCCATCTCTGGTTTCAATTCGTCCCTGTCGAGATCCTTGCTGATTGGTGCAAAGACCCTGAGCCCGTTTTCAAACTCGGCGAGCCCTAGAGTGTAGGGGGTTGACTGTTCGAAGGCTGGCGGTCCGAAGAACACCTGTGTGAAGGTGACGAGTCTTGCTCTACTTTCTATCGGGACCCATTCCATGTCGCTCTTTCGACAGTCGAGACAGTCTGCGCGGGGTGGAAAGTAGAACTTTCCGTCATTCTTGCATCGCGTGCCAGCGACCACCCCCTTCTGCAGATACGAGATTAGAGGAGCGACCTTGGTCTGGGAGATGTAGCCTACCTGTCCAAATTTCTCAAAGCCCAAGAATGTCACGCCCTCAGGATACTGACGGCCGCGTACATCCCGATCCCACCGATATTCTGAGCAAGTCCGATCCTCGCCCCATCTACCTGGACATCGCCGGCCTCTTTTCTGAGCTGCTGTACGACGCTGGTAATCTGGGAGGCTCCTGTTGCTCCCACGGGATGGCCCTTGGAGATTAGACCGCCGTCAATGTTGACAGGGATTTTTCCGCCTAACTCTGTCTCGCCGTCTTTTAGGAGCTTGGCTCCTTTGCCTGGTCGTGCGAATCCTAGATCTTCATAGTTCAAAATCTCAGTAATCGAGAACGAGTCATGTACTTCTGCGACATCGATATCGTTGGGCTTGACGTGCGCCATCTCGTATGCTGACTTTGCCGCGTTCTTGGTGACTTCGAAACTGGTCATCGCGCCGTGCCTTCCAGCAAGCGCCATCGGGCTAGAAGCCAACCCTAGCCCTGCGACCCATACTGGTTTGTTGGTTATCTTCTTGGCTCGTTCGGCATTGGATACGATTAGACATGCTGCTCCATCTGCATTGGCGCAACAGTCGAATAGTTTGAGTGGCGTTGACACCGGTCGAGACTTGAGAACCTCTTCGACTCCAATCGGCTTCTGGAACATTGCCTTAGGGTTCTTTGCTCCGTACTTCCGGTTCTTCACAGTCACGCCGGCCAGGTCCTCCTCGGTTGTGCCGTACCTAGCCATGTGTGCCGTGGCGTACATTGCATAGTAGGACGGCATTGTCGTTCCGAAGGGAGATTCCCACATCACATCGCCCGCCCGCCCCATCAGTTCCTGGATTTCCTTGTTCGACAGTTCAGTCATCTTCTGCACCCCCACCACCGCAAAGACATCGTGTAATCCTGACGACACGAGAGACCATGCGGTACGTAGTCCAACTGCGCTTGAGGCGCAGGCGGCTTCAACGTTGAACGTTGGTTTCGGATTTAGTCCGAGATATTCTGCCACTACTCCCGCGGGTGATCGTTGCTTGTCATAGTGTGTGGCTGAGCAGACAACTGAGCCGTCGATCGAGGACGATTCGAGTTCAGCGTCATCCAAGGCTTCACTGTAGGCTTCGAATGCAAGCTCTCGGAGCGAGGCATCGCTCCTCTTCCCGAACTTCGAATGGCCTACTCCGACTATTGCGACTCTAGCCATGAACCCGGTTCCGCTGGGAGGATCGGACTCTGGTGTAGAAGAATGTTGCTCGGAGCCTGTCTACATTGCGGATTTGGATTCGGTGTAGAGGAATGTGATTCCGCCGGTGGCGATTTTGGCGCCGTGTTGGCCAGATTCTTTTCCGGCTTGCGACCGGGTCGCGTTCTTTAGACTATCCATGTCGTCAAACTCCAGTTCGACGACTTGGTAGTATGTCGGCTCGCGTCCTGGTGGACTAATCACTTTGTGCACGGTGTACTTTCTTANNCCAGTACTGCTTGTCGAATAGTTGCGGGTCCGCAGGCTTGCCGAACAGGACGATGATTTTCGCTGTCACGCTGTTCCCTAGAAGCTTGTTGCGATCGTCTCGTTCTTCTTAACCTGCACGTTGACTCCCTCAACGCCCAGTTCAGGAATGGCGGGAACCTTGATCCCCATCTCCTCTATCTCTCCTCTCTTCTTCTCAATCGCCTGTCTCCAGAAGCGCACCTTCTCTTCCATCGTCAAGACTCCGAGTCCAGCATTTCTGGCGATCTCTTCGACCTCCTGAT
>DAFH01000003.1:0-2422 GCA_002495485.1 Candidatus Bathyarchaeota archaeon UBA185
CTGGACGAGCCGACCACCGGGCTTGACCCCGAGGCACGCCTCGAGGTGTGGAAAGTGGTGAAGGAGCTGGCTGATGGTGGCAGAACGATCTTCTTGACCACGCAGTACCTGGAGGAAGCTGACCGGCTCTGCCGCGAGCTCTCGATAATTGACCACGGCAAGCTCATCGCGAATGGGACTCCTTCGGAGCTCAAGGCCACGGTGGGAGGTGACAGAATCACTCTCACCCTGGAAGACGCATCGTTGAGATCAAGGACGAGAGAGATTCTCAAGACGATCCAGGGAGTTACAGACGTCATGGATTCGGAGGACGGCGTCGTCGCCTATGCGAAGAACGCTGGTCAGATCATAACAGACGTCGTCACGACTTTGGACCGAAATAGCATCAGGCCATCCTTCCTCAGCGTCTCTTCTCCCACTCTGGACGACGTGTTCTTGCGCGAGACCGGTCGGCGCATCAGGTCTGAGGAGCTATCGAGGAAGGAAACAGAGCCTTTTCTCATGTGAGCTGATGGATTGACAATACTCTACGACACCCAGTCACTCCTGGAGAGGGGCCTGACAAAGCTGGTCAGGAATCCGACCCTGCTTGGGGCAAGTCTGGTCGAACCCTTGTTCTTTCTCCTGATCTTCTCGCAGCTGTTCCAGAAGTTGAGCGTCTTCCTGCCGAATGAACCGGGAGGTTATCTTGCTTACCTTACTCCGGGCGTTGTAATCCTGAGCGCTATGATAACTTCACCTCAGAGCGGTGTCTCGATTGCGAATGACCTGAATTCGGGGTTTCTTTCAAGGATGCTCCTGACTCGGGCATCGAGGCCCGCAATCCTATTGGGCAGGCTGTTGACAGACACGTCCATGGTCGTAGCGCAGTCGCTGATCACAATCATCGTCGCGACTGCGATGGGAGTCAGAGTCTTTTACGGACTGCCAGGAATCCTATTCATACTTCTAACGGTTGCGTTCTTTGAGCTGGCGTTTTCGGGAATCTTCCTTGCGATAGGCATGAGGACCAGGAAGACAGAGACAATCTCCGCCCTTGCTGGATTCCTCTATATGCCGCTGATCTTCTTGAGCAGCGCGATGTTTCCTGCTTCATTCTTCCCGTCATGGGTGCAGACTATCTCCAGTTACAACCCTGTGAGCTACGCTTCGGACGCGATACGCGCGCTTGTACAGGGCGGACTGACTCCGAATACGCTCGCATCCGCGTATGCGTTGATCGGAATCATTGCGATTGCTACCTTCGCGGCCACCCTGTATCAGTTCAGAAGAGTGATCAGCTAGTCATGCCTGATTTGGGCCTTGACAATCATCTTGGTGCGGTCGACCTTCGCGCCCGGTGACTCGGCGAGAACCAAGCTGGAGAAGATCGTGGACATGGCCCTTACGACCATGGTGGGAACCTCCAAACGGATTTGCAGGATCAACCTCGAGTTCGACGTGGCAGCCCCCTGCTCGACAGAAGCTGATCCCTGCCGCCGACCCAACCGCGCAGATCAACCGCTTTGCTCGCGTAGGAATTCAGAGACTACTCTAACTAGTTCTTCTGGCTTCACGATGGATTCGATGTGTCCCCCTTCAATACTCACCAACTTCGAGCCCCTTATTCCGCTGTGTAGCTCTTCGGCGAGTGCAAGAGGGACCATCCTAACGCTTCGACCTTGAACGACGAGGGTCGGCTTCTCGATTTGCGCTAGCCTCGAAGTCGCGTCGTACCCGTGCGATGCCTCCCGCTGTCGTACGTAGGCATAGTAAGGCTGCGGGTACTTGGTCCCCACCGCGCGCACTGCGGGTATCCTTTGTAACAGGTTGCTCAAGGGCCATATTACACCTCGCGGAAAATTCGTCCGGGCGCTAGTCGATACAAGAATCAGATTCCTCACCATCTCTGGATGCCTGAGGGCGAGCTCCAGGGCGATGCGACCGCCCAGGGAGATGCCAAGAACGTCCGTCCTTGAGATAGAAAGCGCAGGCAGGAGCCCTGCTGCGTCGTCTGCCATCATGCCAATCGAGTATGGTGAGTCCGGTTTCTCAGACCTGCCAACACCCCTGTTATCAATGGCAATCACCCGACGGCCGGCGCACAGACCCCCGATTAACCTTTGGACCTGTGAAACGTCGATTGCCAGGCCGGGTATCAGTAGGATAGGCTCACCTACCCCGCTATCCTCGTAGTACATGATGAGCCCATTCGTTAGAACCGTGGGCAACGATGGTCTTTGCAATACGAGGCTAAAATCCGTTGTGGGGTAGATTGGCTTGATGTCCAAGATTGCCCCGGCCGGACCTAACACCGGCGAACGCTCGAGTTAGCAGTTAAGGATGTGGGTTCGAGTACGGAAAAGACTGTCAAACTTCCAGCGCAAGCTTCTGCGCGTTGGGATTGCGTATTTCGGTTTAGCTTGATTCCACAGCGCGTTTT
>DAFH01000003.1:2431-2739 GCA_002495485.1 Candidatus Bathyarchaeota archaeon UBA185
GCTATGCCAGCCACATGAAAGTCTGCAGTCTCGGTCAGTTTTGTCTTTCCATCGACGCTCTCTAGAGTGTATGTAATTTTGCTTCCTCGTATCGGTCCAGAGAATATTTCGAGGCCGAGCTTCTGGTTTGTTTCACACTCTATGATTCGGAAGTCTTGCGTCTTGGGCATCTTTGGGCGCGTTTCCCTGAATGTGGTACCTACTCCGAATGGCCCAACTGAGGTCAGTTTCGACGGATATCCAGACACGTTCGCTAGACTCGTAAAGTCGGTAAAAGTCTTCCAGACCGCCTCAACCGGCCTATCAAC
>DAFH01000047.1:0-12340 GCA_002495485.1 Candidatus Bathyarchaeota archaeon UBA185
GGCTAGCGGCGTACTGGCTCAAACCTCCCCACTTTTTCAATCTCAGACAGCATCAGCGTATCGGAACTCCTGCAGTCACCCTTCGCGACCAAGAACCGATTCGGAATCAGCCCATCAAAACAAATCCAGCGCGGAAAAAAAAAGGGTACGGCCGACCCGTGATATTGATGGTCTACATTCGACGGGCGCTCTGCCAGAGGCCTACGACGTTTCCCTCGGTGTCCTTGAAGTAGGCGGTGAATCCCATGTCCGCGACGGGCTGCTTCTTCTGGACAGTCTTGCCGCCGAGCTTCTCGATGCTCTTGAGGGCAGCGTCGATGTCAGGGACGTCGACCGTTATGACCGTCGTCTTGTTGGTGTCATTGTTTCGCTTGGCCATTCCGCCGTTGATCGCTCCCGGTTTGGTCGGCATCTGTGTTTTCTGGTCTACCTCGGTCGTGTTTACCATGTGATACTCCATTCCGGGGTACTGGCTGATGTCCCATCCGAAGACTTGCTTGTAGAAGGTCTTGGCGCGTTCCACGTTGTCGGCCGGTATCTCAAAGTGTACCACTCGAGTGTGGTGCATTTTTCGTTACGCGCCGCGGCCGCGCTGAAAACCGTCTAATAAAGAATCGCTATACAATTCTTCCCTATGGCTAACAACTCTTCCGTGTACCGCCAGTCATCCGTGGATACCGCGCGTTCACTTCGCGGGTGACGGATTTCTTAAGGCAATGGGTTTCGAGCGTTCTACTCAGGGTCCGTATGAGGGAAACGATGTTCGACGACTCGTACAACATACGAGAAGTCTTGGACGATGTAATAGAGAGGGTTACTCTTCGCGAGAAGCTGATCACGACTGCCAAACAGTTTGCCGAGAAGAAGAGAGAGGAGAGATACACTCTCGCGATCAAACAGTTTGAGGGTCTCATGACAGACTTTCTGAGGCTCTATCAGCCTATTCTTGACAGGTTGCGAAGCTACCGCGACGGGCTCCAGAAGGAACTCGGGGGGCTAAAGTCGAACCTCGCAACGGTAAATGGCATGCTCGAAGTTTCGAAAGGGATCGAAGGTCTTCAAGCAAAGGTCCAGCGCCTTGAAGCGGACGGGCAGGAATTGGACGAGACGATTAAGGAGAAAGGCAGGATAGCAGACAAGATCGACGACCTCTTCAACCGGATAAGACCCCACAACCCTGGAATGGGAGCTGGAAGCACGTTCTCTGATGTGTTGGCTGGCATGCCGAAGGATCTGTTTCCCGAGACGCCGGATACTGGCAAGGAAGTTACTAGAAAGGCACGCGCCTAGCAATTCGGCAATCTCCACATTTCCGTCCGAGCGAAGCGATAGCTGGGCAGCCTCGGCAGAAGCCGCCTGGCCGAGGCTCTCGCTAACCGGAAATTTGTCTCCTCTTGGATTAGGTCTGTTTTGTGCCGCAACTAGTGCAGAAGACAGCGTTTCCGGGAAGTTTGGTCCCACATTTGAAGCAGAACTTGAATTCCGGTGCTGCAGACTGCTGCGGGACTATTGGTGCTGGCATCGGTTGTGCTGGAGGCTGAGGCTGGGCAGCTGGGGGAGGAGTTACCGTTGGTGTCGGCGGAGGTGTCAGAGTGATTGTTTGCGGTGTTGGCTGGAATCAGGCGTACGGATATGGAGTAGGCTGATCCTGGATTGAGAAGTATGCGACTATCTGGAAGATCATGGCTATGAAGAGTATTATGATTCCGACCAGAACGATTAGGGTCAAGGCTCCGATCAGGTACAGGAGTCCGGCTGTAGCGAAGGCGCCGACGTTCACGCGTTGAGCTAGCTTGTCATAGGCTCTTTTGAGAAAGAATGCGGAAACTATCAGAAACGCCCAGAGCACTGCAAGAATCCCAAGAGCGCCCAATAATCCGAGAACGCCGAAACCCACCGTGCCGAAGCTGATGATGCCGAAGAACGCTCCTGAAAAGACGAGAACCCCAGACGTAACGACTCCTATTATCGCCATAATTCCTGCGATCAGAGCGTCGTCGAAGATACTCCGGTCCTGAACAGCGTCCGAGATCTCTTTCAATCCAACGAGAATGAGAATCCACCCGATTAGGCTGACGAAGGGGATGAGGGCGAGAATTGCGCCGACCCCACCGAGGGTCTTGCCGTTCGAGAGAGAAGCCATAATGTCCTGAATGTGTCGATCTGATTTAAGCCTGAACAGACGAAGCGGAGCGTCAGCTAGGTTTCAAAAAACGTCAGGGAAAATCGCGGAGAGGCATCGTCTTACGTTTCTCAGTTTGAGGGACGCCCGAGCACCGTTCTTATCTTTTCCAAGCTTATCTTTCCAGAGTCGTACTCGACGTAGACCGTGTTCGTGAGATAGTTAATACCCACCGCTGAGCTTGGAGAGTCTTGCTCGCCTTCGCTTGAGATTCTTGGGGACATCCTCCGACATGGAGAGATTAGCCCTCTCGATGTTCTTCGACTTCGCCAATAGATCTCCTCAGCCTAAACTAATCGGCAGCGAGTATATCATCCACACGTATTCTTCGTAATTCATTGTGTCACAACCTTTGCCTTAGCAAAGCATTCCTCTAGAAACTCTCTAGCATCGTCCCGTCAAGTTCCAGCTGATGCTCCGACTCGTCTGAATAGAAGGCTCAACAGCGCGCCAGAAGCTATTAACACGACAGAGTCTATCGTTATCACAGCTACTTCAAACGTAACGATATCATAGCCCAGAAGCGAGAGGGATAGAAAAGAACCGACGGCCGCTAGGAAGCCTGAGACGAGAAGCCACCTCAGCACTTTTTCTATCCTCCCTTGCGAAAAGACCCCGGCGACGAAGAGAAATGCCACGGTCATAACCAGGTAGCCCAGACTCTCGGCGGCGATGAAGACTCCGTGAGGATTGTATTCGGTGAAGAGGGTGAGGCTGGCGGTTTCTCCCTTTAGAATGCTCGGTTCGACTACAGCGAACTGGATGAAGTAGTCTGTGCAGTTGATAGCTGCGTAGACTATTCCGAATGACAGTCCGAGTTGGCTGAAGACCCTCTTCTTCTCAGGAGCGTAGCTGTGGATGGACGACATTAGAACAACGAATACCGGCGCGAGCAAGAACCCCGGAATCATCCAGTAGTAGTCTCCGGGAACGTACTGAGCCAGGCCGTTGACGTATGGATAGGAGACGCTCCTGACCGGTGTCAGGATCCCGACTGTGAAAAATGTCGCCGCGAGTATTATTGTCGCTGTGGCAGCGTAGAATCCAAGTCTAGTGGCATTGGTTTGACGGCCTGTGTCCGACATGGATTTTGCCGGCTGAGATGCTCGATTACTGTTTCATAGCGGCAGGATCACGCTGGTAGGGTTGCGGTTTGACTGAGATGACGGTTGTTAGCCGTTCTCCTCGCAGGCGAGCGACGAGAGCGATGAGCACGTTCCCAACGGCTCCGTACTCCCTCCTGAAAAGTTTCATTGCTCGAGTGGCCTCCTCTCCCTGTAGCTCGTGAGCCTCTCCATCGACCCACTGGCCAGTCGGCTTGCCGCTCCGGTCCGACGGGGCTATTCGAACGTGGGGATTTCTTCGGATCCGTTTCACCTTCCACGTTCCCGGATCGGTTCGGAAGTAGACTGTCCCATTATTCTGGATTGACTGGACGGGAGTGAGCTTCGGGTCTCCGTTTTTGCTGTACGATTCGAGGCTGATGTATCTTCTACCGTTGAACTGCGCAACTGAATCATGTGGTTCCATCCGCTTCTCATGCCGATAGTCTGACTCCGCGGCTTTAATCGGAACGTACACATGAGACGACTCGCGTGCACATTGTGTCACATTCAGACGACGCCAACTCTTACGATTGTGGCCTATTGTTCGACCAACTGACGAAGCCAGCCGCTGAAAGCGTCTTGGAAGCTGTCTCTAGGTTCTCGAAATAGTGGAGGTGCGAGTCGCATTTGCAATCGCTACACCCGAACCCGTCTACGCTGGAGAGAAACCGTTTTTGGATGACCTGGGACATTCTACATTCTAGCCTGGCAACCGTTGGTCGCGTTGCGACGCCTGCCAATCTTACACCTGAGCTGTCGAGAAAGTAGTCTATGTGCCAGTGCGTTCGCTTTGTGCTGCGGAAATGGCGGGAGATTCTTCCTTCGAGCGAGTTCATGGCAGAGCCGACGTAGACATAGACGCCTTGACTGAACCGTCGGGGTCCTAGTCGTCCAACGCGGACGGTCCTGTTCTTCGGTACTGTTATGAGGAGAGCGTAGACTCCGACTTTGCGCGGTCCTCTGCTCACGCCTTGCTCAGTTTCTTCACGATAGTGTCGACAGTGGTCTTGGCGTAGTACGAGCATCCTGCCTCCACGAGATCTGGCTTGACTCCTCCCTCCTTGAGGGCTTTCCGAATTAGCCCCGCTGATATTCCCGTGTCCTTGGATGCCTTTGCGACGGTCATGAGATCTTCCTTCGCCTTCAACGGCTCACCTCCCGAAGCAACCCATGGTCAACCCCGAACTATCATCGAGAATGCTTAACCTGTCGGTACACAGAGCACCCGTTTGTGTGACTAACGAAGTACCGCGGCACAGATACTCAATGTGAGGCGAGAGCCAGAGGATGTGTTACTTTCATCGGGAATTTTGGGTTAGGCTAGGGATAAGCATTCAACACATCTTCTCCCCATTGCTCGGGCCTTGTTCAAGATCCTTGCGGCCGTGGACGAATCCAGCTACGCGTCTGTAGTCATGCAGACAGTCTCAAAGCTGGCGTCGTATGTCGAGTCGGAGGTCACTATTTTCAGTGCGGTCCCCCCCAAACGCCACCGGGGCTCTCAGTCCGAGGTAGATGACGAGAAGAAGTTCAAGGATCTCCATGAAAAACTGACTCACAAATACTTCCCTAGGAGCCTCCTCGCTGTCGAGGCCGAGTCGGAACGAGCTCCTGACATGTTTCCTACACGGGGCGCGACCGTACATACGAAGATAATCGAGGGCGATCCTGCCGACGCGATCTGTGGGTATGCCGAGACGATGAACGCGGATCTGGTTGTAGTGGGCAAACGGGGTGGAGGAGACGTCGGAGCCCTCCCACTGGGGAGTGTATCAGAGAGAGTCGTCCGCAGATGTGCTTGCTCTGTGCTTGTAGCCAAGGACGTGAGACTTAATGACGTGACCCGGGCCAGGGCTTCACCATCGGTGGAAGACCGCGCTCGTCCGCTATCCCATCGCGGCTAGTCGGTAATCCAGCGGACACTCTAACATCCCGAAAAGCCAGCTAAGGCGTTATGGCGGATTTTTCGTAGGCCTGTTGATCGTTCGTTCTACTTGTTCAGCTTGTAGAGTTGTAAAATCCTCTCGACGTAGCCTGCGTGCAACCTCTCGTGATCAACAAGCCGTCGAAGAACCTTCCGGGCGGTCCATAGATTGCAGACGGGAGAAGGATCATGGTTTGGCTGGAAAATCCCAGTGCGCTCTTCACGGGACAGCCTCCGTAAGCTCTGCTGTACCAGCCGTCTCGTGTGTTGAAGTAGTATGAAAATCTCGTCTGGAAAATCCGTAGGTAAATCGATTCTGAGTCGCGTAATGTACCACCATTCAACTACGGCGATATGCTTCAGACAATTGCCGATCGTTCTGGGCTCTCCTCTTGGTTTCCATTGAAGGACTCGCCTGTCTAGCCCCGAGCACAGCCCCAGAAGGTCATTCCGGGAATACTCCAACAAGCGAAGGGTCCTTTCGATGTCCTTGCTCGAGACCTTGAGGACCTCTGACCAGAACAGCGGTTCCGGCTTACCTGCCTCAGCCGGGTTATAGGTGACCTGTAAGATTTCTAGCGGCTCCGTCCGTATTGTGGCGGGGNNCAACCATGCGTGCCATTTCGATACGGCGGCTTTCGCTTTCTTCAACGCACAAGCTTCGTCTCTGCCGAACACCCAGCATCCCGGACATTCCGGAACGAACGCCCCGGTTGCATTGGGTCCGACCTCGAGGCAGACTTCCACATTCAACCTCTATTGGACCGTCCTTGTGTTGCATAGTTCGGAACGTTCAAGGTTCTTGTTCATCGGATCCAGAGTGCGACATTTAGGAACGGATCTGGAGAGAGAAAGCCGAGCGAATGTCGTTCCCCTAGGAAACATCAGTAATGTGATCTAACCGTCGTCACTTCTCAGCCGGCAGTCTTCTGGGCAGTAGCGTAGTCTGAGATGGCTTTGACCCCTTCGTACTTCTGGCGATGACTGCCTTCAACCCAGAGCGTGGGGGTCTTCGTCACACCCCTGAACAAGGCCGCAAGTCTCTTTTTTCCTCGCGCTTCGGACAGATCGACGACTTCAAACTTTACGC
This sequence comes from Candidatus Bathyarchaeota archaeon UBA185, assembly GCA_002495485.1. GTDB lineage: Archaea > Thermoproteota > Bathyarchaeia > 40CM-2-53-6 > 40CM-2-53-6 > 40CM-2-53-6. The sequence goes on from DAFH01000047.1 coordinate 6,303, forward strand.
CTGATCTCGTGAGAATTTCTCTTGCCTTCGTGTCGTCTAGGGACATTTTGATCAATGTTGACTGAGTACGGTAACCGGCTGAGCACCAGTGTCCGCCTCCACTCACGTTAGGCATCTCATAGCTTACTACTGGAGCCCTGCTGCTTTTGATGAAGAGCTTCGCTGGTCCCATCTTCTCCTGACTACTGCCTTTGTGATTCTAATTTATGGGCGTATCGTACACAAAGTGGCACAGCGTTGCCCATCTTGTCTACCACTACAGAGCCATTGGAAGATCAACTTCGGCAAGGTGTAGGAACCCGAGGGAGCTAGTCCCAGCTTATGCCAGCTTTCCCTTGAGATCTCTGATAGTGGTTTGGAGAATGCGCTGGACCTCCTCAATTTCTCCTTCACTGCTGTACTTCTGTCGAGGCCAGAAGAATCCTCTCAACCCGTCTCTTTCTCTCCGAGGGACGATGTGGATGTGAAGATGTGGCACGCTCTGGCTTACTCGGTTGTTTGTCGCTACGAAGGACCCGTCAGAGTGCATGGCCTTCTGAACGGCGGTGGCTATCAGTCGAGCGTTGACGAACAGTGGTCCCACAAGATCGTTGGGCAAGTCTGAGAGAGTCTCATAGTGAAACGTTGGGATGAGTAGGCAATGGCCGGGAAACAGAGGCTTCCTATCCAAGAAAGCGATCGAATGCGCGTCCCGGAAGACGATACGGCTCTCGATCTCCCCCTTTACAATACCACAGAAGAGGCAAGCCCGGTCTCCTGCTTCACTTCCGTGAGCGGTCTCCATGCTTCAGACCTACTCGGGCCGGATATGTGTGACAATGTGTACGTTAAGGCTTTGAGCTCTGAGATGCATGATGGTGAGTTGGAGGTAGTCCTGGGAGAGCCCTACAGGGATGCTTTAACTCCCCGCGGGCTTTGGGTTTAGCGACCTTGGGGCCAAGGGTCCCTTCCTGGAGCTACCTTCTCTTCAAGACCGAACTTTGCCTTGGGAGCCAATCGTTTGTCTTCTCCCTCTGTACACAAGTGACTCTTTGTGTACCTCGAACTTTTAGAACACTTCTGCCTCATAATGTTCGGTGAGAATAATGAAGTGTCCCAAGGACGGTGGAGAACTCAGACACTCATCACCAAGCGGTAGGCTGGGTATCAAACACGAGTACACCAGCCTCGTCTACGTCTGCGACACATGCCATGGAGTGTGGATAGAGAATCCTCAGGTGGCTTCGCTAAAGCGCGATCAGGTTGCGGCCCACGGCGCTGCGCAGATCCATCGGATTCAGTGCCCGTCTTGTCACGCAATGGTTGGAGGACTAATCGAGCTGGGCCCTGATTATCCTGGACTGAAGGTCTGTGCGCACTGCGCTGCTATCATGCGATATGAGACTCTTCACGTTGGACGAAGGGTCGTCTGAGAAGAAAACCTAAGCCTCTGTTCGATGGAAGCTGCTCAGTCTGGCTAGTTAGGTAAGCGGCTGAGCGCGTCGGTCTCGGAAGTCCTGACCTGAAGATCTTAGACTACTCCGACTATGTGCGGGCTGCCACCGCGGGGGTTTTCTCGACCTCGATAGTGCACTTCGTCGCTACGCCCGCTATGACGCCTATGGCGGCAAGCCATGGCGCGAGGGCGAGAGTAGCGACCGCCCCAGCTGCTCCCCATGTCACCGGTACGGAGAGGACTGTTCGTCCGTTCTCGTTCTTAACGACTATTCGTTTCACGCTGGCGTCTTTAGCGATCTCCTTGAACTTCTCGACGAGTTTCTCCGGTGAGACTTGGAAGACTTCTTTCTTTAGACCGGCTTGGGCTCCACAGGCGGAGCAGAACTTCGCGTTTGGAGCTAGCTCCGCTCCGCATTCGACGCATTTCATGTTCCTTGACATCACCTCAGGCCTTTGGTCGACGTCTTCGTTAGACTCGTTCCAATCTCAAAGCCTATTCGGTCGAAGGTCTCGGGTTCGCCTTGTTCGAGTGGACCCTCGCTCTTCTTTACTATCGCGGACTGTCGAGGCCTTACAATTTCCATGCCTAGTTTCGAGAGTCTCCCTTCAATATACTTCGAGGCACTCCCCGAGAGTCGGCCGGCGAACTTGGTGTCGAATGCGAATCCCCGCTTCCCTTTCAGCGCTTCGATACCTTCTAGTTTGGCGAGGAAATCCTTCATCGGCTTGGATGCTGTGAAGGCCTGCGTAGGCGCACCTATCGCGATGAGGTCGTAGTCGACCAGTGTTCCGACAGTGACGTCTCTCATGTTGAAAACGTCAACGTTGAAGCCCGCTCTTTGCAGGCCGCCAGCGAACGATTTCGCGATCTGACCAGTATTTCCGAACTTGCTGTCGAAAACAACGATTGCGCGCTGAGCCTTTCCGGGTTCGTTCATTGCTTATTCCGTGATAGACGATGGGCGAGTCCTGTGATATAACGCGGCGGTGCACTGTGTCATACATTGTGAACATTCCGCGCGAAAAATGTCTCCTTTGGAGTGTCAGATGCGCTTCGGAAGCCGCACCGGCCTCGGAGTCCTTAGGCACCCACTGCTATTTCAGGCGCATCACGGAACTGTCGCGCAAAGACGCGCCAGACTAGTTTGACGGAATCGACCGCAACGGCAATCACGCTTGCCAGCAGTGCGAGCGCGACGATTATTCTTCCGATATCGTTTGTAATCCAAGACAGTATGAACTGGAAGGGCGTTGGGACCACGTCTGCTACGTGTGCAAAGTTCAGCGGGAACGCGACGAAGATCCATGCCGCCACAGTCACGACAAGGAGAGCCCCGATCAGGTCTACGAGAGNNTGGGAGTAATGGCTTTGGCGGTGATGTTGACTAGTACGTAGAGGACTGAGGCGAAGAATAGGGTTGCGAGTAACGGTGTGAAGCCGCTCGTGAAGAATCCTGTTGACCATGCGTAGTGTGCCATGTAGAATCCGAAGACGAGGATGGTGAAGAACGAGGCGGCGATGACCTCAGACAGTTTCGCGTAGCCAACCATCATATGGGCGTGGGTGACAGCGGCCGACGTGCCAGACTTCAAGTTGCAATATCAGCCTCTGCAGAAAATTCAGACCGGGCCGAGTATAACCTTCGCGTTCACAAGTATCGTCTTTGAGTTACAGTGTATCACACGACCTTATTGACGCAGAAGTTTCTAAACAGACCAATGGTTTGGGTAATGACCGATCGGCGTGTATCGGTTCAGTTGCTGGCGATGAACGCGTTGTTCAGAGACTCTGGGACGTGTCGGCGAAGCTGACCCACCTACCTTAATAGCCATAGGTCCGAGGGAACCCGCCGCCATGAACGCCAGCCGAATCTTGGCAAACCTTGTTGGATTCATGCTGTTTGTCCAGGTGGTTCTCGGAGGCTCGGCGACACTTCTCCAAGTGGATGTGATTTACCACATCGTCTGGGGCGTAGCTACTTTCGTGGTGCTCATAGTCGCAACCGTCGTCGGGGCTATGGAGCTGGGATCAAAGTCAACCCTGTTTAGAGTCGGCGTGGCTGCTATCGTCGACTATGTAATCCAAATCGGCTTGGGACTGAGCGCGTACTCTTCGGGCGACGAGGCAATTGTTCTGGTGCACCTTACAAACGCCTTTGCTCTCGCAGTCCTCGTAACCTATCTGATCAGCTTCGCAGACAGTGCCGACAGGGCGGTCGCTCTCGCCCCTCCAGCGGCAAAGTCCGTCGAGAGAAAACCAGGATCAAGCATTTGCTCGAGAGTTTGTGGGAGCGAGGCTTGAAGAAAGCACCTATGAAGCGTTAGAAAGGATCGCGAGAGCTGTCGGAAGCATCTTGGTCAGGAAAGAAGAACATAGCCAGGCGACTCCTCGTCGGATAAGGCCGAAGTTTCCCGCGGAATGGCACGTCCCGAATGATCCAGAGAAGTGGATAACCTGGCAACACGCGAAGAATAAGCTCGTAGATGAAAATGTGTATTGGATATCTTCGGCAAGTTCGGCAGGAAGGCCTCACGCGGCTCCCGTATGGGGAATCTGGAAAGATAACAGGTTCTACTTCGAGACCGACCCAAATTCCATCAAGGGGAGAAACCTGTCAAACAACCAGAACATCGTTGTTCACGTACAGGATGGAAGCGATACGGTCATCGTGGAAGGAAGAGCGGAGAGAGAGAAAGCCGTTCGGGTCCTTGACCAGCTTAGGAAGGATTACACCAAGAAGTATCGATACACACCGGACTGGTCGGACCGGTTGCGCCAGATAGTATTCAGAGTCGAACCCTTGGTTGTGCACGCTTGGAAGGCGCCGAGAATGCACAGGAGCATCGTCAAGTTTGTATTCTAAACGGTTACTTGACCCGTGCTTGCCAGACGTGTTAGCAGGCTACCAGTTCAAGTCTGCCTGCTTACTGCTTCGCTCTTCTTGACTTGACATCTTCGAGGTTCTTCTTCGCGTTTTCATATGCGAGCCTGATGATCTTTCTAGCCCGAGGAAGATCTTCAGACTTCTCGACCCTGAAGCTCACCCATCCCGCCTGAGGAGCAAAACGGTGCGGGAGGACTTCTCCCGACTCCATAACGGTGGCTTGATCCTCTTTCGAGAGACGAATGTCCAGCCAAGAGTGTCCGTGCGAGTGCATGAATTCGACGCCTTCCAGTTGGAACTCTGTTCCTCCGAACCTGTGAGGCGCCTCACTTACACGAGGAAGCTGCATGATCCATGACTTTAGACCATTGTAGTCTGAAATCTCTTCCAACGGCTTACTCCGTCTGTCCAGGCTTGGCAGTTCCTATTTGTTGACCAATCATCCTAGGACACGGTCAGCGATGGCTTGGACTCCAGTCTAGTCAGTTCAGCGCTGACTTTCCAAAGCTTCTCAGCTGATGCCGCGTCATATGATTGCTGCGACGATTTCGCCTCTTTCCCCTTCGAGAAGAATTTGCCTGAAACCTGGGAGAGATCGGGAGATGTTGCAAGATAGATGACAGCTCGTGCCGCTCTCTGAGCACTCATAAAGAACGGGCCGCCAATTCGCACCATAACGGACATCAGACCTCCCTGTTCTTTGCCGAAGCCTGTCCTGACAACTCCAGGGTGTAGGCAGTTGACCGTAACCCTGGTACCCTCTAGCTGTTTCGCCAATTGGTAGGTGAACAGCACGTTGGCGAGTTTAGACTGGCCATAGGCGTGATATCCGCTGTACTTCTTCTAGTCTTGCAAGTCGTCGAAACTCATCTCCTGCCCAAAGTGGGCCGAGGAAGTCAGGTTGATGATTCGGCTGGGAGCACTAGCCTTTAGTTCGTCCAGGAGTAGATTTGTCAGGAGAAAGTGTCCCAGATGGTTTGTTGCAAATGTCGTCTCTAGCCCGTCAACTGTAGCGATCCGTTTCGGAAGGAAGATGCCTGCGTTGTTGATCAGAACTTGTAGTTGTTTGTAGCGAGCCTTGAAATCGTGAGCGAGCTCACGGACGGAGTCTTGTGAGGAGAGGTCCGCGACCATCGCGTCAACGTTCTTGTTGTCGCTTAAGGTGCGTATTTCCAGAAGTGCGGCTTCTCCCTTGTCCTTGTCGCGAGAAACTATCACGACCGTGGCACCCAGCTTGGCGAGGCCTAATGCCGCGGCTTTGCCGATTCCAGAATTGCCTCCGGTGACGAGGCAGGTCTTGCCCGTCATGTCGACATTGCTGTCTTCCAATGCGCGTCCGTTTCTGCTAGGCGTGCTCTAATGTGATAATGTTTAGGGTCCCAGTCTACGAGAGTGCTATTCTTTCGGGGTTTTCCCGGTTGCCCTCAGGGCTTCCATTAGTCCCCAGACGATGAGGAAGAGGGCGACGATGATGTTGAGCACGTATGGGACGACCAAGACGATGATTCCGAAGATTATCGCGAGAAGTGCGAGGGCAAGTCTTGGTACATTGAACGTCTTCTCAAGCTTTCCAGCTATATCCAACATCAAACACCAGTGAAAACGGGCTCCTAGTTTTCATATTAACGATCCTGTGATCAAGAACCTGATCGCAGGCGTTTGAGGACTAATCGCTGAGACTGGAAGGATCTTCAGGAAGATCTGGTTTCAGGTGGG
>DAFH01000047.1:12345-12495 GCA_002495485.1 Candidatus Bathyarchaeota archaeon UBA185
TGACTGGGCTTGCTTTCTCCAGTTGATTTACTACCGAGCTCTGCAGCTTTCAGCAGACCCCAGACCACTAAGAAGAGCGCGATGAGAACATTGAGAATGTAAGGAAAGAAAAGAATGAGTATTCCAAAGATTATTGCGAGAAAAGCTACT
>DAFH01000128.1 GCA_002495485.1 Candidatus Bathyarchaeota archaeon UBA185
AATCGTATTCATCGATGAAATCGACTCGCTCATGGGCGTACGTGGAGAAGAAGTCGGTGGGGAAGTCCGCGTCCGCAACCAATTCCTGAAAGAGATGGATGGAATACTCGACAAGAAGAAGAACTATCACGTCTACCTGATAGGGGCCACTAACAAGCCATGGGTCCTCGACGAACCGTTCATCCGCCGCTTCCAGAAACGGATCTACGTCCCGCTCCCCGATATCAAGAACGAGAATGGACATGTTCCAGATCTATGCTCACGACCTGAAGCTGAACAACAACGTCGACTTCGCCGAACTTGCACGTATGACGGAGGGATACTCCGGCGGCGACATCCGGGACCTCTTCCAATCCACCCAGCTCAAAGTCGTCCGGAACTTCTTCACACACGGCAACGTGACCGACCTAAGCTCCGTTCCGGACCCGATAACGATGGAGGACTTCCAATCCATCATTATTGGGCGGAGACCAAGCGTCTCCCCGAGCATTCTCAAGCGCTACTACGACTGGGACGAATCGTTCAAAGCGAGCTGAGAGAAGGCAATGATGAACCTAGACGGGACCGACCTCAGGATCCTCGCGGAACTAGTTGAAAACTCAAAGCAGTCATACGTAGAGATCGGCAGAAAACTCGGGCTCCACCCCAACGTGATAGCCTACAGGATAAACAGGCTCGAAGACGCTCACATAATACGCGAATACACGACACTCGTCGACTTTTCGAAGCTTGGACTCTCCGAACAGGTCATAGTTGCCGCCAATTTCCCCGCGAACTCGTCTAGAGAAGAATTACTCAAACAGATATGCGAGATACCGGAGACAGTCAACGTAGTCAGCTCTCTCGGCACGCCAGAGGGGCTCGTCTTCATCGTCGCCCGGAACAAGGAGGACGTCAACGCAGTCCTCGGGAAGCTTCGGAACATGAACCTCGACATCGACTTCGCCTCATCAGTTATCCGGACCTACGACGAGGGACGCCTGGGAACATACCTTAGAGCTATGGCCGGGTCGGACGAGCGGTAATAGCGATTGGACCGGCCCAGCTGGGCTCCTGTGATACTATCGGGAGCGCTACCCCGAGAACTCTCAGACCTGCTCGCAATGGCAATTCTCGGGCTGGCGAGCATTCAACTAGTCATCGCTGGACCCGTCCCATTTACAGGTCTAAACATTTCCTGGCTCCTGCTTCTCCTGGTCCCACTAATCTGCATGTTGGCAGCCTCGTCAAACTCACCAAATCGAGAACGAGAAGAGCTCGCTCTAGTCGCTTACGGGGGTTCCTCAAAGCAGATCGAACTCAGGTACCTCTTACGAGGCGGGATCATTACAATAATCGGACTGGTCCCGATCCTGCTCCGCCTCCTTTCAGACAATCAGTCCCTGTCAACGAACCTAGGCGTACTGGTATTGCTAGTCGCGCTCGGTGGCTCAACTTACGCGATACCCGCATTCAGACGGACCCACTCGGTAAGCTTCGTAGAACAATTCAAGGGATGAGGGCTTGACCCATCTCTTGGAATGCAAATCGGTCTCATCGGAATATCCTACCCCAGAAGGGTCCCTGAAGCTCTACGGCGAGGGAGTGTCCTTCGCGATCGAAGAAGGAGCCTTCGTATCAGTGGTCGGAAGCTCGGGCTGGGGAAAGTCGACCCTAGTCAATCTGGTGTTGGGACTCGAAAGACCCGTCCGAGGAAGGATCGACATACGTGGAACAGACGTCACCAACCAGTCCTTCGTCAATCGGTGCTCAAGGGTAAAAACCGCGGCCGTCTTTCAACGGCCCACGGCAGTCCCGCACCTGACAGTGCTCGAGAATCTCCACCTGGCACTCTCGATGTTCGGGATCCCGAGACGCGATAGAGAGGAACGCATCCGTGAATCGATAAGGTTCTTCGGCCTTGAGAATCTGACTCATTCACGCCCAGACTCGTTGAGCGCGGGTCAGAAGAAGCGAATCGACCTAGCACGAGCACTTGCAGTTCGACCAGAATTCCTAGTCCTCGATGAACCCACGGGCGACCTTGACGCGTCGATGGCCAATCTAGTAATGCCTCTACTCCGAGGCGTCAACAAAGAACACAAGACAACTATTCTTATGACGACGGCAATTCCTCGGCACGCGTCCACGACCAAGAATCAGGTCCACTTGAGACCGCCTTCCTTCCTACCAAGACAGGCGGGAGTATTAGCGGCGAGCGATCATGTTTAGGAATAATCAATCTCTCGCGGACAAGATTCGCGAAGCCATCAAACCGACACCTGTCAAGCAGAGGATCCAGATGGCTTCGTACAAGCTGCGCACTCAGACGACGAGGCTCGACAAGTCGATCACCCAAATGGAAACTAGAGATCGGACCTTGCACGATAAATGCGTCAAAGCGCTTGAGGCGCGCGACACTCAAACAGCAACTCTCTATGCCAACGAATGCGTCCAGATTCGTAAACTGCTCAAGACATCTCTCAGCAGTCAGATCTCTCTCGAACAAGCCCTTCTACGACTGGAGACCATCGAACAGTTCGGCGACATGGTCCACAGCATGGGTAGCGTCAGAGGCATTCTCACCACGGTCAGAGGCGAGTTGGAAGGCAAACTCCCCGAGATTTCGACTGGAATCAACGATGTCGAAGATTCGCTGGAAAATCTCACAATGGAAATCGGAGAATCTGTCGATGCGGAAGGGAACTATGTCCTTCCGACCGATGAGTCTGCGAAGATACTGAGAGAGGCAGACCTCATGGCCGAGCAGAAGATGAAGGAGAGGTTTCCGGAGATACCCCAGATTCCGGTGGACGCCCACAGGATAAGGTAGATCCTCATGATCTCCCCTGAACTAGAGACGAGGGCTCTTCTGGGCCATCCAGTGGTCGACACTTATGGAAGAAGCCTCGGCAAAGTAATCGGACTTGAGAGAAACGCCTTCGGCGAACTCGAAAGCGTACAAGTGGAGGCTACGGGAGGACAGATCGCAATCGCAAAAGCCCGCCAAATCGCCCTAACACCGAAGAACATCACCCTAACGCCCGAATGGAAACTAGAATCTGAAGACATCATCTCAGAACTCTCACTACTGCGAAAGAGAATCAGCGCCCTCGAGTCTCTAAGAGAGACGAAAGAGATCGACAACGAGATCTATACGGAACTCGTCGACTCGCAAAAAGCCGGCTACCTTGACAAAGTGAAAATGGCAGAAGCTCTTGCAGCAACAATGAAGAGACGTCTCTCAGAAGTTACAGACAACATCTCAAGCCTTACCAGATATCTCGTCAATGCCAAACTAGACCACAAGAGCGGAGAAC
>DAFH01000116.1 GCA_002495485.1 Candidatus Bathyarchaeota archaeon UBA185
CTGGGAATCACGGAACCTTTTTCCTTTGAGGCCTGACTAGGATCCCTATCATCAGGCCAACCACGAGCAGGCCCGCCCCTGCGACTGCCGCCAATGGTAGGCTTACCCCTCCCGCAGGCGTAGATGTCACAGGCGGAGCTTGATTGGTCAGCGAGACCTCGTACCACTGTGAAACGGATTTTACGTGCTGTGACTCGCCCATCTTTCCATTCCAAACGGCGAATCCTACAAAGTAGGACGTGCCCACTGCCAGCTGCACCCTGTATTGTGCGTCTTGGGAGACAAGGAACGGCCGAACCATTTCGACAGTCCATGTCTTGTTTGCAGATGAGAAGTAGTTTCCAGCTAGGATTGTGAAGGGATTAGCATACGGATCCAAGTTTGGGGTTCCGGAAACAGTCCCGGCTATCGGAAAGAAGCCTGAGGTGTTGGTATAGTCGTCTTCTGCGAACGACGACTTGTTCGGAGGATAGATTGGGTTACCCTTGGGGTCCGTGTATCCTCCCGGATAGTTGAAGTCGCCTTGATTGTTGTCAGTGGGGTTAGATTGCCAATGCCATATATTCGCGGTCCCAGCAGAGATCGCTCCATCAGTACCCAACTGCATCTGCGGGGCATTCTGGTCACGGGATATCGGATTCCCGATGTACCAGAGCATCGCGACACGGTCCGGATAGTAGTAGGTTGAATTGTAGATCAATTGGGTCACACCTGTTGTATTCGCGGGGTTCAGGGCCTGCGGCTTTCCGTTAGAGCCCATGAACAGTTCTGTAGAATTTCCGTAGGATGGTCCTACGGCATCATACCACCGAAACAGCACGTAGATGTTGAAACCGTCATTAGCTGATTTCACTAGGACGCTAGGAGTTTTGCCTCCTCCGGGGGGGACAGAGGCCACGAGCGACACGTTTGTCCAGCCTATCTGGCTCCAGAACGACTCATTCCCTGGAGCGTTGTAGTTGGGAGCACCGTTCACACGATAAGAGCTTATTGTTGTGAATGTTGTCTGAATGTTTGTTGCTGCTCCCGCCGGTTGAAACAGGAACGTCGCGAAACTGAGAATTATCAACAATGGTAGACGCGATGTGAGCGACTTCATGCCGGTAGGTTTCATGTGAACGCGATTCGCGGTTTAGCCAGTTCACTGACTAATAAAAGGCCCGCCTAATCGGTTAGGGAATAAGCTCTTGCTGGTGGGCGGAGTCCTGCGGCGGAACCGAGGATTGTGGCAGAAACACTGCCGCCGCTACTACGGAAGTCCAGAGACCATTCTTGTCCCCGGTCGCTGACTGAGTCACGTCGGTTGTCTTGATGATCAGGCCGCTGGACATGAACAACTGTTTTCTCTCATCCCACGCCGTCGGTGGATCAAAAGCAACGCCCATTGTGGTTGCAAGCATGCTGGCAGCGAGATCTTCGGAATAGTCCCCTGCTATCTCTTCTGTCTCTCCGAAGGAATGGTGTTCAGACAAGTATCCGTACTGGTGCTCTTCTGAGGGTATCGCTACGCCGATAGAGGCTACGATGAGTCTGTGAGGTTCGTTCGTCGCGTTCCGAGCGAGCACCACGTAGGTGATCTCGCCAGGGTGCAGCATCTGAGTCCCCTTTTCCTTCGGGACAAGCTTGCAGCCAGGCGGGATTATGCTGGAAACAGATACTAGATTGCACTGCTGTATCGACGCATCTCGAAGGGCAAGCTCGAAGGAGGCGAGATTCTCCTTGTGTCTTCCAACCCCTTTCGTGAGGAAGAAATACTTCGGGATCATTCTTGATTTCCAGTGACCGTCATGCGCAGACGGGGCGCTGGATTTCACGATTTTCGTTTACAAACCGATAGCCATTCCTTACGGCGCTGAGGTTTGCGGGGACGAACTTCGCCTTGGGTCCGAGATACACATGTTCGAGAATCGTCTGTTCTAGCTTCTCGTCGAATGGTGCGCCTAGAGCGGCTAGCACGGCTCCGTACGCGACGGCGTTCTGCAACACTCTCGTATCGGATAGTCCCAGGCCTTGATCCTTCATCTTGTCCGCGATATCAGTAGCGGGCACACCGATGATTTCAATATCGCTCCTCGTTGGGGTCCTATCTATCAAAGATACATTCATCAACAGAAGCCCCTTGGACTTCACGACCCTTTCAAAGTCCATGCTGGGGTTGTTCATTGCGACGAGAACATCGATCTCGTCGACGATAGGCGAGTCGATCACTTCATCCGACGTCACAACGTAGCAACGGACCTTTCCTCCTCTGGTCTCGGGTCCGTAGGACGGAGTGTATGCTGTCCTCTGGCCGTGTAGCATCGCGTCGTAGCTGAGAAAGTTTCCGAGGTCGAGTACTCCCTGTCCTCCATGGCCCACGATCAGATAGCTTCGCGTTGTCATTTCTTGGCTCCCTCTATTCCCAGCTTGTCTCTGAACACGCCCGGCGGGTACCGCTTCACGACCTGGTCGTACAGGTAGTGTTTCGAGTCCTCAACCGTCATCTTCCAGTTTACATTGCAGGTTCCGAGAAACTCGACGAACGAGTATCCTCCCTTCATCTGGACCTTGAACGCGTTCTCGACTATTCGTCTCGCTTCGAGCACGTTCTTCGCTTGGTACATCAATCCGTGTTTCGCCTGCACGGGCTCCGGAGCCAGGACCCCTCTGCGAAGATAGGAGGGACCCTCGGTCTGTGAAAGGATCTTCATTACGTCGATCGGGTTGCCTGTATTGCTAGTATCTCTGCCATAGGGCGTAGTGGTGGTTACTTGCCCTGGAAGTGTTGTCGGAGCCATTTGTCCTCCGGTCATTCCGTAAACCGCATTGTTAATAAAAATACTGGTTATATTTTCTTTTCTATTGGCGGCGTGTATCGTCTCCGCAGTGCCGATAGCCGCCAGGTCGCCGNNGTCATTCCGTAGATTGCGTTGTTGTAGAGGAAGATCGTAATTGGTTCGGCTCTCATCGCGGCATAGACGGTTTCGAGCAGTCCTATCGCGAGAGCGTCCCCGTCTCCTTGGATCGTGTAGACGAGTAGCTCTGGGTGGGTTCTCTTGACACCGGCCATGACGGCGGGGGCCCTTCCGTGGGGAGCTTCGATGTGATCGACGTTGAAGTACTCGTATGCGAGGACGCTGCAACCAACTGAGTCGACCATCACCGTCTTCTCCTGTACGCCCATTTCTTCGATTACCGACGCGATCAGTCGCGTTAGTATTCCATGCTCGCAGCCTGGGCAGTAGTGGGTCGGGGTCCCGGTCCATCCCTTAGGAACACCGAGTTTGGTTTCGTACTCTTCTACTGACTGGACCATCATTGTAACATCATCTCCTTGCACTTTGAGAGTATGTCAGCCACGGAGGGGAAGTTTCCTCCGAAACGGCCGATGTGTTCGACGCGGGTCGTTCCCGCCACTGCGAGATTCACATCTTCAATCATCTGTCCCGTGTTCAGCTCCACCACCAGCATCTTCTTTCCTTGGCTCGCAAGGATGCTTAGTTGGCTGTACGGGAAGGGGTTGAGTGTTATGGGACGGAAGAGTCCGATTCTCTGTCCGATCTCTCTGCTGGTCTTGACTGCTCTCTTGCATATGCGCGACGATATACCGTAGCTAACGAGAACGACATCAGCGTCGTCAGTTTCGATTTTCTCGAACATCACCTCGTCGCGCATCTTCACCCATTTCTCGTAGAGGTGTTTTTCATGCATCTCTTGGGGATCTGGGTCGAGATGAAACGAGCTGAGGACGTGTCGCTTTCCATTTTTCATTCCGAGTGTGGCCCAAGAAATATCGTAGTTGTGGGCATGCCCATTCTGGATGGGCTCTACGTCCTCTTTCAGTTGGCCGAGAAAAGCGTCTGAGAGGATCAGTACAGGATTCCGATATTTGAATGCGAGATCGAAGGCTCGAGCAGGAAAGCTCAGCATTTCCTGGACGCTGTTGGGTGCCAGTACGATAAGCTTGTAGCCTCCGTGTCCTCCTCCCCTGGTCGACTGGAGATAGTCAGACTGTTCTACTCCCAGATTTCCGAGGCCCGGGCCTCCACGGTTGACGTTGACTACAACAAACGGTATCTCCATTCCAGCAGCGTACGAGATCCCTTCCTGTTTCAGACTGAAACCGGGACTCGAAGTGGCGGTCATTNNGGCGCCCATCGTCATGTTGATGGCCTCGAGTTCGCTGGCGGCTTGGAGGAAGCACTTGAACTTGGGATACTTCGGATTGCCAAACTCCCTCGCAAGGGTCTCGGGGGTCTCGGTCGAGGGCGTTATCGGATAGGCGAAGTATGCGTTGAGTCCAGCCTCAAGCGCTCCATACGCTATTGCCTCGTTGCCTTTCAGCAGGACCCGGTCGTTCACTGCTTCAGCCTCCTGATCTCAGATATCGCAAAGTCGGGGCACACCCAGTAGCAGNNTTCACTTATCGCGAAGTCGGGGCACACCCAGTAGCAGATTCCACAAGCCGTGCAAGGGCCCCTCTTGCCGTTGTAAGAAAACACGGCAGGATGGTATCCCTTGCCATTGAGCCCTGGACTGAGCGTGAGGTTGCCGCTGGGACATGCGTAGACGCAGAGTTCGCAGCCCTTGCAAAGTTCTGGAATGACCGAAACTAAGGCTCTGGGTAGAGGTGGCGGAGCAGGTGACGAGCTGTTCGTGGAGGCTGGTTGCACGGCTGATGCTAGGATTGGGGCTCTGGGCTGTGAGAACGCTGGGAGAGCGGGCATTGAGAGTGATGTTGTTGGTTTGGCGGAGTACGTGCTTCTCATCGGAGTCCCCATGAAGGAGTATGGCCGAACATCACTGTTGGACGTTGTCCCGAATCGGTACGGGACCAGTTTCCATGTCAAACACGAGCGCTGACCAGAGCCGCTACGCAGGCCGGCTGTGCTACTACGATGAGCGTCCGTGCGATGTACCTCCTCTCATCAACATAGCCTGTCCACCACTCTATTTACGCCGGGCGTCCACAATGGACGCGCTTCGACGAGTTGTATTACACTGAGATACATGCCGGCCTCGATGAAAACGAAGAGCAAGACCATCACGATTCCTAGCCACCGCCCTCCACTCGTCAACTATGTTCGTACGAAATCTGACGGAAACGTACTCCTCCAACGAACGGCGTCCGACCAGGACGAAAATTACCGATCCCTCTGTGAGAAACAAGCGCTCCCTTTTTGTTTCGGCTTTTTGACTAACTATTTCTAGACCCCCAGGGGGTATCGAGATCACGCGAGACGCCGCACAGGGTAGTCACATGGCCCCCATTCAGGAACCGATAAGTTTCGTCCCTCACCGTTGCTCACTCTGAGCAAGCATTCTCTTCTCACCCAGAATAATTCCGCTCTCTCCAGAGATCCGCGTGGGGAGCAAACGTGAAGACCACGCTAGCCAGCACCTGTTCTCCTGGCTCTCCGCAAGCAACGAGTCGATCCAGCCTTGAAATACGTACGCATTCTCACTATTCACATGAGCCAGAATCCCTACGATTTGTTGAAGAAGGAGTTTCCAGAAGTCGCTGAAAAGTACGACTCACTTGTCGACTCACAGAGAGCGCTGAAGGGCTTGGACGCCAAGACGAAACAGCTGATCAACATCGCCATCCAGACAGCTCTCCGAAATCCTAGAGGAGTCAAGTTCCACGCCACGATGGCAAAGCAAGCCGGAGCAACCCGACCAGAAGTGCTCGCAGCAGTCGTCATGAACCTGCACCTCGCCGGCCTGGCGGTTGTTCTGGACTCTCTCCCGTCAGCGGTCGATGGCTATGACGGGAAACATTAGCTCCCGTCGGCCATCAGTACCCTTATAGTGACAAGTGTAATATTCCGGTAGGGGCAGTTTTCAGACCGAAGTAAGAGTCTCACATGCCCAGGGAAGGCCGGACTGTAGCCAAGTCGTTCAGGGTAAACGAGAAGGCCCTGGCCGCTCTCCAAGAGGAAGCGAACAGGCAGAGCGTCAGCGTCAACACTCTCGTCAATCAGCTACTGTTAGACTATTCGGAGTTCGGAAGATTCCTACAACGGATCAACGCCCTGCGGCTCAGCAGAAAGACCTTCCAGGAGATTCTCAACGCTGTCTCAGACGACAGCCTCGCCAAGGCAGGGGAGATCGCAGGCAAGAGCGCCCCGATGGCAATCATCGCCTCAAAGTGGGGCAAGATCACGGTCAGCACGGTCATCGAATTCATCCATGATCTGTCTGCCTACGCAAACCTCTTCGAGTACTACGAGAAGAACGAGAACGATCGCTGGACCATCACGCTGATGCACGAGCTCGGACCAAAATGGTCCATATTCCTCGTCCACTACGTCGGCGAAGCTCTGGTCGCGGCGGGAGTCCAGCCTAAGACTAGAGTCTCCGACCGGGCCGTAATCTTCAGCTTCTAGCAGAAATCCCACCTTAGAAAGAACAACACGGTCCGAGAGACGAGAACCTTGAATCCTGATCTTGGACAACCCGTGACATGAACTTCAACTACCAGTCGTTCTAAATCCCGCAATAGTTGGCAGGAGTTCGGATTGAAGAGTTTCCTTTCCGTCTTCGACGCGTCAAAACCAGAGATCGACAGACTACTGACCCGAGCAAAGGCGATCAAGTCACTCATCAAACGCGGAAAGTCGGGGATCGCTCTCAAAGGCCAAATTGTGGGCCTACTCTTCGAGAAACCCTCAACGCGGACCAGAGCAAGCTTCGAGGTCGCGGCCCGCAGACTTGGAGGCGACTCGCTCTATCTCTCCGCAAACGAGCTTCAACTGAGCAGAGGCGAACCGGTAAAAGACACAGCAAGGATTCTCGGAGGATATCTCGACTGTATCGTAGCACGAGTATACGCACACGACACGGTAGAGCAGCTAGCAAGACACTCAGGCGTCCCGGTCGTCAACGCTCTTAGTGATCTTGAACATCCGACCCAGATCATCTCTGACCTTTTCACCATTCAAGAAGCAAAGGGAAAACTCAGAGGGCTGAAACTCGCCTACATCGGAGACGGCAACAACGTCTGCAACTCACTACTCCTTGGTGCAGCAGCTGAAGCGATGAACATCAGCGTCGCATGTCCTCCAGGCTACGAGCCGAACGGCAAGATCCTCAAACTCGCAGAGGATCGTTGCACGGCCACAGGCGGTGCAGTAGAGATAGTACACAGCCCGGAGGAGGCCGCTGATGGAGCGGACGTTCTATACACGGATGTATGGGTCAGCATGGGCGACGAAGCCACGAAAGAGAAGAGAATGCGAGACTTCAGTGGCTACCAGATAAACGCTGGCATCTTGAAACATGCAAAAAAGGACGCGAGCGTCATGCACTGCCTCCCAGCCCATAGGGGGCTTGAGATAACGGAAGAGGTAATCGAGGGCAGCCAGTCGATTGTCTGGCAGCAGGGCGAGAACA
>DAFH01000072.1 GCA_002495485.1 Candidatus Bathyarchaeota archaeon UBA185
GCTGCTTGTCGTAGCTCTCCTGCGTCTTTCCGGGCGAGTACTCGCTCTTCGGCCACAGTCTGAACTCATCCGGCCCGATCGAATCTGCCAAGATGATATTTTCCTGCTTGTCGAAACCGAACTCGAGCTTGAGATCAGCGAGGATGAAGCCAGCACTCTCTGCCCGCTCCGACATCCTCCTGTAGATTTCAACGGTCCTCTTCTTGACCTCGCTCAATTGACGGGCGTCAAGCCAGCCCTCCTCCTCAATCTGTTCCACTGTGACGGGCTCGTCCTTCACGTCTGACTTGGTCGTGGGGTCGAAGTATGGCTCGGGAAGTTTCGCGGCCAAGATCGGCTGGATCGGGATCGAGACTTCACCGTTCTTCACACGTTCGTAGAGGCTGCCATAGAGGTAGCCTCGAACGACTGCCTCGACAGGGATCATCTTGAGCTTGCGCACAACCATACGATTGGTATTCTCGACACGGACCATGTGATTAGGAACCTTGAGATGGTCGAACCAGAAACCTGCCAGCTTGCACAGCACCTCGCCCTTTCGGGGAATCGTTGAGGGCAGAACGACATCGTAGGCGGAGACTCTGTCTGTGAAGATGAAGAGAAGCTGGTCATGTCCGAGGTCGTAGACGTCCTTGACCTTTCCACGCTTGAACGGTGCTGACATGTTCTCCATGGACTCTTGCATCTTAGGGATGGCCGCTCCGATACTCTGTGAGCTTCTTCGAAACTTCAGAATCTGACAAGGCTAGAATCTCCGCGGCCAACAGCCCAGCGTTCGTTCCGTTGTCGAGTCCGACGGTCCCGACTGGGACCCCAGATGGCAGCTGGACGATAGAGAGGATCGAATCTAGGTTCAGTTTTCCGGAGACGGGCACGCCGATGACTGGTTTTGTTGAGAGCGATGCAACGAATCCGGGGAGAGCGGCTGAGAGACCTGCGATCGTGATGAACACGTCAGCCTTCGACGCCTCAACGTACCGGTCTAGCTCCTTGTGGTTTCTGTGGCTCGACAGGACCTTCGTCTCGTACGGGACGCCGAGCTTGTCTAGAATCGTCTCGGCCTTTTTCGCGATCTCACGATCGCTCTCTGACCCCATCAATATGCTAACGCTCCTAGTCAATGGCTACACCGTATCACGCGCGACTCCGTTACGACCATATCGACTGGTAAATCAAACTGATCTCTGGGAATTTTATTGATGAGTTGAAGACTGAAGGCAAGCCCTACGGATTTGACATGCTGTGGCAGTCTCTTGATTACGCGGTCGAAGTATCCTCTCCCCCAGCCTAGCCGGTAGCCGTCCCGGTCCCATGCAATGCCTGGAACGAACACGATATCGACGGCGTCCAGGCTGACCTCCCGCACGAACTCAGACTTGGGCTCGAGGATTCCAAAGGTTCCAGGCGCTAACTCTTTTCCCAGATTTTTGATCTCTGAAAAGAATAGATCTACCTCTCCCTTCCTGACGACCGGGATGAGGACTCGCTTGTCGTGGTCGAGAGCGTGCCGGATCAAGACCCGAGTGTCAACCTCTGTGTCTTTGCTGACATAGCAGGCGATTCCTCTCGCACGCACGTACTCGTGAAGGTGTAGCACTTGTTCGGTTATGTCTTCGCTCTTTTGTTCAACTTCTCCGATCGACTGTCGGTCTCTGAGGCGGAGAATGTATCGTCTCAGATTCCCCTTTTCGGCCGTTATCTGTGCTTCAGTCAATGAGTATTACACCGCCGTCGTAGGGGCGTGAGACCGTGAGGTAATGGTGTTCATTCTATGATGCTCGTTGCAGTTGGAGATACTCTCCGTCAATCTTTCCACCGCATTTAATGTACAGCAATGCCCCCGGAGCGAGACAGTCTAGGTAAGAGAAAGTGTACGCGGTCATCTTGTTCTGGCCGAGTTTCTTCGCCCACTCCATCGCCTCGTTCATCAGAGTTCGGCCATATCCCTTTCCTCGGTGATTCGGAAGCACAAAAGCTCCGCGGAAGCGAGCCTCCCCGGCTTCGTAGTAGTCCGGAATGAGACCGGTGAAGCCGACGACCGTCTTTCCCACATACCCCGACAGCCACCTCTCACCTTGCTTGAGGCCATCTCGAAAGCTGCGCGCCGCCGCTTCCACACCACCGCGTTCTTCTATTCGCCATTCCCAGTACGGGCGTTGCGACTCGACGAAGATGCTATCGACTTCTTGGGCTGTCTTGTCTGTTACTTCGAGGATGTCGATCTCGCTTCTCGGCGAGTACTTGGCCCTTCTGAGGTCCCAGCCAATCCTAAAGTCTCTGCGGACGGGTTTGAATCCGAAGCTCTTGTAAACATCGACGTACGGCTGCACGGCCGGAGTAGTGACTCTCAGAAACTCGGGCTTCTTGGTTTCTACGTACTCGAGGGCTCGGCTCAGGAGTTTCTCCAGGGTGTCGACTCTTGACATGGCTTGTTTGGCGGAGAGGTATCTTATGGTCATCCAGTTTTTCCGTGGGAGGTTCGTGACTGCCACGTAGCCGACAACTGCACCATCCTCGTCGGCGACGAAGCATCCGGCTGGATTGAAGGCGTCGGACGAGATGACCTTCTTGGTTGCTGGCAGTTCAACAAATCCGGAGGTCCAGACTTGAATGTTTTTGGGTAAGGACTCAAGTTCGTCCTGTTCGATCTTTCTCACTATTGTCCTTGGCAACTCTTCCCTTCTAGCCTCTTCCCGTCTGAACGTTGGTCGCTTGTATCGTATTCTCTAGCAGACAAGCCACGGTCATGGGTCCCACTCCACCGGGCACGGGCGTAATGAATCCGGCTCTCTTACTGACATCGTCAAATTCCACATCCCCACGCAGTTTTCCTCCAACTCGGCTCAGACCCACATCGACCACTGTCGCACCGGGCCTGACGTAGCGTCTCCCGATTTGGAAATCTTCTCTTCCCAGTGCACTCACTAGAATGTCAGCGGTCTTTGCAATCTGAGGAAGATTTGCGGTCTTTGAGTGGCACACAGTTACTGTGGCGTCCCGGTTAAGGAACAGATTGGCCAGCGGTCTTCCAACCAGGGTTGTCCTGTTGATTATGACTGCTCGCTGACCGGCGATCGGGATCCTGTAGTGGGACAGGAGTTTGATGATCCCCTTCGGGGTGCAAGGGACCAGGACCTCTCTGCCCTCGGACAATCTCCCCGCGTTGATAGGATGTAGACCGTCAACGTCCTTGTAGGGGATGATCTTCTCGATGATCGAGTCCTCATCGAAACCTTGAGGAAGAGGCAGTTGTACAAGAATTCCGTGAACTTTGGGATTGGTGTTGAGCTGGGCGAGAAGTGCTTCCAGCTTGGCTTGCGTAATGTCCGCGGGTAGATGATGGTGTTCGGACTGTATTCCGACTTCTGCGGCGGCTTTGTGTTTTGCTTTGAGATAGCTTGTGCTCGCCGGATCGTCGCCGACCTGTACCGTGGCGAGGAAGGGTTTTGTGCCATGTCTTGCTAGTTCTTCGGCCTGGTTTGCCAGTTGTTGCTTTAGTTCTGCAGCTACCAGTTTTCCGTCAAGGACGATGGCGGTCATACCGCTAGCATGACTCTCCTGCCTTCGATCCTCAGCCTTCCCTCGGTGAATAGGCGTATCGCCTCCGGATAGAGGCGATGTTCTTCTCGCAGGATTCTCTCTGAGAGCGTGTCGACCGTGTCATCATCTCTTACTGGGACGTGACCCTGAAGGATTATGGGTCCAGCATCTACCTCTTTGGCGACGAAGTGGATGGTTGCACCTGCAATTTTGACCCCGTGTTCGAGGGCTCGTTTCTGAGCGTCGAGGCCTGGAAAGGACGGTAGAAGAGCAGGATGCACATTCATGATTCGATTATGGTACTTCTCTACGAATTGCGGGCTCAGTATTCGAAAGTATCCTGCGAGGGCGATGAGTCCGTCTTTAGGGGTGACTCCATGAGATTCGAGTGTCGCCATGGTTTTCCTATCATATTCCGCGTCCAGTTTCCGTACTCCTTTGTCGTCCAATACAACGCATTGCACATGGTGTTTCCTGGCAATATCGAGTGCTCCGACGCCGGGCTTGTTGCTAATGACAACCCTCACGTCACCCTTCAGGATGTACTTCTTGTCAACCGCGTCCAGTATTGCTTCTAGGTTCGAGCCTCGTCCAGATACTAGGACGCCGATCGGCACCAAGGCTATCCACTCACGGTTGGAAGGAGTCCGTTTCTGATGGTCTGCGCGATCATCTTCATCTGCTCTGACGGGATCTTCTTGACGTTTCTCCCGTTGATGAATTCTCCATGGCCATCTTGGGGATATCGCGGGACAAGGTGTATGTGGGCATGTGCGACCCCCATTCCCGCAACATCCGCTGCGACCCAGTCCGTCTGCATAGTCTTCTGGAGAGCCTTAGCGATTTTCGTGGTCGTCTCAAAGTACTGTCCTGGCTGAGTGACATCCCAGACCCATCGGTCATGCTTCTTCGGGACGACGAGTGTATGCCCGGGATTCATTGGCCGAATGTCGAGGAATGCGACATAGTTCTCGTCTTCGAATACCGAGTAGGATGGGAGTTCTCGTCTGATGATCTTGCAGAATACGCAGTCTTCCGTCAAAATCTCACGTCTGGATCTGTTCCAATCTTCTGCGCCGTATCTCACCGCTTCCTATGTCTCGGCGGTACTGCATTCCCTGAAAATGGATCGAAGTGCCTATCGCGGCATACGCGTCCTCGCGTGCCGATTGAACATCGGGGCCAGTCGCTGCGACGTCGAGGACTCGGCCTCCCGCCGTAACCAGTTCTCCAGCGGGAGTCTTTGTAGTGCCCGCGTGGAAGAGTACGACATTGCTCTGAGCTATTCGTCCGAGTGTGATCTTAGCGCCAGTCACGGGACTAGCTGGATATCCTGCAGATGCGAGAACGACGACCACGGAGGCCGAGGATGAGCACTCTGGCAGTGGCGGTCTGATGGAATCCTCGGCAACTGCACTCATGTGAGCGAGAAGTCCTCGGCTGACCAATGGTGCGATGCCTTGGGCTTCGGGATCTCCGAAGCGGGCGTTAAACTCCAAGAGTCGAGGGTCCTCGGTCCCGTGTTTGACGATGATGTTGAGGTAGAGGATGCCTCTGAACGGGACTTTCTCCTTGACCAAAGCGCTGATCGAAGGGTCTAGAATTCTTCTCTTAACCTTCTCGACGAGTGACGGTGTCACGGCCGGGACTGGAGAGTAGACTCCCATGCCTCCAGTGTTCGGTCCAGTGTCGCCATCGTAGATCGGCTTGTAGTCCTGAAAAACAGGGGTCAGCCACTGTGCTCGGCCGCCTGAGACTGTTGCTGTAAGACTTGCCTCCCATCCGTCGATGAACTCGTCCATGACAATCCTTCCAGGCTCCCGTTTGAGTTCTCTCTGAATTGCTGTCTCTGCTTCACGTCTGTCGTTGGTCACTGTGGTTCCTTTTCCAGCGGCTAGTCCGTCCGCTTTGATCACCCAAGGTGGACCCTGATGGTCTAGTGCTTTCTTTGCGAGCGACGCGTCCGTGAAGGTCTCCCAGTGGGGTGATGGGATGTTGTATCTTGAGCAGAGGTCTTTTGCAAAACTCTTGGAGGTTTCTATCCGGGCAGCTCGTTTGTCTGGTCCGAAAATCTTGAGCTTTTTCTTCTGGAACTCGTCGACGATGCCCGCTCCCAGTGGAGCCTCAGGTCCGACGATCGTCAGGTCGATCTTTTCACTCGATGCGAATGAGGCTAGTTCTTGGACGCTGGTGGCGTCGATCGGGACGCACGTGGCTATTTGTCCAATGCCGGGGTTTCCCGGTGCTGCGTAGATCTTGGTCGCGTCTGGCTCTCTAGATATGGCCCAGGCTATTGCGTGTTCCCGGCCGCCGCTTCCGACGATTAGGACTCTCATTCGGAGACTGGCCAGGGCCTCGGGCTAGGCCTTCATCTCTTCGCGTGTTCTGATGATCGGGTTCTTCTTCAGTCCGAGATAGTTGCCTGTGACGCATGAGAAGCACATCTCGTCTTCGTGCAGTCCTATTCCTTTTGTGAGCCCGTCGAGGTCGTTGTACCCTAGTCCGTCGACTCCTATCTCGTTTCCAACCTTCTTGTTCAGCTCGGATATCGATAGTGTGTCGCCGTCGACTTTGCTAGCCAACAGTTCTTCGCGTGTGGGGAAGTCGATTCCCATGTAGCACGGGTGGCGGATTGGAGGGAACGTTACGACCATGTAGACCTCCTTTGCGCCCGCGTCGCGCAATGCCTGAACGATGTTCCTGCTACTGGTACCGCGGACGATGCTGTCATCGACAACGACCACTCGTCTGCCCTCGACCACGGGCTTTATTGTGATGATCTCGCGAACAATCTCCTCTCTGCTCTCGTCGGTTGGTTCGATGAAGCTTCGCAGGTTTCCTTTCTTTCGGTAGCGGTCTTTCATCAGTCCCTCTTCCATCGGGATGCCGCTCTCCTCCGAGTAGCCGAGGGCGGCTGGCCGTGCGGAGTCGGGGACCGGGATGACCACATCCGCGTGGAATGGATATTTCCGGGCGAGAACCTTGCCTAGTTGTCTGCGCGTCTCGTAGACGTTGTGGCCCTCGATGTTCGAGCTGGGATGTGCGAAGTATGTGTACTCGAATGGGCAGTGATAGTGGCGCGGCGATTCTGCAAACCTGGTAACGGTGATTCCGTTCTCGTTAAGACGGACTAGCTCGCCTGGCTGTACGTCTCGGACGAAATCGGCGTGTAGGGCAGTCAGTGCACAGCTCTCGCTCGCGACGATGTGGGTCTTGCTCTCGTCGTCGTATCCGAGACACATCGGCCGAAATCCAGACTCGTCCCGCGCGGCTAGGACTTCGCCTTCTTTTGTTAGGATCATGAAGCAGTAGGAGCCACTCAACTCCTTGGAGAGCTTGCTGAAGGCCCGGGTCCAGTCGTGCTCGCGACGATAGTGCTGCAAGAGCCGATAGCCTGCTAGTCGCGTATCATTCGAATCGTCAAGGATGGGAAACTCGCCGGTGACTAGCGGAGCGACGTCTTCCGTGTTGGCGACCGTGCCGTTCTGGGCTATAGCGAACTCGCCCTTGATATCCATTGGACTCGCGTTGTCGAGCGTTGTCCGTCCTCGGGTGGAGTAGCGGACGTGTCCGATACCGCGATTTCCCTGTAGGCGTAGGATCTTTCTCGCGTTGGTTGCCGCTCCGACCCCGATTAGGCCTAGACCCTTGATGATTGGCTCGCCGGGGACTGCAATCCCCCACGATTCTTGTCCCCGATGTTGCAACGCGGATAGTCCTTTCACAATCCGTTCCGCGACGGACTCATCCTTCAATGAGTAGATTCCGATGATCCCGCAGTTCTCCTTCACGCCGTCGATTGCTCGAAGTTCCAACTGTTGGGTGGAGATTGATTTTGAGCGAGTCGAAACTAGTCTGCTCGCTCTCGCTGACCTCTCGCCTGCGAGGTTCTTCGAGTTCAACGACAAACACCGATCAGCCTCGGGCCGTGTATAGGTCTTTCTTGACACAATTCGCTAAATGGATTCGAGACCGCATTTTCTAGAAACTCCTGGAATCGGTTTTTCATGGTGTTGCTTCCATGGTCTTCGGAAACGTTTGCGACCAAGCGTTCGTGGCGACGTTCAAAGGGATCGAAATGATCGAGTCGGACTCTTGTTTGAGTTCTATTCTATTGCCGGCGACCCGGCCAATCTTTGCGGTTCTGGTTGTCGCGGTTTTCAGTCGTCGGAGTATTCGGGCCGTGTTCCTTGGCTTTGTTTCTATGATGAATCTCGGCTTCGACTCAGAAAATAGTAGCTGGTCGATTCTGTCCGTTTTGGCTGGTATCTTGCCCAGGTCGACAACGATGCCTTTCTGGCCTTGAATGGCCATTTCTGCCAAAGCAATGGCGAGTCCCCCTTTGGAAATGTCGTGAGCGGCCTGTACTAGTCCGGACTTGACGATTCCAGTGACTGTTCGAAGAACGGTCCTCTCGGCTCTCAGATTGATCGTGGGCACTTGACCGCCGACAATTCCTTGGACGGTTTCATAGTATTCGCTTCCGCCAAGTTCTGACTGTGTTGTTCCGATGATCACGAGGTCGTTTCCTTCCTCTTGGAGGCCTGAGCCTATCTTTGGGGCCTTTGCGTCTCGTAGTCCTAGTGCAGCTATGACTGGCGAGGGTTTGACTGCTGTCTTGGTCTCGCCGTCTTCGTTGTAGAAGCTGACCTTGCCTCCGACGACTGGCAGCCCCAGCGCCTTGCAGTAGTCCGCCATCCCTCGGATGGACTCTGAGAAGGACCAGTAGACGGCCGGGTCGGAAGGGTCGCCGAACTGCAGGTGGTCAACGACGGCCAAAGGTTCGGCTCCGACTGCAACCACGTTCCTCGAGGCTTCGGCCACGCACCCCGCGCCCCCCCTTCTGGGGTCGAGGTGGCTGTGCTTGCTGTTTCCGTCGGCCTTCACTGCAAGCATGGATCCGTTGGGGAGTCTGAGCAGTGAGGCGTCCGCCTCCCCAGGCTTCAGGACCGTCCGCAGACCCACTTCGTGGTCGTACTGCTCGTAGACCCACTTCTTGCTG
>DAFH01000053.1:0-135 GCA_002495485.1 Candidatus Bathyarchaeota archaeon UBA185
CGGCGACTTCACCTTGACAAGGACAGGCTGTACACTGACGTCTACCGGCACGACTTGTGGCACTGCGGGAATCAATACCGACTATTTCCATAGCAGCGGAGATCTAGCATCCTACATCTGGACTGGTGACATCGG
>DAFH01000053.1:329-6066 GCA_002495485.1 Candidatus Bathyarchaeota archaeon UBA185
GGCAGTGTCCTGCCGGGCATCGGATCGTACGCGGGACTAATGCACGAGGTCGGCAGCTCTGTACTCAGCACCGGCACGTCAATACTAGCACCGGCTAGCGTCATCGGATGCGCCGCTCCAATAGGAGCAGCAACGGCGTACCCGAGCGGCGGATACGACTGCTAGGCAGATACGCCATACCCAATTCTCCCCGCACCTTTCTCGCTAGCGCCAAGCCGATTACCTCAGAGAAGAAGGGACGGACGCTGGCCGGGTATCGACCCGTATCCAAGGTCAGCGTTGAACCACGGAACAAGTTCTAAAAGAAAAGTCCTATCCACTTCCCCACGAATTTCGATGTCCGCCGCTATTGAGCCGGGACTCTCTCTCCGGCTGAAGAGAACCCATCTCACTTCTCAGCTAGATGAGAGTTTGAACGAGGAAGTTGTTCTGGCCGGCTGGGTTCATGATGTGCGAGTCCTAGGAGGAATCTCATTCCTGCTTCTCCGAGACATGAACGGAATCGTCCAGGTAACCGCTCCAAAGGCCAAGACCCCTGGCGATGTCTTGAAACAGATTTCAGGCCTTCATCAGGAGGATGTAGTGTTCGTTAAGGGGACCGTCGTTCCGAGCAAGATTGCGAAGCGAGGTATCGAGGTCATTCCGAGCCTGGTTGAGGTCGTGAGCCGCGCTGCGACTCCGCTGCCGTTGGACCCACGTGGTGTCTCCAACGCTCTGTTGGATACGAGGCTCAACTGGCGTGTGTTGGATTTCCGGAGCGAGGAGTCAAATGCCATATTCAAGATACAGTCGTAGATTCTCGAATCGTTCCGGACGTTCTTTGGCCAGCGTCACTACGTGGAGATTCAACCACCCGTCATAATAGCGTCCGCAAGCGAGGGCGGTGCAGAGCTGTTCTCCCTAAAATATTTCGAGAAGGAGGCTTTCCTGGCCCAGTCCCCACAATTGTACAAACAGATGTGTGCGATCGCATTTGAGAAGGTGTTCACTGTACTGCCGATCTTTCGCGCTGAAAAGTTTGAGCAACCAACACACCTCAACGAGGTGCGGCAGATGGACATTGAAGAATCGTTTGCGACCGATGTGGACGTGATGAAGGTCTTGGAAGAATATGTGGCGCATTGTGTGAAGACGGTCCGAGAGGTGTGTGGAGAGGAGTTGAGACGGCTAGGCCAGGAACTGGAGCCTGTGAGTCTGCCGTTGACGAGAATGTCATATTCTCAGGCGGTCGAGATGCTTCGGAAGAGTGGTGAGGAGATAGAGTACGGGGTGGACTTCTCAAAGACGCAGGAGAAGAAGCTTGCAGGGCTCGTCGGGAGAAAAGCGTTCTTCATGGTTGACTGGCCTCTGGAGTTGAAGGCGTTCTACGCGATGCCAAATCTCGACGGTAAGACTTGTAGAGCCTTCGACCTGATCTACAATGGGCTGGAAGTATCCTCCGGAACCCAGCGCATACATCTGCCAAGTCTACTGATAGAACGCTTGAAGGCTAAGGGGCTGAATCCGGACAATTTCAAATCGTACGTTGACGCGTTCCGGTACGGGGCTCCCTATCATTCAGGATGGTCCATCGGACTAGAGCGGCTGACCATGAAGATCACGGGCAGAGAGAATATCCGCGAAGCTACGATGTTCCCGAGGGACAGAAACAGAATCACGCCCTAGTCCATTCTGCGAGCGTGTTAGCCGAACATGCCCAGTCGCTCAATTATCGCAGTAGTCTAACGTTTGTTCCGCGAGGATTCTCCTCGACGAGCGTCGAGAAGGGAATGCATCGTCCGCCTGCCTTCTTTACCTTGACGAGAGCGCTCGGCGAGAACTTGAACGCTGCGATGGTCAGTTTTTCCTTAGGATCACCTGAGCCCAGAACTTTTCCTGGCACTGCCACTACCTCTCCATCCTTGACGTGCCGTGAAACCTGGCCGAGATTCATCACGATCCGTGTCCTGTGGGACTTGCCTAGGAAGCTGGCGACCGTGATCCAGAGCGGCGTCTGATACTGCCGTCCCGCCATCATGAGGTAATGTATCGCCTCAAGCAGTTCGGGGTTCGTCGGGCGACGCTGCTTCAATCCATGATCCTCCGGGGGAGAGCCGCGTATCTCAGATGGCTACCAATAAAGCCTTCCGAGTTCGGTCAGACCGTGCTGACCGTCTTCGTCGAAGCAATGGCCGCCTGTGCCGCAGCGATCCGAGCCACGGGGATTCGATAGGCAGAGCAGCTCACGTAGTCGAGGCCAGCCTCGTGGAAGAAGGCCACGCTCTTCGGTTCTCCACCATGCTCTCCACAGATGCCAACCTCCAAATGAGGATTCGACGTTCTTCCTTCCTGCTTCGCGAGTTTCACGAGTCTCCCGACTCCTTGAGTGTCTAGGACCTCGAACGGGCTGTCGGTGAGGATCTTGTTCTCAAGATATCGGGACATGAACTTGGCCTCGGCATCGTCACGGCTAAAGGCGTATGTCGTCTGCGTCAGATCGTTCGTCCCAAACGAGAAGAAGTCCGCGTGCTTAGCGAGTTCTCCGGCCGTCAATGCGGCTCTAGGCGTTTCCACCATCGTCCCGACCTTGTAATCGATTTTCTCTTCCATCTCCTGGAACACGCGCTCGGCCGCTGCTTCGACGCGTCGTCTCAGAAATATCATCTCGTTGACGTTGCTGATCAATGGGAGCATGATTAGGACGCGCACCGTCTTTCCGAGCTCCTTTCTGACCTCGATCGCCGCCCGAATGATTGCCTCGGTCTGGGCCTCGTAGATTTCCGGATAGGTTATCGCGAGCCTGCATCCCCTGTGGCCCAGCATTGGGTTGTGTTCGCTGAGCTGGTGCACCTTCGTGAGCAGACGCGCCTCTCCCTCCATTGAAGATGGCGGCGCATGCTTGATCCTCAGATTCTCCATGTCCTCCACGACCTCCTCGGCAGACGGGAGAAACTCGTGCAGTGGAAGATCCAGCAGCCGGACGGTTACCGGTCTTCCCGCCATCAGGCTGAAAATGTCTTTGAAGTCGCTGAGCTGGAATGGAACAAGTCGTCTGAGCGCTTCTTTCCGGTGATCCTCGTCCTCGGCCATGATCATCTCACGTACGATCGGCAATCGGTCCTGAGCATTGAACATCCGTTCAGTCCGACAGAGCCCGATACCTTCAGCCCCGAACTCCTTTGCCTTTCTTGCCGCTTCTGGATTGTCCGCGTTAGCCCAGACGCCGAGCCTCCTCGACTTGTCAGCCCACTCCAGCAGTGTCCGAAAATCCTCAGTCAACTCGGGCTCGATCATTGGAACGTTTCCAAGCATCACTTCTCCCGTCGACCCGTCGATGGTTATGAGTTCGCCTCTCTTCACGATCATGCCCTCGGGTGTCTTGAAGTAGCCATTGTCTAGGTCTAGTTTGATCGAGCTGCAGCCCACCACCGCCGCCTTTCCCATCCCTCGCGCCACAACCGCCGCGTGAGACGTCATCCCGCCCCTGACGGTGAGAATTCCTTGGGAGTGAATAATGCCGCGGATGTCTTCCGGCGTTGTCTCCGGTCTTACAAGTATTACTTTGTCGCCTTTCGTTCCGAGCCTAGCGGCCTCGTCGGTGTCGAAGACAGCGATTCCGGACGCAGCTCCAGGCGACGCGTTGAGACCCTTCGCGATCGCTTTGACTTGGGCCTTTGGATCCAGGGTTCGATGTAGCAGTTGGTCGATCTCGGCGGGGTTGATCCGGACAACCGCCTCTTCGCGGGTGATCAGTTTCTCACCAGCCATGTCGACAGCGATCTTGACAGCCGCTTGAGCTGTACGCTTTCCATTCCTGGTCTGTAGCAGGTACAGCTTGCCATTCTCGACTGTGAACTCGAAGTCTTGCATCTCCTTGAACTGCCGTTCAAGAGTCTCCGAGATCTTCCCTAGCTCTGCTCTGAGTTCGCGGGGCATCACGTCGAGACTTTCGGGCGTGCGTATTCCGGCCACGACATCCTCGCCTTGAGCGTTGGGAAGGTATTCTCCGTAGAGCTTGTTCTCTCCCGTTGACGGGTTGCGCGTGAAGCCTACGCCGGTCCCGGAGTTCTGGCCCATGTTTCCAAAAACCATCTGCTGCAGAGTCACGGCCGTTCCGAGATCGTCGGCAATCTTGTAGTAGCGCCGGTACTCGACTGCTCTCGGATTGCTCCAGGAACGGAAGACCGCTTCCACCGCCATTTCTAGCTGAGTCCAGGGATCTCGAGGAAGCTCCCGGCCCGTGTCGTGTCTGATCACTTCCTTGAATTCTTGGATGACGAGTCTCAGTTCGGAAGGACTTAATTCGACGTCCGATTTTCCGTGCAGTCTCTTCTTGTGGCTCTCAAGAATGTCCTCGAACTTTTGGCCATTCACGCCCAGCGCAATCTTTCCGAACATCTGAATGAACCGTCTGTAAGAATCGTAGACGAATCGCCTCCTTTCGGAGTTTGAAGCTAGGCCTTCAACCACCTTATCATTCAGACCGAGATTGAGAACCGTATCCATCATCCCAGGCATCGAGAAGGGAGCCCCGGAACGAACGGAAAACAAAAGCGGGGCCTTTGTGTCACCCAGCCTCTTGCCAGTTTGCGTCTCTACTGCCTTTACCTTCTTGCGGATCTCTTCAAACAGACCCGATGGGATCTTGCCTCCAACCGAGTAATACTGCTTGCAGGCCTCCGTCGTCACCACGAATCCTGGTGGCACAGGGAGCCCGATTGAGGTCATCTCGACCAGCCCGTAGCCCTTCCCACCAAGAAGGTACTTGTCATTGCCGACCGCTTCTCGGAAGAGCATCACTCTTTGGGGCATACATCGACGGGGGAAATTTCAGCACATATAATTGTGCAGTTTGCTAGTTCGGTTGGAACTCCTGAGTGAACGAATCAAAGTGGTAGCGATGATTCGTTTCGGGGGACCATTCCGTCTACGTCAAGTTCATTCAGCTTTTCTCTGTCGAGTCGGTAATAGTGCCATTCTTTCAGTCGCCTTGCTCCAATCTTTTCATAGAAAGCTATGGCATTCTTGTTCCAAGTCAGGACTGCCCATTCCATTCTTCCACAATCCGTCAAGACCGCTTCCCTGACGCATTTCCTGAAGAGTTGGCTTCCAATCCCCCTTCCTCGTTTCGATTTCAGCACAAAGATGTCTTCGAGGTAGAGAGTTGGCTTGGCGAGGAAGGACGAATAAGAAAAGAAGTAAAGCCCATAACCGACGAGCTTGCCTTCCTGCTCCGCGACAAAGAGCCCGAGCCTTTTCTTGGTGAAGATGTCAGCAAGAATCCGCCTTTCAGCATGGCTGTCCGGGGGATCCAGTTTCTCGAATACTGCGAGTGCGTTAAGAAGGCTAAGGAACTGTAACGAATCTGACTCCCTTGCCTTCCTGATCCTGATTCCTCCCATCCTGTCTCGACGTGTGAATTCGGAATAAATTGATTGCGTGACGGACTCCGTTCGAGAATATCCCAGAGGTAAAATAACCAATTTCTAACACCGAACGACGAATTGGGACTTAGCCGGGAGTTGTCGTATTTCGACCTGATGAATATAGTCATAGGCGCGATAGTCGGCAGCGACATCTACATCGTTCCAGGAATCACCGCGGGACTGGTCGGCCCTTTTGCCATCGTGGTTTGGATTCTCGCCGGAGCAGTCTCCATGGTTCTTGTAATGGTTTTCGCATACTGCAGTTACTATGTCCCGAACGTAGGAGGGTCGTATGCCTACGCGTCAAAAGCATTCAGCAAGTTCTACGGATT
>DAFH01000053.1:6158-6345 GCA_002495485.1 Candidatus Bathyarchaeota archaeon UBA185
GTCAAAGCGGCAGGGAGACTCAACGATGTCCTGACTATAGTGAAACTCGCTCCGCTTGTGATTATCATAGTCCTTGGTTTGGGGAGTTTGGTAGTTCATCCGAATCTCTTGGGCAACTACACTCCTTTTGCACCCTTCGGACTCGGCAACTTCGGGGCTGCCTTCGTGCTCATCTTCTGGGCCTACG
>DAFH01000053.1:6373-6550 GCA_002495485.1 Candidatus Bathyarchaeota archaeon UBA185
TTCTTTGGGGTTGTTGGAGTGACCCAGCTCGCCTCTAGCCCTATACCTCTTGTTTTGGTAAGTTCTGCTCTCCTCGGATCTGTCGGTGCCGCAATTACGGGCATTGGAGCGTTGGCTTCGGTTTCGGGGACCGACGAAACAGAGGTCCTTGGAACTGCCCGCCTGATGTACGCCATG
>DAFH01000058.1:0-10752 GCA_002495485.1 Candidatus Bathyarchaeota archaeon UBA185
CCGGGTTGCAGAGATCCTATCGACGTGACCGGGGTCTCCGTCACGAAATCCGCACTCTCCTTGGCGACGGAAGACTTCGACCCAACATTGACGTAGACCATGCCATTCCTCTCTGTAACCCAGTGGTTCTGGATCAGTACGAGCGCGCCTTCTCCCAGGGGGAGAACGTCTCGGGCCTGGTTGTCCCAGAACTTGACAGTCAACAAGCCCGACTCGCTCGAACAGAGAGCCCATGTCGGACCCTTCTCGGACTGGCTCTTCTGAAGCTTCAACAGTCGAACTCGGAGCTGATCCGAGGCTCGAAAGTTTGAGACTGGAGGCACGGGAATGCTCTGGAGCNNGCTGGAGTTTTTCTGCAGAGCCGGATCTTTTGAGTATCTGAAAGCTCGCCTTGGACCCGAGATGGAACTCGACCTCTCCACCCATCCCTTGCTTCGTGTAACCATGTAGCAACCTTACCGTCGACCCTTCAGTGAGAGCTTCCCTCGCGACCGTTCCCGCCATGTCATCCCAGAAGACACAAGTGATCTGGCCGGAGGAGTCTCCTACCCTCATCCTCAGGACCTTCCCAGCCGTCCCATCAGAACGCTGGAACTCGCGAACATCACCCACCGAGACGATCTGTCCTGTTATCGTGGAGTTGTTCAGCCCGGCATGAACGCTGGCGATTCTCTGATCCGCAATCCCGGAGGCTGGGAGAGCAGAGATTGATAATTGCTGTGCCGCGAGTCTGATCGCGCCCTCATCCGACAACAATCCATGCGATTCCTTCTTCTTCTGTTCAACCAGCGCGAGAAGCTGATCCCGGCCAACGCCTGGATTATTGGATAGTAGCTGCTTGAAGAGCTCATCAAAAGACGTCGGCATAGGCTAGTCCCAGAACATACGGGTACGCTCGAACTCTCGTTCGGCTCTCAGAATGCTCAGGTATAAGTCATCTTCTCCGCCCGTGCGGTTGCGCAAGATCCGAGTCGCAGTTGTTGGTCCGACTCCTCTAGCAGCCNNGTCATCTTCCCCACCTGTACGATTTCGCAGAATTCGCGTCGCAGTCGTCGGACCAACCCCTCTAGCCGCCAAGACTAGACCTGCTTTCTTTCCATAGGTTTGCAAGAGACCCGCAGCCCGCCAAGCAGTCATCCACTCCTTCTCCTCCTCTGCCTGGAGTTTTCCTCCCTGCAACTTTTTCTGAATGATCTTAGGCAACGCATCGTTGCTAAGATATGTGACAGCGATGAGAGTCGATCGACACTTCGGGCATCGTATCTGCTGCTGCAAATTCTCGACTGTCCGTATGCCATCCCATTTTCCACAGTTGATGCATAGGAGTCGGAGCTTTGTCGACAGTAGTCTGCTCTTTATCACTTCGATGATCGAAGTCTCCTCGACCGCCGGCCGCAAGAGACCGTGAGGAACGATCCTGTCAAGCAGTGGAAGAGCGAGAGGCGTGCACTGTCCGGCGTCCTGGACCGCTTCAAGGAGGATTTCTCCCGAGCCGATCATTGAGAGAAGCTTCTTCGCGCCCTCGACATCCAGCTTCTCAGCAAACAGCTCCCGTCTCGTCTCGCGGTTTGCTATCGAGTTCCTGAAAATGTCCACAAGCAGTCTCGCCTGGCGAGCCTTGTACTCAGCTTGCCGGCTGACCGCCCCGATTCTACGGAGCACGTGCCAGTGCTTCCAGGCGAAAAGGTCTGAGTGCTCAACCGTGTCGTTGATCATCGTCTCCAGATCGCTGGGAGTGAGTTTTCCAAACTCCTCCGCTACCATGTACGCGCTAACTGGTCGTGGAAAGATCAGCGCGAACCGGTACTGATCCACTTGAGTTGCAATGTTCGACCCGAGTCTGGACCCGAACAAAGCGGCCATTGCGTTGGCCAGTGCTTCGTTGACTAGGTTGCCTGCGCAGGTATGGATGATAACACTGTTTTCAAAACCCTCTACGAGCACTAGTTTGTCGGACGGGACCTTCGCCTGTTTCGTCTGGAGAGCGAGAGTCGAACCAACCTTCTCCCTCTCTGGCTCTTCGAGGATCCCGCCTAGCTGCGTGCTGGTCGCGAGAGTTCTCCGTAGTCGTCCCACTTCGCTCGCGACATCCATCTGCACAGGGATCATGTCCCCCTCCCATCCTGGAATCGCGGTGAGACTCGGGGGTGCCGCCTCTACCTCGACGTGTAATTTCTCTTCGTCAACCGAGATAACCTTCCAGGTCTGACCGTGAAGAATGAACTGTGCGCCGCTTACGCATCGTCTAGCCACGAAGTCCTGGTCCAGAGTCCCGATACGGCGTTTACGGAAGAAATCGAAGACAGTGTATTTCTGCACATCCGGTATGACCGAGAGATTCTCGAAATAGTACTGGATCGCTTTCGGGTTGCGCGGCGAGAAAGTATCACCGAACTTTCTGATCAAGCGCAACTCATCAAGCTGGCGTATTGCATCGTCAAGCTCGTTTGGTTGCAATTCACGAAATGGATAGGAACGGTGTAGCAACTCGAGGAGCTGTTCGCTCGTCATCCTACGCTCCTGCAACAGAACACCAATAATCTGGTGAGCAAGAACGTCGAGAGCTTTTTCGTGAATTATGGGACGCTCAAGCCTTCCGTCCTTGGCTCTGGAGATAAGAACTGCAGATTCTAGAATGTCATCGGGGCTGGTAGCTAGTATGATTCCGCGACTCGTCCCACCAAGAGTGTGCCCGCTTCGTCCAATACGCTGGACCAATCGGGTCGTCTCGCGAGGCGACGTATACTGAATGATGAAATCGACACTTCCAATGTCGATGCCGAGCTCCAGACTGCTGGTGCAGATGAGCGCTCTCAGTCTGCATTCCTGAAATTCCTTCTCATCATCTTCTCTGAGCTCTCGCGACAGAGACCCGTGATGGACCCTAACGCTCGTCGAGCCTAGTGCGCGAAGCTGTGACGCGAGTGCTTCGGCGTGTTCCCTAGTGTTTGTAAAGATTAGCGTGGATTTGTGAGCCTCGATCAGCCGCTGAATTTTCCTAGCCCGCGCGACTGTAGAGGCCGGAAGGCCGAGCCCGGAAGCCTCCTCTTGGTCCTTGTGAGAAGGCGAGACCGAGCCGATAGTGATCTCGAGTCCTCTCTCCTCGTCAGAGCGTAGAATACTGATCTTCCGGTTTGTTCCGGCAAGAAACTGTGCAATTCTCTCGGGTTCGCCTATCGTTGCGGACAGTCCGATCCGCTGAAACTCTGCCTTGGTCAGCTCCAGGAGTCGCTCAAGGGCGATGGAAAGCTGGACTCCGCGCTCGTCGGTTGCGAGTTCGTGCACTTCATCAACGACGACCCAACGAACTGCACGCAGATGCTCCTTCATCTTACGACCGACAAGAATCGACTGGAGAGTCTCGGGCGTGGTGATTAGCATGTCCGGAGGACTCCTCGCCTGCTGGGACCGTGCGCTGATCGATGTGTCGCCGTGCCGGACCTGAATCTTGACATCGAGGTCGCGTCCCATCTCTTCAAGCCTGCGGAGAAGGTCTCTGTTCAAAGCGCGCAGTGGAGTGATGTAGAGGATGGAGATCCCGTGTAGCTTTTCGGACGAGCGCTTCTCAAGAAACTCGTCGAGAACCGGCAGAATTGCCGCGAGGGTCTTACCGGTCCCGGTCGGGGCGATCAGTAGTACGTTCTCGCCTCTGAGGATGGCCGGGATGGAGAGCTGCTGTATGGGGCTGGCTTCTAGAAAGCCTTCTTTCTCCAGCCTCTCCAATACCGGGGGCTTCAGTACCGAAAAGGCCGAGCTAGGCATCTATGCTCGTATTCATCGCTCGGAGACACTTAAACCCTAGAAGCGGGTTAGTCTTCTTCCTCTTCCTCTTTCTTCTTCTTCTGGCCGGGTCTCTCGCTGGCGATGTAGAGGAAGATCAGAACGATGGCGACGAAGCTGAAGACGTACAGTATGAGCTGGAGCAACGAGTACTCGGTGTCCGGGGGGAGATTGTACGACACGACAGCTCTACCATGTCAGAACGGGACCGGCGGGAAACGGCTACAAAAACCTTCAGCTACGCCGCGACGAGACGTGGGCACTCCACTTCGCAGTCATCTCTGCGTAGCGCGAGTCGGCTATCTCGGACGTCTCGAATCGTCCCAGTGCTTCCGCGATCTGTTGCGCGACCAAGTGATAGCAGAGTTGCTTCTTATTGTCCATCACGCGAAAGTAGTAGTCGTCGCATGTGCAGAACATGCTGTCGGGCATCACCTGATAGTCGCCTCTCCGGCCCTTGACTATCCAGAGGGTTCTGTCGCTGGGCTTGAAATGGTAGCTGGTGACGTTTCGAGCTTCGATTATTCCTAAGGCAGGAGGCAGTCGTTTCTCGAAGACTCTTGAAAGAGTCAGTTTTTGTTCGTCCGTGAGTTCGTGGGTCCTGCGTAGCTCCTGGGACACTCGCTTCAGAATTGCGTCTTCGTCGAGCTTTGGAATCACTGGTCTCTGGGATTTTATGCTATTGAGCGATATGATAGGTTTCCTACGAGGAAGCGAAGGCCGATCTGTTCAAACAGCTCTGATCGGGACGTATCTTACCGGAGAGGTTATCGTGATCTTGGCATCTCCTTCGCCGTCGGTTCTGGATTGTCCTTGCAGATAGTCCCAGAACGGCTTTCCTTTGATGGTTGTCGGTTCTCCGATTGGTTCTATCTCCATCTCCGTGAAGAAACGGTCATAGATGGTCTCTCGTTCGTGCTTCAATGCCGGAGTGCAATAACATGTCTCGGACCATTCGACCATGTCTCCCCTTACGACGGCTCTCTTCATTGAGGCAATAATCTCTCTACCATCAGGCTCCTGTTTCTCTATTGTCCCGTCGTTCAAGAGGGCCCAGAATCTGGGCAGCAGAAGCTGACTTCTCGGCCTGGCTCTGATTAGGTATTGCATTGGAAATGCCTTGGTTCAGCGGAGAGTGAGGGTTAGCCTTTGCCCCCTATCGCACTTGACCCACGAGACTCTTAGTTTGGGCCCTGCCCTGAATGGCTTCTCGCGAGAGAGTTGCGCTCTTTACGGCCTTTCTTCGGGTGTCAAGAGCTGGTGCGTTAAGGCATTGGATCGGCAGTGAGCTTCCCTCCGCCTTGTGTCCGTGGTGAATCTGCCCTTTCAAGGAGTGATGAGCGTGGCGGGAGTCCTTCTTGCCTCCCAAATCTAGACTTACATCATTCAAACTCATGTTTTGTGACACAAATGGCCACCTCTGCCATCACCTATTAAATCTTGGTTTTACTGAGACAAATGATGAGCTGTTCCCTTCAGAAAATGCTATTAATCAGTANNGAGAGATTGAAGACGTTCAAGTTCATCCGCGACCCCAACGCCTTCGAGCTAATGGCAGACGAGACACGCAGACGGGTAATCTACCTACTCCGCGCCAAGGAAATGACCGTCAGCCAGCTAGCCGCCGAGCTCCAGAAGACCCCACAGGCCATCTACCACCACATTCGAAAACTGCTCGACGCAGGACTAGTAGAGATCGCCAAGGAAGAAAGGGTTGACCATTTCATCGAAACTTACTATCGCGCTTCGGCCGAAGTCTTCGAGTTCATCCACGGCGAAGGTGGAAGCGAAAAGTACGCGGAGCAGAGAATCCGTGAAGCCCTCCAAGCACTCAACCAGCTCGGCATCGAGGCGAGAGTGGATGACGAGATCATCTCGCGACTGATCAAGATCTCGAAACAGATGAACGAGCTCGCACTCAGTCCCGAGATGGAGGAGAAGATCCAGCAACTCGAAGGACTGGATTTCATCGGAAAGAAACATGTCGCCGACTACGTCAATCTACTGACGATGAGCGACAAGCAGTTCGAAGAATGGCTTGCCTTTGAAAGGACCCGACGAAACTTGGTGAAATCCGCGGTCTCACCGACTATAGAAGTTCCAGTATCGAACCGCAGGACGAAGTAAGGCCTCTCCGAGCATCCCCATCGTAGTCAACCAGTTTCGCCCAAGTAACGCCTCAGCACACTTCCCATCGGGCAGACTTGATTCCGTCCTTCCAATAACTCTGACAGTTGACCTTAAGGGGAAAGGTAGCTGCTAGAATCTTGAGATCTGCCATCCTGTGTCCGAAACTATCGTGAAACCAGTAGCGGATCAGCCAGCACTCCTACTCGAGAATCAGGGCGAGAGAGTCCTAGTTGTTGCGGATCTACACTTGGGCTGGGAGGTCTCCTTGTCTCACCAAGGCATACACGTGCCTTCACAGGTTCCCCGCCTACTCGAGAGGCTTCGCAATATCGTCAATAACGTTCATCCCCGCCAGCTGATACTCCTCGGTGACGTGAAGCACGCAGTTGCAAAAGTCGAACTCGAAGAGTGGAAGTATGTTCCCGAATTTTTCGAAGGTCTCGTCGAGATCATCCCCGACATCCAAGTCGTCCCTGGAAACCACGACGGGAACCTAGAACCACTCACTCCACCGAGCGTTAAGATCAGCACATCTGAAGGAATATCACTGTGGAACACGGTAGGCCTGTTTCACGGCCACGCATGGCCCTCTCCACCACTGCTTGGATGCAAGAACTTGGTTATGGGCCACCTCCACCCTGTAGTCGTCTTCAAGGACCCTCTGGGGTTTCGGATCACTCGACAGGCATGGGTCCGAGCGAAAAGTAGTGGCCAGAAGCTGGCCGAAGGAGTCCTCAAGCACGACTCGTCCAAATACGAAGGCGATCCCGTTGACGAGTATGCGAAGAAATATGGTGTCAAAGTTGTCGATGCTGACTGCGTCATAATGCCGAGTTTCAACGACTATCTGGGTGGACAGCCCATTAATCGAGCCTTGACGGAAGGCTGGACCGATCTCTACAAGGAGTACATGGGACCCGTGCTGAGATCTGGAGCCGTAGATTTCGAGAATGGAGAAGCATATCTGTTCGACGGGACATTTCTGGGCAGAGTTCATGACCTCAGAAAGCTGGCGCAGTGAGAATTCCTTTCGCCCCTGGATGCATGAAAAGCCTGCCTCGGTCTACGGATCCCAAAATACGACTAGTTTGACTCGTCTCGGGGCCGCATGTTCGCGAGTATCGTACTCAGATTCGTCCCGTTCAGTTTCGCAATTTCGCGCAGCAGATCATAGTATGACCTGACGTGCCGTTTGCCATCTCTCGCATGGTATAGTGTGAAGTTCGCGTACATGGTTGGTACAATCTCGTGATTGTACATTGGATATTGGGTCTCGGAGAGGCCGAGTTCTATGAGCTGTTGCGAGATGACTCCTTCACGCAGCTCGCCTGCCTTTCTGCTCTTGCGCTTTCGCAACCTCGCCTTTAGCCGATTGCCTTCGAGTCTGCAGTCAGCGCTGCAGTATTTTTCGCTGACCCAGCCGAGAAACTTTCGATTGCAGACGAGGCATGCCTTTAGGACCTTATGGTCAGTTGTTTCCAGTGCTTGTTCCTTGCCGATCTATTGTCTAGTTGCTCCCTTATTCTGCCCCATGTACTGGTATAAAATCCAAGTGCACCGACGCCGCAAGAACGGGACGGCCGAACGCTTGTCTTTGCCTCCTTTTCCCCACCACCTCTTCATAGTAAGAGCTAAAGCGAAACCGGCCTGGTCGAAGCGCTGAGGGGCTGTCGGCTAGTCAGGTCTAGAAGGCTTAGGATCGGAAGCCTGGACTGGCCGCGTGGCTTGGGAGCTCGACCAAGGCCGCGAACCCACGAAATCGGCGGTTCAAATCCGCCCAGCCCCACCAAGAACCTGTGTCGTCAAGTGTCCGGTACGCCAAGCAATAACTCCCAGGCACTCTTTCAGCGTCTAAAGGCAAACGCGGATATGGGGAAGACTAGCAAATATCGAACCGGCAAGTCGACGTGTGCTCACGCTGGGAGCATCGAATTCGAACGACTGAGGAAAGAGAAGCGGAGATGCCGACGAAGCCAGCGCTAGACTTGGACGATTTGTTTATCATGCCAGGGTTCTCTAGGAATTAGATCATTCGCGCGACGCTCTGGAAGTATTTCAATCCCTTCTTTCCGTTACTGGCGGATTCCAGAGCTTTTTCGACGGCCTCACCTGGGCTCGAAGCCGCCATGACCTTGACAGTCTTCCTATCATCCAAGAAGGTGTCAGCGATCTTGTCCGCCGTCCCCCCAGTCCCAGTTAGGGCCACTATTGGTTTTCCTTTCTGATAAGCAACACATGCTTCAATGTATGTCCCCGCGCCACCGCCCACGACTATGCATGTGTCCGCGGAATATGCCGTGACGAAGTTTCGGGCAAATCCGATGCCAGTAGGAATTACGATGTCACAGAAACCATTGGCATAGCTCATGTCTTCGTGAGGAATGATGCCTACAACCATACCGCCCTTCTCCTTCGCGCCTCTGCAAGCGGCTTCCATGACGCCTCCAAGACCGCCAGTAACCGTGATGGCGCCCTTGGAAGCTATGTAGGCGCCAACCTCCTTCGCCGCGTTGTAGGCTCCTTCCGTACAATGATCTCCGTCCGAGCCGATGACCAGTACTTGGATCAGTCGCCTGTAGTTAGACTGGGCTGTCCTAGATGCTACTCCTCTAAACAATGGGAACCATCACAACTGAACTTGTTAGAGGCCCGTTCAGTTCGTCGCGCGGATTATGAGGCTGATGTAACTGGTCATAGCGCGCAGAAGGTTTTAATCAGAACCCAGCCGCGCGACTCGCCACATCGCCATTACGTGTATAGTCATGTCGAGTTTCAAGCCTGGAAAAGTAGAACGTGTCGCGGGTCCAGTCATAGTCGCCAGCGGAATGCTCGGCGCCGAAATGTATGAAGTCGTCCGAGTCGGCCAACAGGGACTGATCGGAGAGATCATCAAGATCGAACAAGACAAGGCAACAGTCCAGGTCTACGAAGAGACAGCCGGTATCAGGCCAGGCGAGAAAGTGGAGCGCAGCGGCAAACCACTGTCCGTCGAACTAGCACCGGGAATTACCGGGCAGATCTACGACGGAATCCAGCGACCGCTGACAGTCCTCTTCGAGAAGACGGGCCCCTTCGTGAAACGAGGACTGACACTCCCGCCAATCGACAAGAGCAAGAAATGGCACTTCGTCCCAACGACAAAGCCTGGCGCCAATCTGACTGCGGGCGACATCATCGGGCACGTAAAAGAGACTAGCCTAGTGACCCAGCAAATAATGATCCCGCCCGGCCAGTCTGGGAAAATCTCCACCATCATTGACGAGGGCGACTATACTGTTAGTGAACCGGTCGGTGAACTCGATTCTCCTAGCGGACCGGTTTCGATGTTCATGCTGAACACTTGGCCAGTGCGAACTGCAAGACCCTTCGGACGAAAGCTTCCCAGTAACACTCCTCTTCTGACTGGACAGAGAATAATCGACTTCTTCTTCCCCGTCGCCAAAGGCGGCACCGCAACAATTCCCGGGGCCTTCGGAACCGGAAAAACGATGGCCCAGCAACAACTAGCCAAGTGGGCTGACGCCTCGATCATCGTCTACGTTGGGTGCGGCGAGAGAGGAAACGAGATGGCAGAAGTTCTCGAGACATTTCCCAAGCTCGTCGATCCGAGAAGCGGCGAGCCAATAATGAACAGGACAGTCCTCATTGCTAACACATCCAATATGCCAATTGCCGCTAGAGAGGCAAGCGTCTACACCGGAATCACAATAGCGGAATACTTCCGCGACATGGGCTATGACGTGGCTCTGATGGCAGACTCGACGAGCAGATGGGCTGAGGCCATGCGAGAGATATCCGGACGACTGGAAGAGATGCCAGGCGAGGAGGGATACCCCGCTTATCTAGCGTCGAGGCTTGCGGAGTTCTACGAGCGATCCGGGAGAGTCGAAGTCCTAGGCAGTGAGACTCGCGTAGGCTCGATATCCATCGTCGGAGCAGTTTCACCGCCTGGCGGCGATTTCTCCGAGCCGGTCACGCAGAACACTCTGAGAATCGCGAAGGTCTTCTGGTCCCTAGACACGGACTTGGCCTCCCGTCGGCACTTTCCCGCAATTAACTGGTTGACCAGCTATTCACTCTACTTGGACATCNNAATGGTATCGAAAGAACATCGCGCCAGACTGGACTACCATGCGCAAGGAAGCAATGAACCTTCTCCAACGTGACGATGAGCTGCGGGAAATCGTGATGCTCGTAGGTCCAGACGCTCTATCCGAGAGCCAGCGCGTCACACTGGAGGTTGCTCGTATGATCAAAGAGGACTTCCTAATGCAGCATGCGTACAACCCGGCGGACACATACTGCGACAAACAGAAGATCTACCTAATGATCAAACTCATACTCGACTACCACAAGATCATGCAGAAGGCAGTCGACGAAAGCATACCGCTACAGAAGGTTCTCGAGTTGCCGGTCAAGACCGAAATCGATAGGATGCGGCTGACACCGGCCGAGAAGTTTACAGACTTCGCCCAGAACATCGAACAGGAGATCAAAGTACAGTTCATGAACATCGGAGGCAGATAGTCGACCATGGCACTTGCGGGGCTAGAATACACAACCATCCGGGAAATCTCTGGACCCCTGCTCTTTGTTGAGTCAGTGCGGGGTGTCGGCTATGGGGAACTAGCACGGATTAGAACACCCAACGGCGAAGAGAGGAGAGGCCAGGTCCTAGAAGTCGGAGGCGGAGTCGCAGTCGTCCAAGTCTTCGAGGGAACCACCGGGCTCGACGTCGCCAAGACCAGAATACGATTCACAGGCGAAACGGTCAAGCTCCCAGTCTCGAACGACATGCTAGGAAGAATCTTCGACGGCAGCGGACGCCCGATAGACGGCGGA
>DAFH01000058.1:10772-11009 GCA_002495485.1 Candidatus Bathyarchaeota archaeon UBA185
CACGCTCGTCCGCGGCCAGAAGCTTCCACTGTTCTCAGCCTCGGGTCTCCCCCACAATGCCGTCGCGGCTCAGATAGCGAGACAGGCCAAAGTCATCGGATCTGACGAGCCCTTCACGACGATCTTTGCGGCTATGGGAATCACTGCAGACGAACTCCGATTCTTCCGGGACGATTTTGAAGAACAAGGCGCATTCGACCATGTGACAATGTTCGTCAACCTCGCAGACGACCCGGC
>DAFH01000058.1:11017-11182 GCA_002495485.1 Candidatus Bathyarchaeota archaeon UBA185
ACCGACATGACAAACTACGCCGAATCGTTGAGGGAGATATCTGCCGCGCGAGAAGAGGTCCCTGGACGCAGAGGATATCCAGGATACATGTACACAGACCTTGCAACAATCTACGAGCGAGCCGGAAGACTGCATGGATCCAAGGGCAGCATCACCCAGATGCCA
>DAFH01000204.1 GCA_002495485.1 Candidatus Bathyarchaeota archaeon UBA185
CGGTCCTCCGGTTCCAATGGGTCCCATACCTATCTGGCCAGGACCGTGAGACCACAGGAAGCTTAAAAAAACAACTATTTCCCCTATTTCTTTTGGTAAGTCATTGAGCGTCTTCAGCGCTAGCGAATGGTATGCCAGACTACACCGTGTCATGTCGGTGCTTGACCAAGAGAACGTCAAGATTCTCGAAACCATGAAACAGTACGGACCGAGGAACCTCCAGCAGATTTCGCGAAAGTCGAAACTTCCCTACACGACCGTGTATGGAAGGGTCGGTAAACTCCAAAGCCTCAACGCCCTTAGCACCTACATTCACCCTGCATACTCCAAGATTGGACTCGTACGAGCAATCGTGCTAGCCAGACCATTTCCCGGCAAGGAACTATTGGTCAGGGACGCGCTGAAGATTCCTGGCTACTGGCTCAAGATAATACGGTGCACCGGAGAGCCGAACGGCTACTATTCTGTTCACGCCATACCAGTGCGGAATCAGCAGGACTTCCGCCTCTATCTTGACCAATTGGTGACTCGCGGCGTGGTCAAAGACTTCCAGCTGTACTGGCTTGGAGAAAGCTATTCGCCACTCGCAAACTTCCAGTATTATGACTTCAAAGAGAGAAGCTGGAAGTTCGAATGGGAGGAATGGGCTCGGGCAATAGCATCAGGAAAGAGCACGGAGGCGAAAAAACCGCCCGTTGCTTCTGAAGGAGGCTTCGATAAGAAGGATCTGATCATTCTCAAAGAACTTTCATTCAACGCGAGAGTAACGCTCGCAGATTTGTCCAAACTTCTTGGTATGACATTGCCTGCTACAAAGTATAGATTCGACCGCCTCGTGGACGAGGGTTTCATT
Source organism: Candidatus Bathyarchaeota archaeon UBA185 (assembly GCA_002495485.1). Lineage (GTDB taxonomy): Archaea > Thermoproteota > Bathyarchaeia > 40CM-2-53-6 > 40CM-2-53-6 > 40CM-2-53-6. The sequence goes on from DAFH01000204.1 coordinate 854, forward strand.
GCGGACTATGTGATCAGTGTTCTCCCGTTCATTCCAGAACTCTCTGACCTTTGCGAGGTTCGAGTCGACTTCGCGAATGAGAACTTCATGCGAAATGCCGAGAAGGTCTTCTCCAAAACGCCCTTCGTTCTCGGCATAACGCCTATCCTCGGCCTGCATTCGCTCTCGGTGAGAATATACATTCCCAGGCAAGAGGTCACAAATCTGATGACGTTCATTTCAGCTCTAGCGAGAGACGAGGTCCTGGTGGGTTATTCCTACATATTCCTCGACAGGGCGACCCAGATAACCCAGACGTTCGCCTACAAGACGTATACAGACGAAACTGGATGGCACTACGATAACAGAGACTATCTTCAGGCAGTCAACGGTCTCGTCTCGAAATGGTCCAAGCTCGAAGCGGGGCAACCAAGCATCAAGACCAGTACCGTGCCCATCGACTAGATTGTAGCACTCGTTGGGACTCGATGGAGTCCCGATAGGAGCCTTCTCTAATGTCTAAATGCTCCGAGTAGGCCGGGGCTCAGTAGGCGCTCGGTATTGCTCGAGTCTACTTGGATCTGGATGAACGGGGAGCTTGTCCCGTGGAAGGATGCGAAGGTCCCGTTTCTGACCCACGCGCTCCACTATGGCACGGGCGTGTTCGAGGGAATCAGATGCTTCAAGACTCCCGGGGGGCCTGCGATCTTCCGGCTGAAGGAGCACGTCGTTCGCATGATGGAGAGCGCAGAGATCTATCTGATGAAGATGCCTTACTCTGCAAACGAGATAATCGAGGCGATAAAGTCAACCGTCAGCGCCAACCAGCTCGAAGAATGCTATATCCGACCTCTCGCGTACTACGGCTACGGCGAGATGGGGCTAAACCCGCTCCCAAACAAGGTCAGCTTGGGAATTGCTGCTTGGCGCTGGGACTCGTATCTTGGAGAAAAGGCAGAGAAAGTCGGAGTGAGATGCCAAGTATCATCGTGGAGAAGAGTTCATCCCTCCACGCTACCTCCTCAAGCCAAGTCGACGGCCAACTACGCAAATGGGGGCCTCGCCAAGATAGAAGCGCTGAAAGCGGGCTATGACGAGGCGATTCTCCTAAACATGGAGGCAATGGTGGCTGAAGCGTCCGCCGAAAACATCTTTCGGGTAAAGGACGGGATACTAAGCACACCCCCCGCGTCGGCGGGAGTCTTGAGAGGAGTCACTAGAGATTCGATCATTAGAATGGCAGCCGATCTAGGCATCGAGTTCAGAAGATCTGACATCTCACGGGAAGAACTCTACACTTCAGACGAGCTCTTCCTTACAGGAACCGCTGCGGGCGTCACGCCGGTGAGAGAGGTCGACGGTAGAATGATCGGGCGCGGAAGCTTTCCTATATGCGAGCGCCTCCGCAAAGCCTACTCCGAGGTAGTTCACGGCCGAGAACCCAAGTTCTCGAAATGGCTAACCCCAGTCGCGAAGTCAGTCGCACCCCAGATCGAAACGCGAACACGCAAGTAGGAGCCGGCAGGAACTCACCTAATTGTTCTAGAGAGTCTACTACCAGCGGAGTTTCTGGACTCAGCGCGCGACTGCGACCGGACATCTCTTCGAAAAAGGGGAGGGGATCAAAGCAGCCTTCGGGGGTTAGAATGCCATGTTTGGAAATTTCTCCTCGGATGATTCGTAGAGCAGCCGTAACGAAGGGAGAGACGGTCGTCATCCACCAAGATGATGTAGGTCTACAGGTCAACCGGACCTTGCGCTTCCGAAGCGATCCGGTAGCGCTGGTCCAGATCAGCCATTCTCTGTGCGACCCTGGAGGCTCACTGAGCCAATGACCAGGGTCCACCCTGAGCTTCTCGTAGAACGATCTCATACCCATGACAGGATCAATGCCTCCTGCGACCATTTGCCTGCCATGCTCCTGCCATAGTGAGTTGACCTGAGGAGGAGACAATGCGATGAAAACCGAGACGTGGGAGAGACCGGGAATCTGGCGGGGCATCGTGACCACTTCGTTGGAGGTGGCCGGGTAAGCTTTGATGGATCCTCCGAGCGGATGGGCAATGACTTCGCCGTTGCGCATGGAATCGACCGTGAGCCAATTCTTGTCCCGGTAGACTAGCGCTGTTCCACTGAATGCTCTGAAGAGGGTCTCGTTGCTCGCGTTGCCTGCATGTGGCACCTTGAGACCCTGCAGAACCTCGCTAGGAGTTCCCTAGACATTAATCGGAAGGAACCAGCACAGTCTCAGGTCTTCCACTTTATCGAGTTGGCTCGCGGCGTGCAGCATCAGCAGATTTGACCAGCCCGGTGCCATTCCCATGCCCAACAGCGCGCTCACATGAGAGTCTCGAGCCGCATCGTCGAGTTCGAACGCCTTTTCGAGGATTTGAGCATCCGCGCAGAGATCAATGTAGTTTGCGCCCGTCTTGATCGCAGCCCTGAGTGCTGGGAGAGCGACCCTATAATCGGGGCCGGCAGTGTTCGCGACCAAGTCAAACCCTTCGAATGCCGAGGACAACTCTATCTCGTCAGAGGCATCGATTCGAAGTGCGGTCGCCTTCGCCCCGATCTCGCTTGCGACTTTCTCCGCTTCAGTCAGATCGCGGCCAGCAATTACGATCTCGTCAACGAGCTCGCTGTTAGCAAGCCTAGGCGACGACTTACGACCAATGTTGCCGGTTCCCCCAAGGGCAAGTACCTTCATCTCTAGTTTCATTCTGTTCCAAGTGTTAACAAGATAGAATGTCAGCGTCTAAGAACGCGAGCTCAACACGTGGAGAAGCACTGCACGTGAACAGGTCGGCCCGAAATTCCACTTTGAAACGCATGGGCTAGTTCGACTTCAGCTTCAGTTTCTTCGGAAGATACTCATCCACAATATAGGTCAGACCGTAACGGCTGAACGCTTCCTGTTCCGATTTCTTCCTCACTTTCCTGAATGTCTCGATCTCCCGCTGCCACAATCCCCCGGCATAGCGCGGGTCCTTCTCCAGCTCGTTCAATCGCTTAACATCCAGATCGGTCAACGGATCACTCGGCAACTTGTAATCCACGATATCCGTTGCCCAAACGCCCCCCCAGATCGCATCAGGAGTATTCAGCTCGCGCAAATGGGCTGCGTTCGCGGACCCGGAAATGATCACCATCGCAATGTGCATCCCCCATGGATCACCGTCCGTGAAGATGTACACGGGCAGATCCAGTTCTTGATTCAACCGTCGTAGCAAGAACCGTGTCGCTCGTGGTGCTTGGCCAGCTGTGTGTATCAGCACAGCCTTGAACCGCTGATGCACTCGCTCCTCGATAAACCGCGTGAACAACCCCCCCTTCTCGATCGCGATCACCTTGTCCACCTTCTTCCGATCGGGCCGNNCGAACAAACTCGGACGTCGTCAACGCGGGGCCAATCATGACGCCATCCGGATGCGACGATAGATTCAACGTTCTCCCCTCATAGCCAGGTACAGTATACTCGACAGTCAGATCGCCGAAGATGGAGCTACGCTCCTCCGGGAACACGTTGAAGTCCTCCCGCGCAAAACCAGTCACAGTCTCTAGATCAGTGATCAGGTTATCGCTCTCTTGCTGATCTTGGAAGTCCATCTCGTACGCCTGCGCAGAATAGAACACGTCTCGAAGAGTGCTAGTCTTGTTCTGGCCCGTCAACTCGTCCGTAAACATGGCAGTCCATAACAGCTGAGTGAACGGCCGGATCTGACCGACGTTCCGGGCACTCCGCTTCACATTTCTCTTTCCGAGAATGTACTGCCGAGTCTTCTCGTCGTAGAGAATGTTCGCAATAGACCGGCTCGGCATCTTGAAACTCGGGAACTCTTTCTTGCCAAGCTGGTCGTAGACTTGACTTCCCAACTGTTCGAGAGAGGTGAGCACGTGCTCCTTCCTCTCCTTCATGAGCCCTTTACTGTGGCTCTTCTTTTCCTTCCTTGCTCTCTTCGGCACCATATTTTATCAAACTCTTCAACAGCGGCTTGATGTCAGGCTCCTTCTTGGACTTCGCCAGCTTCGTCGAGAATTGAGCCACCTTGGGGAGATACTTCTCGAACACGTCCACTCGTTTCTTCTCAGCTGCGAGATGCTCCCGACGGCTGAGATAGATCCGGAGG
>DAFH01000092.1 GCA_002495485.1 Candidatus Bathyarchaeota archaeon UBA185
TCTACGCATCGATCTCAGACAAACTCCCCGACATGAAGAAATCCGGCGTGGAAGTCTCCGGCACTCTAGACGAGCTTCTGAGAAAAGTTGACGTGATCATCGACTGCACTCCGGCCGGTCTCGGAGCAAAAAACAAGGTCACGTATGACAAGGCTGGCGTCAAGTCAATCTTCCAGGGCGGAGAAAAACACGATCTTACAGGATCATCCTTTGTCGCACAGTGCAACTTTGAAGAGAACCTGCACAAGCCCTCGACNNCATCCTTCGTCGCCCAGTGCAACTTTGAAGAGAATCTCAATAGGCCCGCAACGAGGGTTGTGAGCTGCAACACGACGGGGATCTGCAGGACCGTCGGGACACTCTCCAACACCATCGGCGTCAAGAAGGCACGAGTAGTCCTCTTCCGTAGAGGAACCGACCTCTGGGAGAGCCACAAAAACGGGCTAATCAACACCGTCGTGCCTGAAGCGCATATTCCTTCACACCAGGGTCCTGATGCTCAGACGATCCTTCCGAAGCTGAACATAACCACGATGGCAGCGAGGGGACCGTTCAACCTCGGCCACCTGCACTTCGCAATGGTCCAGTTGAAGGGCGAGGCTGACAAGAAGGATGTTGTCAAGGCTTTCAAGGGAGCCCCGAGGCTTGCAGCTGTCCGGACCTCAGACGGTATCGACAGTATGAATTCGCTGGCTGAGATGATGCGTGACCTAGGAAGAGCTCGGGCTGACATGTGGGAGGTCGCCTTCTGGGAAGACATTCTCGACGTGACCAATGGAGAGGCTAGCATGGTCTATCAGGTGCACAACGAGAGCGTCGTCGTTCCTGAGAATGTGGATGCGATACGCGCACTCACAGGGTTAGAGACTGAGGGACGAAAGTCGATCGCCAAGACAAACGAGGCCTTGGGTATAACGAACAAGTTTCTCTAGTCAGAAAGCCAGGAGAATCTCTCCGGGACATTTCCACGTCGCGTCCGTTCTCTTCAGACGAAGACGAGGCCTTTGCTGGCGTCGATCTCGAAGGTCTCAGCCTCTACTTTGGCGTCCGAGTGGTTGAGTCGTTGAACCTTCAGCTCACGTCCGTTAGGATCCGAGTCGTCCTTCGACAAGTCGACAACGCAGTCGGCAAGATCGTTCAACGATCCTGCCACATCCTTGGGCAGCTTCGACATGTCGATCGTGACGACGAATGTTGCGCCTGATTCCCTGAGCTTGCTGGTGAGATCAGTGAAGCTCTTGGCGAAATCCTTCGCCGGAACTTTGGCGACAAGGTTGTCTAGCGAGTCCAATATTACGCGGACTTTCTCGCCGACAAACATTCCACTATTCCTTACCAGTGCTTCCGTTATGTTGTCGAAATTGAATGGTTGATCGACGTAGTACATTTCCATGCTGAACGATTCGGATTGAGCAGCAAAGCCGTCGACTATGATAAAACGGAAGCTTGATTCATACTGGGCAGCGTCGGTGCCTAGCTTCTTCATCTGGTCGCGGAGCTCTGATGGCGACTGGTCGTTTGTTAGGTAGAGGCATGGATTGCCCAGCTTCATGTAGTTGCTGGTGAGACCGGAGCACAGAGTCGTACGCCCTGAGCCTGCGGCCCCGTTGATGATGACCAGGCCAGTGTTCTCCAGATTGCCTTGGGTGAGCTGGAATATGTGGTCGAAGCTTTGAGGAGCTCGCGGCTCCTTCTTGGGCGGGGGAGCAGGCTTCTCCGGCTGCTTCTCGACCTTTGAGGGCTTCTCGGGGGCCTTTTCTGGAAGCTGATCCTTCTTTGGCGTGACTGCAGGAGTAGGAGCTGGAACCTTGCCTGTTGGAGGCTGGATGTCCGGCTTTGCCGGTTTGCCTGATGCTGGAGGAACGGGCGGTTTGACTGGCTTCTCCTCTCCCTCTTCTTCCCAGTCTTCATCGCTGTCCTTCCCGGGGCCTATAATCATGGCCCTGCTAGGAGGCGTCGACCTCACGGGCACATACTCCGGAGTGCTCTGGGGAGTCCCGAAGCTTGAGACTACATCTAGAGGAATATCCTGTAGGAGGGACTGTAGAAGCTTGGTTAGGGACGTTTCCTCTGCTGGAAGCGGCGCATTAGGAGGTTGTCTGAAGACTGGTTGCGGTGGAGACGCAGTGGGGAGTGGTTGTGACTGCTGAGGCGGATTCTGAGCGGGTTTTGAAGGTGTAGTCATGCTCGGAGTGGCCTGGGTTGGGCTTGGGGTTAGGGCTGGGGTGGCTGGTACAGGAGGCGTTGGAGATGGTGTGGGTGACGACGAGATGAGCCCTGACTGTGCGGGGGTATCTGTCTTGGTGTCTTCTGNNGCCTCGTCTTTCTTCTTCTTGCCAAAAATGGTTAGCATACGATCAACCTGTGCCCCGTTTGCAACCCTTCCACCATCAGCTCAACTTGTCGAGTAATTCGGAGACGAGAAGATGCGAGGCACAACATTGGATAGGGATGCTGTTACTGTCAACAGCCCGCGACAGAAACAAACCTGTTCCTGAAGGATCCTGATTCTCCCAGAATCACGCGTCGGTCCGGACTCAGCGTTTTACTTTCAGAATGTCGGATTTGGTCAGTATTCCGATCGCCGTCTCGCCCCTCGTCACGAGCACGCCATAGTTTCCCTGCAGGAGCCCGAGCACCATCTCTAGCGGGGTATCTTCGCTCACGGTCGGGAGGGGAGAGTCCATGATATCCCTAACCCTGTTGTTCAGCAGCGACTCGAGAGGCTCGCCTCGGGCCGCTCGGTCGAGAATGGTCTTTTCGGAGATGCTCCCGACGCATCTCGATCCGTCGAAGACTGGGAGCTGGGAGTAGCCGCGCTTCTTCATCAGGTCCACCGCGTCCCGGACGAGTTGCATACGCGAGATCGAGATGACCGGTTTGCTCATTATTTCGCTGACTCGCGGACGAGAGGTGTCTACGCTCTGCTTCTCCAATGTCTCGACGAGGCGCTTCACGATCGAATAGGACGGGTCGACGGTTCCAGACTCTATCTTGGCTATTATCGACTGACTCACGCCGGCGAGCTCCGCCAGCCTCGACTGTGTCAGGCCAAGCGCTTTCCGCCTCTTCGGAATCTCGTCCAGCGAAGGAAGCATGACTCTGGCTGGTTGAATGGCTCACCTCCTAGTTATTCCCTTCGGAATATGAATGCTGGACAAAACTGTCATTCCCATTAGAATATTCGTACAATAGAACTTATATAATCGGAATAATCGTTAACATCGAAAATGACGTTTACGGCACAGCTGGGCGGAATCTATCCCCGCTCCGAGCAGCTAGTCGAACTCACACGATCCTACGACAGAGGAAAGACCGAACGTGAGAGCGTCGAGAAACAGATCGAGGAGGACACGCATGAACTGGTCAGACTGGAAGAAGATGCGGGTTTTGAAAACTTCTCGGATGGAGCGTTTGCATGGCAAGACCAGCTGAGACCCGTAGTCGAATCCCTAGACGGAGTCACAACCGGGACCCGATACTCCAGATGGTTCGACACGAACACGTTCTTCAAGAAACCGACGATCAATGGAAAGGTCACTGTCGCCAAGTTCGATCCGAAAGAATTCGTACGCACCGACCTTCTGCCAAGATCGAAGTCATGGAAGGTAACGCTGGTCGGTCCCTACAGCTTCTCGGAGCTTGGCGAGAACCTACACTACAAGACGAACGCAGACCTTCTCTCAGACCTCGCTAGATCAGAGAACGAGATAATCCGCAAGCTCAGCGCAGCGGGGATTTCCCAAGTCCAGATCTCTGAACCCTGCCTAGTCTATCGGCCATACAGGGACAACGCAATGACCGGCAGCGAACTGAACACTGCTCTGACCGCACTCAAGAACACCGTCGAAGGCGTGAACGCCACCATCAGCCTTCAAACATACTTCGGAGACGCGACGGCGATTCTCCCACATCTTCTCAAACTTCCGGTCGACGGGGTCGGATTTGATCTGTTCGAAACAGAGTATGCCCCGCTGAAGATAGAGACAAAGAAGAAGATCGCTCTAGGAATCGTAGACTCGCGCGAGTCGAACGTCGAGGATCGAAGATGGATAGCGGAGACCGCTGCCCGAGTATCCAAGCACATTGTCTCAGACAGGACTGTCTTGGTTCCGAATTCCGATCTCAAATTTGTCCCGCGGAAGGTGGCCGATGCAAAGTCACGATCCCTGGCAGAAGCGGCCAGACTAGTCGGGGAGAGGAAGTAATTGTCAAAGCTGTTTCCGACCCAAGAGATCGGAAGCATCGCAAAGCCCCGCTGGCGGACGAAGGGTCTCACGCAGCCCTTGACGGTCAACGACCTGGCCGAAGCGGAGGAGTGGGCTGGACGACTGGGCATCGAGAACTACCACGACCGCGCGAAAGAACTCCTGTCGACCCGGGACCAGAAGGATCGAGTCCGCGAACTCCTTGAGCTTTCAACGATCTATGGTCTGCGCCTCTTCGAGCGTACGGGGCTCGACAATGAAGGGGTTGGAGGAGAGCAGCAGCGAGTGGAGATGTACGAGCACGTGATCCGCGGCGTCGAAGGGATGAAAGTCCTAGGACATGTCCAGTCGTTCGATTACAAGTACTTCAACAAGGCAGTGGCCGAGTCGAAGATTCATCGACGACATCCGATATATCTCCAAGAGTTCATCGATGTCAAGGAGAATGCGAAGGGCCCGATCAAGATCCCGATAACCGGACCCTACACGCTCGTAGACTGGTCGTTCGGAGGCTACTACGCCGGACGGAGGTCCGGATCAAGCCTCAAGAAACAGAAACTAGAAGGAAAGAGAGAGTTCCTGCTCGACTTTGTCGAGCAAGTAATACGTCCAGAAATCCGGGACCTAGTAGATGCAGGCGCGGAGTGGATCCAGATCGACGAGCCGGCCATCACCACACACCCTGAGCCGGCCGACATGGAACTGTTCGTAGAGGCGTGGAACGAGACAGTCAGGGGATTCAACTGCAAGTTCAGCGATCACACCTGCTACCCGTCCGAGATCGGCTACAAGGTACTGGCACAATACGCCCCCAAGCTTGACAAGTGTAAACACTTGGCACTCGAGTTCGCCAACCGGGACAGCACGAGCCTCGGAGTAGACGCCAAACATAGAGAAGGCTACCACGATCTCGACTATTTCATAGAGAACGGATACGACGGCGAGTTCGGACTGGGAGTCGTCCACGTCCACGACTTTTCAGGACACGTCCCTCCAGCCTCTGGAAAAGCGGTCGGACGGAACATCTTCGAATCCCCAGAGCTGGTCCGTGACCGTCTCCTCTACGCAGCCAAGATCGTTGATGATCCGGGAAAGATCTGGGCGAACCCAGATTGTGGACTCCGAACCAGGACCTGGGATGTGACCTATGCGAAGCTCGAGAGCACGGTCAAGGGCGCAGAGCTTGCAAGGGAGGCCTTGCGCTGAGACTCTCTGACAGGGCAAAGACCCGTCGTCCGGTCATCACCGCTGAACTGATTCCCGACCGCGTCGTGCCCATACACCTGCCGATTCTTGAAGGAAGAGTAGATGCCATAGCGATCCCCGCATTGAGGAACGGCGAGAAAGACCAGAGTTACCCTACGGAATTCCATGTCACACCGCAGACCAGGAGCATCGCCTCTGCGTGCATCGTCAAGAAGAGCGGATACGAAGCGGTCCCGTCGCTGACGTGTAGAGATTTTCGGAGAAAAGATCTCGAACTCATTCCAAGTCTCTTCAAAAAGGGCTTGGAGAACTTTCTAGTAGTCTTCGGAGACCCGTACGCTGGCTACAATCTGAAGAACTACGACTTCAAGAAGGCAGAGGACCTCATCAAGGGCGTCCGGTCGGTCTTCGACGGAGGTCCAAGACCCTGTCTCGGAGTGGTGACGAACCAGTACGCACTGGACAGGGAGGAGGAAATTTCCCGTACCCTCCGCAAAGTCGAGGCAGGAGCAGACTATATGATAACCAACTCTGCCTTCGACGACTATTTCGTTCTAGAATACATCGACGCGCTCCACAGCCACGGCCTGAAAGTACCGGTCTTCGTCCAGCTGTCCATCCCGCACGGTCTCAACAACCTCCTCTTCGTAAGCAAACGGTTCGGCATTCCAGTTCCCGAGAGGGTTAGAGAGATCGTCTCGCGAAACCCGTCCGGTGGCGGAGTCCACGCGATCGCCCAGGCGTACGCAGGTCTCCAGAACGAGGTGAGCGGGATACACTTCTCCTACCTGTTTAGAAGCCACAATCCGATACCGGCCTACACGCACCTATTCGACGCGATCGAATCCGACGGCCAACTCGTAGTCTCGCTTCAGGCCACTCTGAGAAGATAGATTCTAGGCTAGAAACGCGGCTTTCTAACAGGCTCCTGTCAGTGCCGATGCTGGATGATAAGTTACGCTGACATCTGGATAGATTACGCCATTACTCGTGGATTGGAAGACTGCCATGTAGTCTGAGCATCCCTCGGCTAGCGTGAACACGCTTCCCTGCAAGGAGGTTGCAGGCCCGTATTGAGTGTAGGTCGTGTTGACGCAGCTGATAGACCCGGTGCAGTTGGCGAATTGGACGTACTGTTGGAACGTTAGGACGTAGANNTAGACCGTTATTGGCACGGTGGCAGTGAACGAGACGTTGAAGTCAAACGTGTCCGGAACCCCACCGACTCTCCAGTTGCCCGGCGCCATGTAGCACGGCTGGATACAACTCGTCCACATCGTCAGCGTCGGGTTTGAGACCTGGATCTTCAGCGCCTGAACCTCGTTTTGCAGAGCGAAGTTTTGCGACACTAGACTGGAGAACTGGGACTGCAGCCGGCTGTAATCCTGGAGCTGTCCACTGTATGAAANNTTGCCGGCCTGGACTGACTGACTGCCGGAGGGATCGGAAATTGGGGAGGACTTGTGGAAGCAGGGAATGATTCCAAGCCAAAGGCGGAGACGTTCGAAAACTGGGGATTCTGTTTCGAGCCGTGACTGGACATTTCTGAACTGGTGGCGAGATTTGCAAAGTCTGCTGATATTACTTGCTGATACCCAAGGCCGGGGCTTTCGCGGCTACTGACTCGGAGGTGTCTGCCCTGGAGGCGGTGGAGGAGGCATGTAGGGCTGGGCGGGAGGGGGCGGAGCCCGTCTTCTCCGCGTGAGCATGACGGCGAGAACTACTACCACGACAATGAGTGCAACTACCACTCCGATGATGATGAATCCAATTGCGGCTGAGGTTGTGGGGCTCTGT
>DAFH01000037.1:0-630 GCA_002495485.1 Candidatus Bathyarchaeota archaeon UBA185
CTTCCCCCATTCGATGTAGGCGGAGCCATCCGCGTTCCTAAGTGTTCCAACCTTCAGAGTAATTGGTCTGAGCTGGTCCCACTTTCTTCCGTCAAGTCTTAGGCCGCTATCATCAATCAGTCTGCGTTTTTGTTCCATCTTCCTCCCCTCCAACGATTTCTTGCACTCTCTTCATAAGATCTGCCGATTGTGTTTCGCTCTCAATCATCTTGATGGCTTCACCTGTCTTTACTATTCCCTCTGGCGGTCCTACTACGACGACCACCCCATTCTGCCCGACCTTAACGTCGCACTGCGTCCTTTCACTAATCATGTTGATCATCGCTCCCCTNNTCGCCCTTGGGAATCTTCCCATAGCCGTGTCCCCTGATGCTCAGTTGAGGATCTCTAGATCTCTCGAACGATTCGATCCTGCAGCCGATTATGTCTCCTATCTTGAATTTGGTCGAAAGGTCGTGTGTCGACGGCGAAAACTCCCTGCCGAATACGAATGAGGCTGGTAAGAAGCCGTCAAAACAGGAGTTTATGTCAACAACCCACCCGAAACCATTGATGTCAATCACCTTCCCGATGACTTCGTCATCGGGTCTCGGTATATAGGGCCCGGTCAGGGGGTTCAGCTTGACCCCC
>DAFH01000037.1:718-3945 GCA_002495485.1 Candidatus Bathyarchaeota archaeon UBA185
GGGCTGTCCGCCAGCCGGTATTTCTACTATTGCCGAAAGCGAGCCGTCGGCCCCCCAGTCTTCCTTACCGATCTCCCCAAAATTCTTCAGGACACCTATGGCCTGCCCAGCGTATTGGGCTGTTACCTTCACCTGCAATTTGATCTTCTCGGACCGCAGTGGTATTATGGGCCTTAACTTCTCGATTACAACCTTCAACTGTTCGTTGGCATCCTGAAACGGATCAATAGTCACTCTCGCCTCTTGCATGGCTTGCTCGATTCTCATGGGAGGATGCGGTAACATGGTCTTTGGATCGACGAAGTTCTTCGCGATAATCGATATGACTGCCCTACGCTTTTCATCGGTGAGCTTCTTCCGCTGTTCCTGTGTGAGATTGAGCTCTCCTCTCTTTAGAATCTCAACTGCCGCCTGGGCCTCATCCTCGGTGTCGAAATGCTTCTTCAGCTTCTCAACTCCTACCCTGAGGCCCTTGTTTGAATCGGAGAAGACTTCGTCAACGACTATGACCTGTGATGGTTCTATGTTCTTTCCTTGTTTGAAGCCCAGGGCCGTGTCGGGATTTACAAGTATCTCGAATCTCTCCCCAGCTATGACCAGACGGACGGTAGTGTACTTCGATGCTTCATGAGTTCGTGCCTTGGTCTGGCCCGAACCACGAGTGAATCCGCTCAACAGCTGTCACCGGCTTCTTAGGCGCTCTTGGCGGGTGGCTTGTCCGATCTGGTCTTGGCTCCGGAGGCGTGCTTCGCGATATCTTGCTCAGCGAGACGCCGCATCTTCTTTGTCTCGGCATCCACCACGGCGACTTTGATATGGCTCGTCCCTGACTTGTCTTCGCTGACCAAATAAATGCACTCAATGGCTAGCGTTATGGCGTCGTCCAGAGACATGTCTGCGCTGTAGTTCTTCTCTAGATAGTCGTTCACTTGGTCGCTCCCCTGTCCTATGGCGATCGCGTGGAAGCCTGAGTAGGTGCCTGTTGGGTCTGCGAGAAAGACAACAGGTCCGCTATTCTCGTCTACACCTGCGATTATTAGCGAAACGCCGAAGGGTCTGACTCCGGCATACTGCGTGTACTGCTGGTTCATGTCAGCGATTCTCTTGGCTATCGATTCCACATCGACGGGCTCGTCGTATATCAGCCTGTTGCTCTGCGCCATCACTCTTGCGTTGTCCACTTGGATTCTGGCGTCCGGTATGTACCCCGCGCCGACAGCGCCTATGTGGTCGTCGATCTGGAACATCTTGATCACCGAGTCGCCGCTCTGGAGCTTCCTTCCCTTCTCCTCAACAGCGAGCACGACTCCCTTCTTCGTCTTCACTCCCACAGCGAGGCTCCCCCTCCTAACGGTCTCGAGGGCGTACTCAACTTGATAGAGCCTGCCGTCGGGCGAGAAGATTGTGATCGCCCTGTCGTACCCAGCCGAAGGTGCAAACAATTTGTTTTCTTTACTCCTTTTGACGAACGCTTGGCCGACTGCTTTTAAACTCTTTTCCCGCTTTGGAGGTTCTGCCGCTTAAAGGTTCATATCCGCAGAGGGCTCGACTCATTTCTCCATGGTCAGGGTACTCGCAGTCAACAACTACCCTTCGTTGGAAAGGTACCTGAGGCTGAAGGCGTCGCTGGAGGCGAACGGGGCCAAGGTTACCACCAAGGGTTGGCGCGAGTCGTCCGCCAAGCTGTTCAACGGATACGACGGGGTGGTGCTCAGTGGTGCGCCAGACATGCTCTCTGAGGCACGCGCACAGAGGAAGTTCTCAGCGGAAGCAGAGGCGGTCACCGATGCCAGAGTCCCGGTCTTGGGCATCTGTTTCGGGCACCAGCTGATCGGACAGGCGTTCGGCTCGAAGGTGGTCAAGAACAGCAGCCCCACACTCAGATTCGTCGAGACGGATGTGCTAGCGCCAGACCCGCTCTTCATGGGCCTCTCGAGGAAGATGACGGTCTTCGAGTCGCACCACGAGGTGGTGGATGCGCTACCCATGGGCTTCCGACTGCTGGCCAGGAGCCAGAGCAGCGCTATCTCCACAATGAGGCACTCTAGGCTGCCGATCTACGGCCTCCAATTCCACCCCGAGAGGAACAGCGCCGTCAAGCCGGACGGAAATCTAGTCGTCTCGAACTTCGTCAAGGGCCTTGCCTAGGTGTCCGCATGGCCATCAAGAAGGTAATCTTCACCCGAGAGGTCGTCGACAGCCTCCTTTCTTATTCGAAGATGGCCCATCCCAACGAGGGGATACTGATCATACGTGGGAAGGCGAGGAAGGGAGTCGCGGAGGTGACAAGCGTGATGGTCCCTCCGGCTGCTGTTCACGCGAAGAGCTACTCGTCGTTCAACTGGTTCATGCTTCCAGTCGACATGTCTTACCTTGGAGTCGCCCACTCACATCCGTCGGGGTACGCAGTCCCTTCGCACGAGGACCTGCTCCACGTCTCGGGCAGAGTGATGGTAATCATGGGCTTCCCGTACAACGACGAGTCGTGCATCGGCGTCTTTGACAAGGATGGAGTTAGGATTCCTTTCGAAGTGGATGCAGGTCATCAACGTTAAATAGCTTCGGAGGTCGATATCAAATCGGTGGTTCACCGCGGCCCAGTATAGCAGAGGTCAGACATGGGGAGCCCTGAAGAAGGCGTGGCGGGGCTACAAGGTGGCTAAGATTCAGAACAACATGGAAGACATGAAGAAGTACGCTGAAAGAATCAGGACGCTTCAAGGGGAGCTAGGCCTCGCGCAGGCGAAGTTCCCAGAGCTAGGTCTGAACTAGGCCCGTTTCCTATCCTTCTTTATCCGAAGTCAGCAGAGTGCGTTGTCACAATCTGATTTCTCAGGTCCTGCGCCTGCTGGAGTGTGAAATCCGGCTCGGTAGAGACCAACACAAGCTTGTTCCCCATGTTGAAGGTCATGATGTTCACCTTCTCTCTCTTTATGAANNGTCTTCGCTCTGCGGCTCGAGCGAAGGTATCCCCTTCTTCATCCCGCCTGCTATGGTCCGCCCTGATTCGTCCAAGATTTGCGCGGACCTCACCCTCCTGTCAAACTTGAATATCTCAGTGCAGATCTTCTCATATTGGACCTGCATCATTTTCCGAACACAGCGTCTTTGGGCTCGGTTCGATATAAACGGAACGTCCCAAGACGCGAGTGCCTCACGCTTTAGGCGGGTCGAGAGAAGCTGAGGCGATTGTTCATCATCTTAGACCCCGTCTCTGAAGTGTCCTT
>DAFH01000037.1:4028-4158 GCA_002495485.1 Candidatus Bathyarchaeota archaeon UBA185
ACCTCGGCAACCGAGCCGACCCCGACCCGCCTCGTGACGATGTATGAGAACGTCCAACCGCCGCCAACCCCGTCGCAGCCCATCGTCTCCCAGTCGTCGGCGCCCAGCCTGACAAGGCCGAGGAGAAGCA
>DAFH01000037.1:4167-4322 GCA_002495485.1 Candidatus Bathyarchaeota archaeon UBA185
CGCAACTTACAAGCGGCGGCCTGCGCCGAAACGACCTCTCGCAGCCACACGCACAATCCCGCAACCTCCAGCCCAGGCAGAGAACAGGGAACCGAGTCAATAGAACAGGACGCACGGGCGCAAAGTGAAACGCCAATAAACCCGCCCGCCGCTGG
>DAFH01000037.1:4328-4474 GCA_002495485.1 Candidatus Bathyarchaeota archaeon UBA185
TGCACGACGTTTCAGATCTTCACGCGCAACCCGCGCGGCTGGAAGTTCAATCCGCTCGTCGACGAGCAGGTGTCAGCCTTCGTCGAGAAAAGAAGGTCATCGGGGTTCAGGAAGGTCGTCGCCCACATGCCCTACCTCCCAAACCT
>DAFH01000122.1 GCA_002495485.1 Candidatus Bathyarchaeota archaeon UBA185
TGGGGACAAAGTCGAATTTGACAATAAAGCCATCACCGTGGAGCCTGCGGCAGAGAGGATCGCGACGCTCAATCCGAAACAGTTTGCAAAGAAATGTAACTTGGGCTATCGTGCAAAGTACATAGTCGAGGCCGCCAAGGTCATCGCGAGAGGATTCCCCGATACGCTCCAAATCCTTAGCATGTCAACGGAAGCGGCGAAGCAGAAACTCATGGAATTGCCCGGCGTAGGAGACTACGCGGCGGACATCATCAACCCGCACGGANNAGGGTTTCCCATAGACGCCTGGTCAGTAGACGTGTTCGGAAAACTCTTTTTCAAGAAAGAGCCGCAAAATGCGAGGAAAGCAGAATCGGTGAAGAAGGAAGGAGTGCGTCGCTGGGGAAGATTCGCGTGGATGGCCTTCTTCTACGTAGCACAGGATCTTTCGAATCTCTCAAAGCGCCTAGGAACAGAACTCAGACTAACCTAGATGCGTGGGGCAGCGCGGCGAGATTCCCTTATGCGTTCCACTGCTGATTCTTCCAGTCCGGAGGCTTAACGTCTTTCATGCGCAGAGCGATTACGAGGGCGAGCAGGCCCAGCAGTGCCCCCGCAGCCAACGCATACTGGAATCCGGTTACAACCCCAGCCGCAACCGCAGAAGTGCTCGCGTTTGCAGGCGGCGGAGGATCAAAGGCTCCTGCAACCGTCAGGAGGATTGCCNNGTTTGCCAGTCCCAGAGGGAAGCCGATCCTGAACGAGGTATTGATGACTCCAGATGCGAGCCCCTCCTCACCGTGTTTCGTTCCGGCGACTGCAGCGAGATTGACGGCGGGAAATCCTATGCTGGCTCCAAGAGCCCACAACAAGAGCCCAGGAAGTATAACCAAGTAGGACCCCTGTGCCGAGATCGGAACCAGCAGAGCCACTCCGACAGATACCATGACGGAAGTTGCGAGGAGTGTTCGTCTGATACCAAATCTGTTCATTATCCGTGAGGCTNNCTCCCCAGCCACCCACGAAGAAGAACATGAGGGCGGCGGGCAGCACGCCTAGCCCCGCCTGGAGTGGGGAGTAGTTGAGAACGTGTTGGAGGTAGAATGTGATTATGAAAGTAACCCCTCCGACCATTGAGGTGAAGACAAGCGCAAGAGCGTTGGCGGTCAACACCGAGCCTCTGCGCAGAAAGTCCAACGGGAGAAGAGGCGACTTGGAACGAGACTCGATAACGAGAAACGAGCCGAGTACGAACACCGATATTGCTAGCGGAATGATCGTGTCCAACGACGCGAAGCCAACTATTGCAGCGTTGGTTAGAGCGTAGACTATCAGCGCCGTGCCGAGGGTCACCGTGGCGGCTCCTGCGACGTCCAAATGCTGATTCTGGACGCGACCCTTCATGCTCGGGAAGAATCGCTGACAAAGGACCGTTGCTACGATGCCGATGGGCACGTTGACGAACATCACAGATCGCCAGCCAAAGGCTACAGTGAGGACGCCGCCTGCTACCGAGCCTGCGGCAAATCCTCCTGAAAGGACGGCGACCAAGACCCCGAAAGCGCGATTCCTCTCCGGTCCTTCAGGAAAGAGTCCGATGAATATGGCGAATGCTGTGACGGTTGTCATTGCAGCACCGATTCCCTGGAGTCCTCTGAAAATGATCAGAGTGAGAAGCGAAGGGGCTAGACCACCGGACAGGGAGGCAAGGGTGAATATCACGAGTCCGGAAACGAAGATCCTTTTCTGACCGTAGATATCGCCCGTCCTTCCCATCAACAGCAAGAACCCAGCTAGGGTCAGTGCATAAGCACTGATTATCCATTGAAGATCTGCGAGTGACGCGCCGAATTGAGTCTGGATGGATGGAAGCGCCACCTGAACGATTGAGAAGTCGATAACGTCCAGGAAGTAGGCAACGATGACCAGGGCGAAGACCAGTCGGACCCGAGTCAGGGGTCCGACAGTCTCTTGGATTGGGGAACTCATTTCATTCACAATTCTTGGCCGAAGACGCGCGGTACTTGTTGATTAACAGGCAGTGAGATCGGTCACAGTAATCTCGTCGCTTCAATGGCGTTCGACCATATTTGTACGTTAGTTTGGCCAAGCAATCGGAGAGGCTTAGAAAGGGAGGGCCTAGTCGACAGCGCGTTGAGTCTCCAGGCGCTGGACGATGGGTCTCATACGGTGCTGCGATAGAAGGAAGACGATTACAAATGCTGAGACGGCGAGCAATGCGAAGAAGGGTAATGTCAATTTGATCGCGTTAAGATATCCTGTTGTTGTTTGCTGGTTGTCGAGGAAGCGGTAGAAGAGCAGTCCGAAGAGCGAGATTCCGACGGTGTTGCCGATCTGGAACGAGGTTGAGACTACGCCCGAAGCTGCGCCCGCATCTTGTTCCGGGACCCCGGTGAGAATGACTCCAAGCAGAGGCGATAGCACGAAGCCAGCGCCCAGTCCAACGACGAGCAATGGCAGAGCAAGCTCGGCGAGACTGACACTCACCCCATACGAGTCCAGCGTTAGAAGTGTCAGACCGAACCCCGCTGACTCGAGTATGAATCCGAGGCTGAGCACGCGCGTTCCAAGTCTCGGGATCATCCTTGGTCCAAGGAGCGAGGCGGTGATGAACCCGACGTTGATCATCGCGAACGAGAGCCCGGACAGCAACGGGGAAAAACCTAGACCGGACTGTAGGAAAAGCACGAATGTAAAGAAGAATCCACTTGAAGTAATGTAATAGCAGAGGGTAAGCGGTATGCCGACCGCGAACGAGCGATGCTGGAACAGGTCAAGATCCAACAACGGATCCTCGTCCTTGGCACTTCTCCTTCGCTCATAGAGCACGAACACGCCCAGAATTAGAAACGACAATATGAGCAGTGTCAGAATCCAGGAGGGCCAGCCGAGCTGTTGACCCTCCGCTAGCGGCAGAACCAACGAGACTAGGAAGAGGCTGATCAGCCCGACGCCGGGAAGGTCTATCCTCTCCGGCCTGTCAGCTCTGCTTGGCCGTAGGACTAAGGACCCTGCGATGATTCCAATCATACCGACTGGAAGGTTCACAAGAAAGATGGGTCTCCAAGCCAGACCCGCAAGATTGAGTTGTATCAGAAAACCTCCGAGGATGTTGCCGGTGATCGCGCCTATCCCACTGATGGCGGCAAAGAGTGCTAGCGCGAGGGCTCGCTCAGATCCTTTGAAAGTGACCTGGATGATTGAGAGCACCTGAGGATACATTAGGGCGGCACCGAGACCTTGAAGCGCTCGGGCGCCGATCAGAAAGGAAGGATTTGGCGCGTATCCCGCTAGGCCTGATGCAACTGTGAAGACTGCCATGCCGAACAGGANNCCGCCCGTTACCAAGAATACGGCGTAGACCAGCGAGTAGGCTGAAACGACCAGTTCCAAGTCCGCTCCCCCGGCTCCGAGAGTGGTCTTGATTGATGGAAGACCTTGAGTCACGATGAAAACGTCGAGGATTGCCATGAAGGACCCGACAAGGACGACGCCGAGGATCAGCCATCGTCTCTGAAGAGACTGGGCCGGAGCCGCCTCGGTGACTGTTGATGGTCGTGACGGTTGGAGCGTAGTGGAGAGGTTCAGGCTGCTGGGAGGGGTCTCAGATTCGTGTTCTGCTACTCTGCCACCAGACGTTAGGCTCACGAGCCTGTGGATATGGCATCTCCAGCAGTGGCAAGTCGCGACGTTGTGGCTGTGACCCTGCTTGTCTAGCCAGACCATTTCCTGGTGGGGAGGCATGTGTAGACAATCCCTCCCCGGTTGGTCCCCGCGACGCTCGTCGAGGCGACTCCCAACATCATAGCCGAAAATGCTCGTAGCCTACTGTTAATCGTTTCTGAAAGGACGATAGGCATCTGAGCTTTCGAGAAATCAGTTTAACTCTAAGTTGTCTCAATCGGTTGTCTACCCTCCAAAGGATGTTCGGCTTGTTCGACGACCACGCCCTTGACTCGTTCAAAAAGTCTGGCGAGATCGTAGCTAAGCTGAGGAGGGAGGTTCCGTCGATTGCAAAGCCTGGCGTGGCTGCGATTAAGATCTGTGACGGGCTCGAGCAAAGGATGCGAGAAACGGGTGGCAAACCCGCCTTTCCAGTCAATGTGGGGATCAACGAGGTCGCGGCTCACTACACTTCTCCTCCGGCCGACCCGTTGACCATTCCGCCCGGATGTCTTGCGAAGATCGACTTTGGGGTCCAGATAGACGGGCATGCGACGGACACATCGGTCACCGTCTGTTTCGAACCGAGACTCGAACCGCTACTCCAGGCCGCTGACGAAGCTCTGGCGAATGCGATCAAGGCTTTCAGACCAGGAGTGAAGATGTCAGAGATCGGAAAACTGGTACAGTCCACTATTCAGAGATTCGGACTGCGCCCGATAGCGAATCTAACCGGCCACAAGATTGAACGATTCAACCTACACGCTGGAAAATCCGTGCCGAACGTCCCAGGGATGAACGGGTCACGGATCGAAGAGGGAGAAGTCTACGCGATCGAACCCTTTGTGACTCGGGAGAACGCCGCGGGCACAGTGGTAAACGGGTCCAGCGCCTACATCTACCGCTTCGTCAAACCGAAGGGCGCAACAAACGAAGACTCAAAGAGGGTCCTGGAGTACATCCACTCGAACTTCTCGACCTTGCCCTTCGCGTCCAGATGGCTCGGTGGAGCGTTCGAGAGAGAGATTGCGAAGAAGGCGATCTATGATCTGATCAGGAGCAAGTGTGTGAGTGCCTACCCTGTTCTCGTGGAAGAGACCGGAAACCCCGTAGCACAGTCTGAGCATACTGTTCTTGTCACAAGGGACGGTTGCACAGCTCTAACCGGACCATGACCATTCTTACCACGGCTCTAAGATGGCCAGGACTTTCAGTAACAAATAGTGTAATGCTAGGCATGTCGCTAGAGACAGTCCGAAAGAGACAGCTAGTCCAAGAGTCTCTATGGATACTCCCAATACTAGGAAGAAAGTAGCGAAGGTGTAGAGGCCAATAATGAAACCGCGGAGAAACCTGACCGCTGCAACGCTCCCTTCAAAGTGCTGAGTGAAGCCGGTAAGAATTGTCGTGTAGACTGGGAACGGCGAGAGCAAACCGCTCAACTGGGGTCCAAGTGGCGATGCTGCGACTGTTAGAGAGAAAACGAGAGCCGTAGCGGTTAGAATTCTCAAGGGAATGTCCCACGATGGAAACTTGATCCGTGTCAGGTCGCGGGCCGGATCGCTAGCAGATGGCGGAGTCGTCGGCATGGCCTGACGCACGAGCACCAGCACTAGAGCGACGATCGGAAAGCCAACGAAGACAGGAACGGAAACTGCCTCTAGGCTGAATGTGGATGAGAAGAAGACGAGCCAACTGACCGTCATGGCCCGGTACCATCTTCGCAGTAGGGGCACGAGTCGAGCGTATGCCAGGCAGAACAAGGCTAGAGAGATGGTCCCCAATAGCGATCCTTGCGCAGTTTTGGCAGCGAAGCTGTTCCCATTTTCCAGAGCGATGAAGAATACGATCACCCCCGCGTTTACCGGGAGGCCAATGAGCCATCCGCTAATTCTGGACCCCCAACGGCGCCCGGCAAGGCTCACTCCAGCAATGAATGGTGGCACGACCAGCAGTTTCAGAATCGTCGTGTCCATTGCAATCGCCAACCGAATCCCGTTCCGTTNNCTCTGCGATGCACCGTCGATCAACACGGCTAGCCATTGTCTCGCTCATTCTTGTCACGGTCGTCTATGCCATTAACTGGTTCAACGTTGGCGCGCTCTACTATCTGATGGGTCCCGACCTTCAGGGTGGAGTCTCAGGGCTTGGCGCTCTGACATCAAGCTTCTTCGTCGGAATCGGATTGATGCAGATACCTGTAGGAATAATGTCTGCTAATCTGGGTCCGAGAAGGGTCCTGATAATTGGCCAGGTCGTAGCCTCCATTGCAGTAGTGGGCGAGTCGCTCTCGTCTCAGTTAATCCAGATCACAATCTTCCGGTTCTTCATTGGGGCTGGACTCGCATTCGTCTTCTCACCCTCAGTCGCCATAATCACAAGACTGACTGAGAGGAACGGATCGGGCACCGGCGTCGGGATAGTTCAATCCAGCTTCGGGGTGGGCGGGTTGCTCGGCCTCTTAGGATGGACCCTGCTCGCCACTTATCTCGCTTGGAGACCAAGCCTCGCTTTAGGGGCACTGCTTCTCCTGCTGGGAGCACTTTCGTGCGTCTTCTTCATTCCCGGCGATCAGAGGGAAGCTGGCGTATCCTTCAATGGACTGGTCAGGATACTGAGGGAAAAGAGTCTGCTACTTCTCGGTCTCGGCGTGATCGGCCCCAACCTCGGAAGCATTCTAGTGTTCAGCTTCCTGCCATACTATCTAGAGAAGGAGCTTGGTACATCTGCGGCAATTGCCGGACTGGTAGCCTCAGCCATCGTGATCGTCCCAATCTTCTCGGCCCTCTGGGGTGGGCGGCTATACAACAAGACCAGAAATCCGCGGCTCCTCCTGATTGTTTCCAGCCTTTCAATCTCGGCATCCCTCGCGCTCTGTGCAGGGCCAAACCTCCTCGTCATCGCCACGAGCCCTGTCGTTGGGGGACTTGCTTTCGGAGTCGGGACAACCGCCGGCATCGCAGCATCTAGGGACATGAATCCGATCGAGAAGACGTATGACAGTCTGGCCATCGCTTGGGTCAGCGCGATCAGCCTGTTCGGTTCCTTCTGGCCGCCAATTGTTTTTTCGTATCTGGCCAACGCGTTCGGCTATACTCAAGCATGGTTCGGCGGGGCCATCATGGACCTCCCGCTGATTATTCCACTTCTCTTTCTAGCCAAAAGAGTTCCGCACGAGTAGACTCTCCAAGGATCGGAACCTGCCCTTTGATCCTATGGCTTATTTTGGAACGCACGACGTCAATTGAGTT
>DAFH01000157.1 GCA_002495485.1 Candidatus Bathyarchaeota archaeon UBA185
TCAAATCCCACCGGCCCCACCAAACGACAGGAGTCATCCAGACACGACTCCAACTCTGCATGGAGCTTTTCGTCGATTTCCTTCAGCCGTTTCTGGTGATTCATAATTACCTGGAGAATCATCGCGGTCTCCTGCAGCGCGAATTCAAACTCTCTGGTCTCTTTGACGGGCAAGGATTCGAATTGTTTCAAGAGTTCCTCGCCCGCCTCCTTGTCACAAGACTTCTGGAAGCTCACAAACCGCCTGAACATATCTATCAGTTGCAAAGAAAGAATCGACTAGTTGTAGCGAAAGGGAGGATATGGGCATGAGTGAAGCGCGAAAATCACACAGGCCGAAGCTCGAGAGAGTGAATCTTTCCGAGAAATTTGACTTGTTCGATTATTACTGGTCTCCAAAGATCGTAGGAGAATTGAACGGCTCGTACGTGAAGCTTGTCAAACTAAAAGGAGAATTCGTCTGGCACAAACATGCAAAAGAAGACGAGCTGTTTTTGGTGACCAAGGGAAAATTAACGGTCAAACTACGCCACAAGGACATACGCCTGGGACCCGGCGAGTTCTTTGTCGTCCCAAGAGGCGTTGAACACAAACCAGTCGCACAAAGAGAAGCGCAGGTAGTCCTGATAGAGCGCAAAACAACTCGAAATACGGGTCAGATCCGAAACGAACGCACCGTTCAGAATCTCGAAAGAATCTAAAGTTCAGAAGAACAATGGGCCAAACCTAAAGTTTGAGACCGCAGGCGGTGTCCACTCATGCGGCCCTCCAAACCTGTCACGGAATCGAAGTCTGTGATTTCTACTCAGATGCTGCCCAGCGACGCGAACCNNTGCGCTCCGTCACGCCCGGATGAACACGGTCACGGCCAGCATCGACCGCATGGACTTCTACAACCCGGTCTATGTTGGAAACCTCCTCACTCTCAAAGCCAGCGTCAACTACGTTGGCAAAACTTCAATGGAGGTGGGGGTTAGAATCGAGGCTGAAGACCTGAAGACGGGCAACGTCACACACACAGGCTCCTGCTATCTAACATACGTCGCCATAGATGAGAGAGGAGAACCCACCTTGGTACCCGACATCGTACCGCAGACTCTTGAGGAGAAGAGGCGATGGGAGGCGGGAAAGAAGAGGAGGGTGGAACGGCTTCGAATGATCGCTCACTCGGAACAATCGTAGCAACCTTCAGAAGGTACTCTCAAGAAACTGTGCGGCAGAAGACAGTAGCAAGCGTCACGAAAATGCTCATTACAAATTCTGTTGAGAGATTCCGTTGGGAGAGCATTAGGGAAGAACGCTAATGCACAGTCGGGACCAACCCTGCCCGCCATCCTGTCTGGTCTAGGTCAGATTGTCTTTCGCATTAAGAGGCTCGTCGTCCGGCTACTGCCAAACGGGCTGACGGTCTTGAAACCCGCTCGTTTGAACATTGAGACAGTTCCAGTGTACATGTAGCCCGGTCCTTGGTCGGTCTTGCTGACTGGAATTGCCTCGACGACGCCTCCGCCTTTCCTCGCTATAGCTTCGAGGGCCGCGGCTAGTGCCGTGGTTGCAACTCCACGCTTCCTGAATCTCTTATCTACGACAAAACACGTTATCCTCCAAAGTCTATCCCCCGCAACTTCGACAGTTTTCAGATAATTCCTGCTACGGTCAATGCGCGGCAACTCGTCTCTGACTCCGAACTGGCACCAGCCAACCGGCTCAGTCCCCGCGTAGACGATTATCCCGTGAGCACGGTCGTTCTCTACGAGTGCTCTCTTCTCCCGACGGTTCTTCAGAACTCGCTCCTTTCTCGTCCGAGGTTGCCTATTGTAAGGCCGGGTCAAGGATGATACTTGATGATATGTGCACCAACACCACCACGCGTCCCCAATTTCTGGTTTCTGAAAGAGCCTTTCAAGATCAGCCCATGTGTCCATCGATAGCTCCTGTGTTCGAAAGCGAGGTGTGTCTACGGCCAACGCGCCCAGTTTCGTCTCCTCCGNNCGAGATG
This sequence comes from Candidatus Bathyarchaeota archaeon UBA185, assembly GCA_002495485.1. GTDB lineage: Archaea > Thermoproteota > Bathyarchaeia > 40CM-2-53-6 > 40CM-2-53-6 > 40CM-2-53-6. The sequence continues at coordinate 1,999 of DAFH01000157.1, forward strand.
CATCTACGTTCAACGCGCCCAGTTTCGTTTCCTCAGTTTCCTTTGGCGAGTCTTGAATCTTCGTCGCCTTTAAGAAAAGCGGATTAGGGATCACGCCCAGAATGAAGATTGCAGTTGTAGGATTCGGGATGATGGGCCGTCAGATAGCCCAAGTATTCGCCCAACACGGAAATGAGGTCGCGGTAACCGACGAGAACAAACAAGCCCTGACAACTGGAATCGACGAGAGCGCAAATGGGCCCTATGGTGTCAGGGCCGCGGTTGCGAAAGGGAAACTGACTCAAGAAGAGGGAGCCCAGACTCTCAGAGCCATCAGAACGGCAACGACGATTGAAGACGCTTGTCAAGGCGCGAACCTAGTAATCGAGGCCGTCTTTGAAGATCTCCGGTTGAAGCAAGGAGTCCTCCGTCGCCTAGAAGAAGTTGCACCACATGACGCGTTGCTAGCGTCAAACACTTCAACACTCGGCATCACAAAGATCGCGTCAACGCTGTCCAACAAAGAAAGGGTTCTGGGAATGCACTTCTTCAACCCCGCCCAAGTCACAAAGCTGGTAGAGATCGTGAAGGGAGAACTTACATCATCGTCAGCCATCCAAGAAGCTACCAAGATCGTGCAGATGATCGGGAAGACCCCGATTGTGGCGCGTGATGAACCAGGGTTTGTCGCAAACCGACTCGGACTTACGCTCTACATGGAAGCGTCCCGACTCTTAGAAGAGGACATTGCCAGCATTCGAGACATCGATCAGGCAATGAAGCTCGGATACAACCATCCACTAGGACCATTTGAAACTGCAGACCTGGTCGGACTGGACACGCGACTCCGCAACCTAGAGGCTTTGTACGAGCAGACGGGAGACGAGAAATGGGTCCCGCCAAAGGTACTTCGAGAGATGGTCAACCAGGGATACTTGGGGGATGCTACCCGTCGCGCCGGTAGCAGAGGTGGATACTACACATACCTGGGAGCCAAGCCTCGATAGCTCTCACCAAAAGAAAACTCGCCTCGAACAATTTCGTGTACGAATCGCCAGCGTGCCTCGTCAACTCTTTTTAGCCCGAAAAACGGTCGGTCTTTCGAAACCGAATTGGCTTACGCAAACATTCTAGTCGAGAGCCAGCCCCCAATCGGGATTATTCGTCTCAACAGACCCAAGGTTCTCAACGCTCTGAACTTCGAGACCCTTAGAGAACTAGTCGAAGCGCTGGAAGTGTTTGATCATGATGACAGAATACGAGCGACAATACTGACCGGAAACGACGACGCCTTTTCCGCGGGAGCCGACATCAAAGAACTGTCAGAAGCAACGCCCGTCGACCTAGTCAAGGAAAACAGATTCGCGCTCTGGGACAGACTCAAGAAGACAGCCAAACCGATCATAGGCGCGATCAGCGGACACACACTGGGTGGAGGATGCGAACTCGCCATGAACTGCGACATAATCATAGCATCAGAAACGGCCCGCTTCGGCCAGCCCGAGATCAANNGGCGATGGAGATGATTCTCACTGGCCAGCCTATCATGGCGAGAGAAGCTGAGAAGATCGGACTGGTCAACAGGGTGGTCCCAGTAGAGGCATACTTCGAAGAGGCCAAGAAGATAGCATTACAGATTGCACAGAAAGCCCCAATCGCAACCCGCCTTGCAAAGGAAGCGGTGCTGAAAGCATTCGACACGCCACTTGAGGAAGGTCTGCAGTTCGAGCGGCGAAACTTCTACTTGCTCTTCTCAAGCGAGGACATGCGGGAAGGAATGAGAGCCTTCACGGAGAAGAGACCTCCACAGTTCAAGGGACGATAGAATGGGCTACGAGACAGTAATAGTCGAAAAGAAAAACCAGATCGCAAGAATAACGCTCAACCGGCCCCAAGCCCTAAACGCCTTCAATGACCCGATGGGAGAAGAATTCTACGCCACTCTAAAAGAAGCGGAGAAGGACCCTGAAACAAGATGCGTAGTGATCACAGGCGCTGNNGAAGATGTATCGGGACTCAAAGAGAGATACGCTGGTGGAGCCCATCCCTCGCTGGGAGACCATCTACGGAAGAAGTACCACCCAATCATTCTTCGCATCCGAAACATGGAGAAACCCGTCATAGCAAGGATCAACGGGATCGCAGCAGGCAGCGGCGCAAGTATCGCCCTAGCCTGCGATATCCGAATAGCCTCAGAG
>DAFH01000040.1 GCA_002495485.1 Candidatus Bathyarchaeota archaeon UBA185
GTATTTGGCCTGTGACATTCGCATGTTCAACGTGCGGTGAGAGATTCAAGGCAAGTCCTCCGGATTTATCCCACAACAGTCCAACTAAGAAGAAACCTCGGGGAGGTAGCGACGCAGTGAGAATCAGATATGTCTGTCCAAAGGGGCATGGAACATATCTCTACTGGAAGAACCCACTAAAGCTGGAACTCCCTTAACCAACTCTAGAGTACATCCGAATATCCACGTTTAGTGTGCTCTTTGCCTCTGGGTACGAATCAAACACGAGTGAGTGGACGGCAACAAATAGTCATTGCTGGTCCGCNNTGGACTTCGTTCCTGGCAGGGGCGCAACGAGCCCCATGCATGGCTAAGGATTTTATCATAATAAGTTACAGAATCTGGGCGAGAAAACATCGGGAATGGCAGCTCAGACGCCTGAGAAAAAAGGCTTGATTGCTAGAAACGTGACATGGCCGAAGGTTTTGCAGGCGCTAACAATCGTTGTTTTCGTCTTGGTCTTACTCTACGAATTCCTAAGGCCTACAGCAAAAGACTACCAACGAATAAACGGAGACACATTTTCTAAGAACTGGGGAACCAACCCCTGGAATGCAACTATCCATCTCGTTTGGGCGATTCCCGATCATCTCGGGTCCTTGAGCCCCAGCGCACTCTTTTCGATTCTACTGCTGAGTCTGGCGTTCGCCTTGGTCTACTACCTTTTCAAAGACATAGGNNTCCATAGGGCCTCTGCTCGCCAAGAGAGACCTTGCTGGTTTCAGCAAGGAGACCGGGTACTTCCGGCTGGCGACAATGTCACTTCTAGCAACGCTTGTGACCCTGAGCTCTTTCTTACCGTTAGCCGGAGGGATTAACTTGTTTTACTATTCGGCCGCAATAGTCGCTGTCGCCGGTTCACTAATCCTAATGTTAGTGGCTTGGGAGAAATGGAGTCGATTCTGAGTTTCGCAGCTAGGAGGCGCAATGAACCCTATGTACTTCGATTTCTTCGATGACTATGTCACTTCCTTTTCTGCCTCCGGACTGCTATTGAAGCAATTAAGACGCTGAATACTGCGAGAACAGTTGAGAGAGCTGTCCACTGGGTCCCAGTCAAGCCCCACGTGGTTTCCGGTTGGGCATTTGTCACCGGCAGCACGATGACTAACTGTGTTGTAGTAGATGTGGATCCAATCTGAAGCGTCGTCACGACTGTAGTCGTCGAATAGGATGCCTGTGTTTGCGTTGATGTCTGGGAGGGTTGCGACTGCGCGACAAGTCCTATCCCAGCCGACAGCAGAGCTAGAAGTCCATTGTATCCTTGCTGCCCAGCAAGTTCAGGGCTCAAATCGGCTTGATAGTACACCCTCCCCGCCCCCCGCTGATAAGAAAAGGCGAGGACGTGGCCTCCGCTCCATTGTGCCAACTTCTGGGCAGAGTTGGCCAACCCATCTACCCATTGAGCCCCCACTTCGCCCGGTGGCATGACTTTGAGCACGTCACCCGCCATGAGGTTGGTGCCAAGAGGCCGGTCCACTGAGACGGTACCGTTTTCTGTTCCCGTGTAGCCCACCAGATAGGCACCTAGCCACTGTTGGTCACTTCGGGATAATCCCATCTGAAATACCGAGCCACCGAGGAATACAATTCCGCCTCCCATCGAAAGGTAGTTCGCGAATTTCAGCTTATCCGCGCTCAATTGGCAGCAATTTCCACCCGGGTCTGTTACAATCACCGCCTTGTACGGGAGATTGCCTGGCACGCTATTGTTCAACTCGCTCCAAAGAATTGCTGGATATGACAGGCCAGCACTCGTTATTGCCTGGACAATCATAGAACTAGAACTGAAATCACTTTGGGACTGTGCTAGCACGAGAACGTCTGGATTTGCTTGCGCAAAGGTCGGGAGGCCGAGAGAAGCAACGAAGAATCCGAACAGTAGAATGCCGGCCGCGCCCGNNAACAATGTCAAAGGCCGCTTTCTATAACGTTGCTGTCGAGTGTTGCGCGACAGTTCGCAGACGATTTGGCAAGCCAACGGACAGGGCTTGAGCAGTGACGACTAGCCTAGCCCCTCACCAATTATAGCGCAACGCAGGATAAGTGACTCCCGCCATGGGTACGATGAACCCTATACACGGCGACAACGGTCCTAGGTTCACTTACGGGCCTGGAGCGATAGCATCGTCTCTCGAACTTTGAGGAGAGCTAGCGCGAAACCAATGTGAACGCAACTCTCTTGGTTGTCGACATCGCAGAACCGGGTATCGTTTCTGATGGTAAGACTTGAAGCATAGGTAAATTAGGAGGTTGACCGCCGCGAATTCCGGAGTCGGTTATTCCAAGAGACCAACAGCCTTGTCAGAGAGCCCGAAGACGGGTCCGGATGTCATCAAGATCAGTAAGTTCACCTGGACGGCTGCAGTCCCGTTCAACCTCGGAGTTCAATCCGAGATTGATGGACTGAGAAAAACGATTGCTGATCGAAATGCGTTTGATACCTTCGTCCATACTCCGGAATTTCCATACTTGGGATCCTCTAGTCTGAAACTGAACCTAAAGAACTCGTCCACGTCCGAAATCCGAAATCTAGCTCCAATGAAGACCGTGGGGACGCTCTTTCCAAACATGACATTCTCAGGTGCCCCGCTCGAGCTCGACCAAGTATCCGCGCTCATCCGGCGGTTTATGGCCTGGATTCGAGCCGGTTTGGTTTCTTGGAACGCGGAGGATTGGAGCCCCTACGTCTACCCGATTTTCATCTTGCAGGATGCAACGCCCAAGCCTACCAAAAAGGGGCTTGAAGGAGAGAACCAAATCCTGCTCAAGGTCGTCCTTCCCAGTCTCCCTCCGGAGCTTCGGTTCACCGAGGCGACGATCGAGAAGGTATTCAGCCATGACCTAGGGTACCTTGAATCAGAATTCTACAGATTCTCACCGTATGGGGCTTTCCTTTACAGCTCGAGTTACCCTCGGCTTAGCAGCTACATTGACGAAGTGATTGTTCCCATCATAGGTCGCTTCAGGCAGTCACAAGCGACCCTAGAGACGCTGAATGGCGTGTTGGATTCTCGGATCGGCAAGCTCTCGAGGTCAGCGAACATCACGGAAGGATTTCGGACAATAGCCGAATTGCGGGAGTCTGTCCTCTCGATACTAAGCGAAACAGACTTCGGCCAGGTCTTCAAGCAGAGGGCGGAAGCGTCGGAGTCGCTGGTCCGTATCTTCGGGGTCCGAACAATGGAGGGTGCAATCCAAAGAAAGGTGGATATCTTGAACTCCATCATAGACTCTATTAATCAAAGACAGATTCAGAAAGCGGCGGACGCATCTGCTAGGACCAACTTGCTGCTTACCTTCATTGGGCTTGCGCTTGCCGCCATCGGCGTGATTCTGGCAATCCCGCATCTTTAGCTAGGTACACTACGCTCCTATTGCAGAGACCAAGGCGGAGACTTGTGCCGAGGCTTGCATGACTTCTTTGTAATTGCTGATAACATTGGACCCTTCGGCAACAAAAGCACTTAGCGCCGTTGGTAGGGTTGAGCAGTACGCTGACTTGAGAGATGCTATTACATGACTACCTGAAATAGCTAGTTCATCCACTAGAGCGTAATATTCATTCAGGCTCGTAATCATTCGTCCCGGCTTGGGCCCATTGGGTCCGCCCGTGATACCATTGATTGTTGCCTTGGCTTGGGACGTAATGGGGTCCACATCCAACCCATAACCATTCCCGAAGAATTGTATGAAGAACGAACTCAGGAAAGCCATTATGGCTTCTGCAGCAACAGTTTCATTGTTTTGGTATTCATCCAAGTTCTCGAGCATGGTCTCTGGGGTTCTCGACAATTCTATGGCCCGAGCAGCATTGGGCATCTTCTCNNCGTCTATGGTTCTAGTTCTCTGTTGAGTGTTCGACATTTTGAATTACCATTTCAAGGCTATCCACCATTCCCCGCAGGTCAGATGTGGAGATTTCTTCGACCTGACCACCGGAGGAGGGGCGGTGGCGCGAGGCCGCTTGAGCATATGGCTGAAGCTCGATGAGCTTCAGAATCTGACGTTGGGTCTCCGGATAATACTGAAGAAATCTCTTCATTGCCTTACCTCGATTGAAGACAGCCTCACCGCGAAGTGCGACTCCTGCAACAATAACCTGGCTGAGAATGGCGAACAGCCTAGATGCAGGATATACATTGTAGTCGTTAAATGCGTCCACGTTCCGATAGATCGTCAGTCGCTCTTTTGCCACATTCAATTCCCTTCTCGCGTCTTTTCCGAAGTCCGGCATTGTTTCTTTGCTTAGAGAACCGAAAAAACCGTCATCACAAACAACCTTCCCTTCGGTTGTTACGTGGTGAACGAAAAGGTCCCCGTTTCGGTACAGCGCCCGAAACATTTCTCTTGAGAAGGGGATGAGACTCACTCTCTGCTTGTATTTGGATTCGGGGAGGTGCTTCGTGAGTTCCGCTGCAGAGTGAACCAACCGTGAAATGACAACGACGTCGATATCGGAGGTCTCCCTACTGTCTCCCCTCGAGTAAGAGCCGATGAGCAGGATTGTAGACGCATGGTCGGCGTCGACTAATCGCTTCGCGATTTCTCCAACATAGCTCGAAACTGCCCCAGCGTCTTGAGCCATCGGGTCANNTGACTTCTACCTCCCTGACTACGGCGTGTTCGTCGAACCCTCTCCCTGAAGAGAACGTCCTCTTTCTGGCGGTGCCCTATATGCGACTTCGAGCAAGGCCCCGTCTATGATTGAAAACGGGCCGAAAGAGACCCAGAAGGACCTCTCTGACTGGGAGCCTGTGCACGACAGCATAGGCGTGACCCACTGGCTGCCGCCGAGACGGTGAATGAACTGCGATAAATGAGAACCCAACCATGCCAGCCGAGGCTAGGACTCGGAGAGGGCAGGAGGTTGAAGGGTGAATAGCCTCAGTTTCCTTCTTTGCTCATCATCAAGACGGATTGGACCGCGGTCACCAGGATAGATCTCCGCAGCATCCCAAAGATCACCCGTCAAACTGGTTGCAACTCCGACCTTGACTCCTCGTGACTCTATTCTAGCGACCAGCGGTGCGCCTTCAAACAGATGCACTGATTGAATCGACCAGGGTCGCGACGCACCTCTGGACGAGGTGGATTCAGTCTTCGGTCCGGCGAAAACGATGTAGTAGTCAGGAACTTCTTGAGGATTAATGTCGAGTAGCCCCTCTCTCTTGGGATACCACTTGACGTTGACCGTTTTTCCAGCTAGCGCCCCGGATTTGAAGTAACCATCACTCCCCTTTGTCGTCGCCGACTCGAACAACTCGATATCAAAAATCTGGGAAGCAATGAACTCCCCGACGTGCCCAATCAGCGCGGGCCTGCCCACGATTTTGGCAATCTCCAATTCAGTGGTGTTCTTCGTCCTGATCGTCTTGGCCAGCTCCGCAAGCCTGTCCATGCGCCAATTGCCCTGCACGATTCGGCAGTTTCGGTTATTAAAGAACGAGAAGCCTCCCGCGCGATGAGGAGGGGTCGAAGATGCACCTCTCGTGGCCTGTGGCAGTAGTTCTCGTCGTCATTGCGCTGATATTGTTCTACCTCTTCCCAGTGCTCGTCTTTCTTGCCATCATCATAGGGATTCTGTATGCAGCAGGATACTACAGGCAGACCAAGTGCCCGTCTTGTGGTGCGAGGGATACCATCGGTCTTCTAGGCTCGGAGGTCGTGAAGACCGAGAAAGCCTACGGGCTTGTGGATCGAATGGACACCACGACCACCAGACGGCGGAACCGCCAAGGGGGCACGACAAAGGAGGAATCTACGACCACTAGGCAGGAAAGAGCTCCCATAATCAGGACAACGACACGGACAACCTACCACTGCCGGAAGTGCGGGTACAACTACTCCCGCGAATCTGTCGACGAGGAGGAAGATTTCGCGAGGGACGAGACGCCTTCAGGGAAGGAAACCGTAATTCTCCAGAAGGAGATTGTCAAGGTGCCTTGTAGGTACTGCGGGACCCTCAACGAGGTCACACGGCGGACGTGCTCGAACTGCGGCGCATCAATCAAGTGACAGGCGAGGTCAAGTTTCGATACTACGCGCTTCGCGATGGCAACTTCTTCGTTCTTGAACGTGCATGGAAGGCCGCTACCACGATGACACTAGCCACAACGGCTCCCATCCACCTGCAGGAACTGCGATGACTGAGACGCACATGGCGTTCGGGAAGCTGGATTCCAAGTCCATTTTTGTTATTAACGCACGCTGGCATCCCGAGTTTCGTGGGTCTCCTGAAGGAACTCTCGAAACTCTTCGAAGAAGAGAAGCAGTATGGGACTCCTTCAAGGACATTGCAGGGCGAAGTCGTCAAAAGCAGATCCGAGCAGAGAGTGGCCGATTACTTCACGCAAAATGGAATCCGCTACGTCTACGAACAAGGTGCGCAGACAGACACTTTGATTTTCAAGCAGACCTTCGCCCATCCCGACTTCTATCTTCCCGATTACAACGTGTATGTCGAGTTCTGGGGCCTGGCATCGGTGAGCAAGGAGTACAGGAGGACCATGAAGTTCAAGATGAGCCAGTACCGCAAGTACAAGATTCGGTTCATCAGCATCTATCCTGACAACCTCCAGAATCTAGACTGGGTCTTTCGGGCCAAGTTCAGAGAGGTAGTTGGTTTCGATTTACCGGCGAGGCCCGCTCCGCTCACAGGCATGGCAAGATACTGCACTGGATGCGGAGCTCCTGTCTCTCCACCGGGGAGATTCTGCACCCGCTGCGGGAGCCCAGTTCAGCCGAGTCGGAACTAGTGTAAAAACAAGGGTCGAGAAGGGCCCATTCTTGACGGGGGCGCAATGAGCCTCGCGCACAGCCAAATGTCACGAGATGCCTTCACCGTCTCCGGCGGTGATGCCTCCTCCCCGGCTCCAGCGCCACTAT
>DAFH01000015.1 GCA_002495485.1 Candidatus Bathyarchaeota archaeon UBA185
TCTGGTACGGAGCGATCTACGCAGGCCTCTTCCACATCATAACCTTCGCCGGCGCAGTCTCCGTCATGTTCATGATCATCATAATGTTAGTCGGCCAAGACCAACCCGAGACCGCAAGCTTCAGACGCTACAGTCTTCTCGGAACAGTCTTCGCCGTCTTCGGTCTGGTTCTATTCATAATCGTGCTCGGACGGATTGTCCCCGCCTCTAACAGGATCGTTGAGAGCACGGTTGNNGAGTGCGTCGGCCACCGACCTCAGCTTCCTCTGGAGCCTCCAATCCTGGGACCTCGTCTTCGTCATCGTGCCCGTAATGGCCGCGGTTCTCGTAGTCGCTAATCTCTTCTCGAAGGAGGGCGAGACCGAGTGAGCGACGCCTACCCGCTCTACCTCGCAGCCGCGGCGCTCTTCTTCTCAGGACTAGCAGCCATGTCGACCGCCCGAAACCTGGTGAAGAACATAATGGGCTTCCAGGTCACCGTGTTCGGAGTCAACCTCGCACTCTTCGCCGCGGGACTCGGTGACACCGGTCCATCCCTCTTCTCCTCGACTCTTGTAGTATTTTCGATCGTCATGGGCGCAAGCGTAGAGGCTGTCGCGCTCTCGCTCGTGATTCTGCTCTACAGGCGATACGGGACCCTCAACCCGTGGAAGATGCGGAGGCTCAGCCACTGACAACAATACCATTCGACTGGCTAGCATGGGCTACAACGATCATCGCGGTCCCACTGGTTCCTCTCTTCGGAAGAATCGGCGGAAGAGCCCGCCAGGCCTTCGCCATACTCGTGTCGCTGGCCTCCGCCGTAATGTCCGTTCTCCTCTTGTACAGCAGCCCGATCCCTAGAACCTCCACAGCCTCCTGGCTCAGCGCCTTCGGATTCACGCTACAAGTCACAACCGACGGTCTCTCCGTCTTCCTCGGCCTAATAGTGAATCTCCTCGGTTTTCTGATCGTCGTTTATTCGGTCGGCTACATGAAGAACGAGTCTGGCCAGGACCGATACTATGCACTGGTTCTCCTCTTCATCGGATCTATGACCGGCCTCGTAATGGCCGGGAACCTACTCCAGCTCTACATATTCTGGGAGCTAGTCGGCATCTGCTCCAGCTTTCTGATAGCTTTCTGGTACGACCGTCCAGAGGCCGTCCGCGCAGGGCTGAAAGCCTTCATCGTCACAAGGGTTGGAGACATTGGACTGCTAGCCGGTCTTGTCTACATCTACGTCAACACCGGGACCGTCAGCTTTGCGGCCCTCACAACTCTAGCCTCAGGCGGACTCATCTCCTCCACCGTGCTAACGATTGGAGGACTGCTCGTATTCGCGGGAGCCGTCGGAAAATCCGCCCAGTTTCCACTGCACGTCTGGCTCCCCGACGCCATGGAAGGACCCAGCACGGTCAGCGCTCTAATCCACGCCGCCACGATGGTCAACGCCGGAGTCTACCTGATCGCAAGGGTCTACCCGATCTTCGTCAACGATTCAACCTGGCTCATCACGGTCGGCTCGATTGGAATCTTCTCAGCCGTACTCGCGGCGTCGATGGCAATGGCGACCCCTGACCTCAAGAGAGTCCTAGCCTATTCTACGGTAAGCCAGCTCGGCCTCATGTTCGCTGCCCTGGGACTCGGAACCAGTCTCGGACTCTTCTCGGCGCAGTTCCATCTGATGAGCCAGGCCGCGTTCAAGGCGCTCGGATTCCTCGCCGCCGGCTCAGTCGTTCACGTCCTCGGCACGAGGGACATGAACCAGATGGGCGGCCTCAGACGCAAGATGCCTCTAACCTTTCTGGCATTCACCTTTGCAATCCTCGCGATGACGGGAATTCCTCCATTCATCGGGTTCTGGAGCAAAGACCTCATTCTCACAGCATCAGCAAACGCTGGAAACCTCCTGCTTTACAGCCTCATCCTGCTCGTCTCAATAATGACATCATTCTACAGCTTCCGAGCCCTCTTCAGAGTCTTCATCACCAAACCCACTGCAGAAGGCGTCGAATCGAAGGCTCACGAATCTCCACCCGTAATGACGATCCCGCTGATGATACTCAGCCTCGGAGTCCTACTCCTCTTCCTCACAGAAGGACCCCTAACAAATCTGCTAAAGTCGACGGCGGCAACCAGCCTCGAACCACTATCTGTGGTCGCATCGCTACTCGCGTTTCTCGTCGGAATCGTCCCAGCCTACCTGGCCTACGTGAGAAACGGGAACCAAGCTCCGAATCTCGTTGCACGATCCTCACTCCTCCGACAATCGCAGAGAATACTCGTCGCCGGCTACGGATTTGACAAGCTGTACGACCTCGTCTTCGTCCGTCCCGCAATATGGGTCTCAGGCAAGATCAGGGGACTCCAAACGGGCATCCTAGGAGTCAACCTCTGGGCGCTAATCATCGTCGTCGCGCTATTCGCGCTGGTGATACTGATTTGATAGAACTAATCGCCAGCATGCTCGCAGCGGGAGGCGTGGGCATCCTCGCCACACTCTCTCTAGACCTAGTTGCCAGACGTTTCAAGATCCGTAGAAGCTATGTCGGTGCACTCATATCATCCCTGACCTATCTCGCGTTTCTCTATCTCTCTTGGAGAATCTGGGTCAGCATCCCGACCACTGGCGTCGAAAGCTTCTCAATGGCCTCCGGTCCACTAAGCTCTACAATAATCGTCAGCTCACTGGGCCTCTATGTATTCGTCATCGCAGCCATCCTCGGCCTCGGAGTCTCCATCTATTCCGCCAGATACATGGCGGCATACAACAACGCGGCCCTCTTCGACTGTCTGCTCATCCTCGTTGGAATGAGCGTATTCGGAGTAGTCTTCGCCGGCGACCTACTCACGCTGTTCATTTTCTGGGAAGCGATGAGCATCTGTGCCTATGGGCTGGTCGCGTTTCGCAAGAGCCAGTGGGAGGCGCTTGAAGCTGGCATAAAGTACCTGATGCTCGCCGGAGCGGGCAGCATCACCGCCCTCTTCGGCATCGCTATCGTCTACAACATAGCCGGGACTCTGAATCTCCAGTCGCTCGCGAGTCTCGGTCTTGCATCAAACACGGGGCTTCTATTTGCGCTTTCACTGATCATTGCCGGATTTGGCGTCGAAGCAGCGATCGTCCCGCTCCACACGTGGCTTCCCGATGCCTACCCAGCGGCTCCAACCCCTGCAAGCGCGATGCTGTCTGGCATTGTTACCGCGATTGGAAGCTTCACAATCATAAGGATCATCGCAGGCTCATTCGTCAGCTCATCTCTCTCCAGTTTCCTCCAGCCAGTCTTCGTATTTCTCGCGGTTCTTACGATGCTGGTCGGGAACCTGTCCGCTTTCGGACAGGACGACATCAAACGCCTTCTGGCTTTCAGTAGCGTCGCCCAGATTGGCTACATCCTGCTCGGAATCAGCACCTTCACCGCAACGGGGATCTCGGCAAGCATCTTCCACATCTGGAACCATGCGTTTCTCAAGTCTCTCTTCTTCCTCCTCGCTGGAATAGTCACATTCACCATCGGGACCCGGAGCTTGAAGGACATGGCCGGGATTGGACGAAAGTGGCCACTCCTGGGTGTTCTCTTCTCGGCCAACGCGCTCGCCATGACGGGCGTCCCACCCTTCGGCCTATTCNNCCCTTCGGCATGTTCTGGAGCGAGTTCCTCATCGTCCTCTCCAGTCTTCAAACGAAGAGCCTGCTGCTGACGGGAGCGGCGATCGTGATGCTGTTTAACGTCGCCTTCTCGATCGGCTACTATTTCCGGATCATCCGCGTGGTAGCTTTCAACAAGCAGAGCGATTACCTCGCTACCGCAAGATTCAAGCCACGATCAGCGGTCATGCTCGTTCCCTGTGTCGTGCTCCTCGCGCTGAGCCTGATCACGGGCTTCTTCCCAGACACATTTTATCAACCAATTCTCAACGGAGTACACGCGCTGTTTCCCGGAACGTAAGATGGGAGGTGAAGAATTGTCAAAGACGAGTCGGGTGATCAAGGATATCAAAACCCTCGACCAGGCGATCAAAGTCGAGCAGGACGTAGAATCCGGATACTACTCGGTCATCCACGAGAACGTATCCTACTGGATCGCAGTCGAAGAAGACGTGATTGAGAGCTACACGAAGCTGATGGAGACTAGCCCAGGAACACAGCTGATGACAACGCTCCAAGCTATAGTTGAGGACTCCAAGAAGCATAGGGCGATACTCAGCCACATATCATCCCAGCTCGACAGCATAGTCGCCGACGAGAGGAAGCACGAGAGAATGCTTTCAGAACTCAAGTCTGCTCTAGAAAAGTCAAGATGAGAAAAGTCGGCGAACGATCAGCTCTTTGAACGGGCCCGCTTTGAAGCTATCTGGCCGGCCAAGAGCGCGGCTGGGTAGAACACTTCCTCCTCTTCTCTCGAATACCTCTCAAGATTCTCGGCAAATCGCACAGCGGTCAAATGGCCCTCGTCCGCTCCGACCTTCTTGAGCTGTTCGAGATACTTCCGTAGCTCCTTGTGGCCGCGAACCAATCCTGGATATTCTTTCTGGAACTTGGAACCTACTATCGAGGCTCTTTTGGCAACTCCGTTCCTAAGCTTCCCGTTCGCGAGGTCCGGAAGAATGCCAAGCAGGGGCAGAGCGAAAGCCTCCTCCTTGTCAATGTGGTTTTTCAGATCCTTTGCCAGCTTCTCTGCAATGTTTCCGGTCTTCCCAGAAAGGTGTTGCACTCGCAACATGAGGTGCCAGATTTCCTCGTGCTCCTTCTGCATTGATGGAGGCGCTGACAGCGGCATAAGGACCTGGACAGTCTGCTCAATACTTATCCATATGGTACACTTTGAAACACAATCTAGAGCCTTCGCATCACTGACTAGCCAGCACTTGTAATGTATTGAGTACCGCAACCATTTACCCTAGTCTCGCTTGTGATGATCAAAACGCGGCAAACCGAAGTAACCTCCCGTGGAATGGTCTCAAGAATCATTGGAACAATACTGACGCTCACGGCACTCTTGGTCGGAACCCTGACCTACGTTGGCTTCTACACCAACGGTTACAGTATATTCCAGAAGTTGGTCGTGTTTCTAGTGGGCTTCATACTGGCAATGGCCGTGGTAGCGATCATGTGAGCGGCTTCGGCAGGGCGGACGGGATGGATCCATGAAGGATGTGGACCCTAGACACGTCCGCTGGAGGCCTCACTAGGCATTAATTCCGAATTCATACGAATAGAAAAAAGGGTGGCTAGCTAGCCCTCGGCTTAAATCCTCTCCTTGGGTTATGCTGAAGCTTTCATTATTTTCATTGAGCGTCGCCAGGCTATGACATAGCCGATTCCACCCGCAAATGCACCGAGAAGCGCCAGAACAGCAAAGTATGCTATGGGGTCGACGAGCGGGCCTAGTACTTGCACGTGGACGCTGCAGCTGTCGACAGTTGGGTTCGCTTTACAGTAGGTGGTAGCTCCGGTCGTTGAGATGAAGTTTTCCGCCTGCCACCCTCCGATCCACATAATCCATGTGGATACGATGACTCCGACGTTCATGAGCACTAGGTGGAGCCATCCGAAGATGTTGCTCAGTCCAGTGTAAGGCGCTCTTAGATTAACCTCGAGGTGTTGGTAGAACAGGGCTGTGACCGCGCATGCGAGGGGTCCGAAAATGATGAATCCGAGAATGCCAACAGTGAGCCAGTTTCCGGCTCCTCCTCCTGCCACGTACTTCGCCGCACCTCCAGCGCCGGCCACGATCGGATATTGTGAGTCGTAGAGAAGAAATCCAATTGCGCCGGCAGCCAGTGCACCTTCAATTATTGCTCCTATGACGAACCGGTTCGCCCACTTGCTCCAAGGTGCAGAGTCGGGTTTGAATCCCACAGTTGTTCCGGGCCTCCTCTCGCTGGCGAGCGAAAAGCCCGAATCGTTCCGTTCCGTTGTATTGGTTGGTTCCTTTCGGTATTGGTTACCCGTTTTCATGCTTTCTTCGGTGAAATGAAGCGAATATATGCTATTTGGTTGACTCCGACAAAGCCCCCCGCCGGAGCACCGGTGCCGCTTGGGCGATGGTTCGCGGATACAAAGTGTACTTTCGAGGCACACTGTGGACCAACCACTCAAGTACTCAAGCGTGAACTAGCCTACGTAGAACAACCGGGTGGAGAGTCCTTTGGCCGAAGCTAAGCCGGAAAAAACCGAACCGGAGATAATGGCCCTTTCGATGGCTCATAGGGCGAGGGGGATTGTTGACTTGTCCGGAACGAAGCTGCCTGACCGACCGTCGTTCTTGGAGGAGAAGATGCTCAAGACTCGTGGAATATTTTCTGCGGAGATTAATGCCTACTCGAATCGGATGATCGTCGAATTCGATCCGACAGTCATCAGTCTCGAAAAGATCAAGGCAATGATCAAGCCGACGAGCCCAACCTAGAGACGTTGGGGGGTTTCATGGCGAGCCTGTCGTCTCAGCTTCGTCTCGGCAGGAGAGACGAAAGCTGACGTAGAACATCACTTGCAAGTGTGCTCTCACCGAGTCGCTTCGAGACCACTCTTCCTGCTCTGCCAACAAGGTAAGCTGCCACCTTCGCAGCCTCGAATGGGGATCGACCCCTCGCCAGCATGGCACCCGCGACCCCTGCAAGGAGATCGCCGTAGCCACCTTTCGTCAGGAAAGGAGAACCCTCACGGTCCACAATGACCCGGTCTCCGTCTGAAATATAGTCATCTGCTCCCTTCACGATGATTGTGGCCTTGTAGCGCCTTGCAAGATTCTTGACCGCTTTGTTCCTCTCTTCGCTGTCCGTGGGCCAGGGATTCTTCGATAGAACTTGGAATTCACCCGCGTTCGGAGTCAACAATATCTGTTTCCCATGAATGACGCTCGGTTTGTCCGCGATGGCGTGGAGGGCTTCCGCGTCGGCGACAATGGGTGCCTTGCACTTTCGAATTATCGTGCGCAGCGCGTCGTGGGCGGGCGGGGTTCTCTCGACTCCGCACCCCAAGACAAGCGCGTCCGCATTGGAGAGAAGCTCTTGGACGACCATAGGCTCGGGGAAGGCTGAGGCGCATGGCACCGTGATTAGGTCCGGTGAATAACCGGCAACAATGTCGGCGGCTCTGTGCGGCGCGACTATGATAGCGAGGTCTGCTCCAGCGCTAAGAGCCGCGAGGCCATTGAACGCGAGGCAGCCCGCGTATCGATCACTTCCTCCCGCTATGACGAGCCTTCCAAAGTCGCCCTTTCGAACGTTCTTTCCACGTGGCGGATAGTACTCGGCGAGATCGACCGTTTCGAGGCCTCAGATCCTTTGGATTGAAGTGGCTTGTCTTTTAGGGCTTCGGAGGCTCTGGAAGATCGATCCGATCTTATTCCTCCGTCCTTATTCCGAGTATCTTGCGGACTCGATTTCTCCCCTGGAAGGTCGTCGGTGGTGAGAGGGGCTGTCTTTGGGTTTGGTGATCAATCGCTTCATCTTCTCTCCAACCCGTTCGAACACTTCGGCAACCGACCACCCCTCCTCAGTAAAGTCAAACTGCTCACTCGGCGATCTGATCATCACGCGGACCTCGAATCGTCTCCTGTTCTTGTCCGGGAACTTCGTCTTTACGATCGCCCTCGCCTCGTCGATTCCACTGTAGACGTGACTCAATGATTCGACAGCCCGGCGGAACTTTTCCTCGGCTTGAGACGATTCGAAATCCTGTTCCGGAAGGCCCACTACGTAGACTGGTGGACCCTGCGGTTCGGGCTCGACAGCCAAGAGTCTGATGTAGTCTCGAAGAGTCACGATTCCCTCGATCTTTCCGTTGGCAATCACCACCGAGCACGTCCGGTTCTGGTCCAATACCTTTCTAAGAACAGCGAGCGAACTGTCAAGAGGCAGGCTTGTGATAGGAGGCGTCCGGAGCACCGCCCCGACTTGGACGCTACCTTTGGAATCGGGGTCTGGGAGCTTGGAGGCTCTACCCCTCTTCTCCGTCGCACCTAGGATCGTGATTAGGTCCAAAGAAGTTATGAGCCCAGACAGTTCACCGTTCCGAGTAACCGGAAGATGATCGAAGTCCCGTTCGATCATGATGCTTCTCACCTTGTCTAGACTGTCTGAGAAGTCTGCTGTAATGGGCCTCGGCGTCATGATGTCCGACATGACCTTGCTCGAGTCCGACCCTGCGACCTGCTGGAGGAGAAGCGATATTGATGCGGCACCCTTCAGTTTTCCGTTCGAGTCGAAGACAGGAAGCGATCTGACCCGCATGTTTGACATTATTCTCGCGGCCTTCGAGATGGGATCATTTGACATGGTCATGGGTGGAGTGACTGCCAGAGTTGACGCTTTTCTGTTGGACACCTCTCCTGCACGCAGAATGCTTCTGAGCGTGACCACTCCGACTCTTGAACCGTCCTTGACGAAGACCTCGTTGATCTGCTTTGTGAAGAGTCTTCCAATTATCTCGGATACTGGATCTTCTCCTTCAACGATGATCGGTTCGGAGAGTATGTCTCCGAGCGGTCGAGAGGCGATGTCAGTGATTTTTGCAGTCATCTGCAAGTTCCAACTGGTCCTTGGATTATCAGTCTACCTGACGATGAGGACAGGGCATGATGCGTGTGTTACTACCCCGCTTGATACGCTTCCGATGAGCAGTTTTCTGAACCCGCCCAACCCTCTGGTTCCTACTATTATCAGACCCACGTTTTCCCTGTTTGCATGATTGATTATTGTCTCAACAATGGACGCGACTCCCTCTGGCGTCTCTGGTTTGACGGTGATGCCCCGCTTCTTTGCTTCGGAGATCGTTCCGCCCATTATTCCCATTGCGACCCGTTTCGCGTAGCCGTAGTAGGCGTCGATCTCCTGCTGGGACAGTGGTGGTGGAACCATGGGTCCGATCGAGGGGATAGCAGACTTGTAGGCGCTACTCGGCGGGCTGATCGCGTGGAGAATTATCAGCTCGGCCTTTAGCTTGTCTGCAAGTTCTAGAGCCACGTTTGCGGCTCTGCTCGCGCTCTCAGACCCATCAACAGCGACAAGTATCTTCTTGAAAATCGGCGAAGTGCTAGACGTCGAGGGCGCGCTTGACTGTTTCGTACTCTTCGTCTCCATTTAGATCCTCCTTGAGAGATGCGACTTCCTAGTTCTAATGCTCTTGCTCGCAGGTCTGAAGGTCGATCTGGACCATACTGCTTCCATCCTCCGTCCGGGAGGTTCAGACTGACAACCCACGGACCGAGTCCTCATCAGCACTACAGCGCAGGATCTTAATGTCTTAGTGGTACACATTGTGGACATCCCCTTTATCCGGCATAGGGCAGGACATTGCGATCGAGAAAGGGTAGCCGCTGGGGAACGTCGGGCCCCCTCGGGGCCCCGGAGAAGAGGGACGACGGCGATGAATTCCCTCCCCCTCAGCTACCCTTTCCCTTTTTGCCCCAGGACTGACCAAAATCTCAGTCGCGTCCCCGGTGGATGATCTGGGCCATCTTCTCGATTATCCTCTCGTGCTTCTTTTCATCGAAATCAATCCATTCAAGCAAGAGCCTCGCTACCGGATGCGATACCCTGACGGTCTCTCTAAGCGAGACTTCTCCCGCCTTGTCTTCTATCTGCAGAATCGCATCAAGGAACTCTTTCCTAGGAAGGGTCATGGTCTGTCCTTGGGGAAGCTCGATCCATGAAAGAATCTGTGAGACGACGTCTGCATGCCTCATGCTGTCCGCAGCGATCATTCTAAGAAGCAGCTTAGAGTACTGATCGTCGAACCTCATAGCTGACTCCAAACATCTCTCAGAAGCCTTCATCTCAAGCTCTGANNAGAAGCCTTCATCTCAAGCTGAAGTCTTTCTCTGAGGACTTCGACCGTCCCAGTCTCTTTGACAGCGGCTGTCTCCTCAAGCACCCTCGTCCCCCTACTCGCGATTGCTATCTGCTCTGCAGCCTCGACGAGCTCAGCCATTCTTACTCCGTCAGCGACACCGGTTCTAATTCTTTGAATCAGCCTGTCAGCAAGCGCATCGACCGTCCGATCAGTCTGTACACTGCGAGAACTCAATCTCCCTCTCTTGCCCGCGATGTACTGCACCGCCGCTGCGGGAGTAATCTTCAGAGCGTTGGCGATCTCTTTGACTCTGAAACCCTCCCGGTTCAACCTGAGCGCGAGCCGGGCGCGAACAACAGGCACTAGATTCTCGGCCTTCATGTTCTCCGTAATCTGTCGCACGTCTCCTCTGCCGAAGAGCCGAACTTATTGATGCTGTTAATAACAGTGTTAATCATTGGCGTTAACATCGATCGCCTTATATTACGTATGTCATAATCGCGGACCGGGTTGGCATGTTAAACTACGCCGAGCTTCTACTGCTCGGAGCAATTGCCGGGCTTACCATCTTTCTGGGTCTGCCCCTTGCGCTTCTCCAGAACGTTAGTGCCCGCAAAAAGGGCTTCCTCAACGCTCTATCGATGGGCATACTTGTCTTTCTGATAGTCGATGTGTTAGGAAATGCGTGGGAGCCGACGAAGACTGCCGCGACTAGCGCTTACGCGGGCGCAGCCTCTGTTCCTTCCGCAACTCTGGACCTCATCGCTCTCTTTGGCGGTCTAGGGCTGGGACTTCTCGGCTTGGCATTCTACGAGCAGAGATATGTCAGGAGAATTGGCCTCGCGTTGAAAACTTCTGCTCGTGCCGAGGAAGCGAGGATGAGCGGACTGAATGGACCGGTCTCTCACGGTCAGACGGCCCTACAAGAACAACACTCCTCTGCATTGTTCGGTAGCCCCTATCATCTTGCGACTATGATAGCTATGAGCATAGGACTGCACAATTTCAGCGAGGGATTGGCGATTGGGGAGTCTTACGCGCGTGGCGTGACGTCGCTTGCGATTGTCCTGATAGTCGGGTTTGGGGCCCACAACACCACTGAAGGGTTTGGAATCGCAGGTCCGCTCACTGGAGTTCTCGAACGGCCCAAGGTCTCGTTTCTTGCCAAGCTCGGACTGATCGGGGGAGGTCCCACGTTCCTTGGGACGGTCATAGGTAGTCTATGGGTATCGGAACTGGCCTATGTGCTGTTTCTTTCTCTAGCCGGGGGTGCTCTCGTCTATGTTACGCTCCTGATGTACAACGCTGCACGACGACAGTCCAGCAATGATCTCATCATGATAGGAATCTTCATCGGACTCCTGGCAGGCTTCCTTACCGACCTAATAGTCTCCCTCGGCGGAGCTTAGCCCGTACCCTTAGATGAGAATCCGTTCGCAGCAAAGAAGCTTCGCTCAGTCCAGAAAAATCCAGGAGTTAGGCGAGTTGGGCTGAGATCCTCTGTCCTCTTGCCCTAGCTCTGATCCTAACTCCTCTTCGAGGTTAATCGGAGGGGCCGTGAACGTGAGAGCCCGCTCTCGCTCGGCGGGAGCATCTTTACCTGGGCTGTCGGGAGTGAACTTCTGTAACGCCTGTACGGGCACCTGTAGCCCGGGGGAGCCGTACACTCGCTTGACCGGGCCTCTGGATACACGCACTCTACGTCGACCAGATCGAGGATCTCCCTATCCTCAGGTTTTTTGACGAGTGCTGTTTGCAGCCGTTACCCCTCCAATCATATGACTGCTTCAAGATCAGATAAGAGGTAGGTACACAATGCAATCATGTGCCCCAGTCACGAAAAGACGCGCGTTCACATGTAACAAATCCTGCGCAGAGGTTGCACAATTGCGTACGCTTCGAGTGGCACAACTCTGGCAGACNNCTTATCAACCCAGCATGGAAGACACCTGACAGACTAGAGATGAGCTCGAAAGAAACGAGAGAGCGGGAACTGGATAGATGGTTGCATGAACAACGCAGACATTTCCAGGACATCGATAGAATGCTTCTGGAGCAGAGCCGGCAGCACAAGGCGCTTCAGAAACGGACGCGAATCGCCCGATTTGTAGTTCACTGGTAACTCACTCGAGACGAGACAATCCCGGAAGACTCAATCTCAACTTCGTCAAATGATCCGTCACCGTGATGGACTTGATTCTTGACGACAAGGTTGCGGTCATCACTGGCGCAGGCTCGGGANNAGCCATGGCAAATCTCTTCGCGGCACAGGGAAGCCACGTCACAGTCGTCGACGTAGTTTCCAGCAGAGTCGATGAGGTCGCTAAAGAAATCAGTCAGTCGGGAAGACTTGCGACGGGAATGGTTCGGGATCTCTCAACGAGATCTGAACCGGAAGCGATGATTGACGAGGTGGTGAAGAAGCAAGGTCGAATCGACATTCTATGCAACAACACAGGCATTATGGACGCTATC
>DAFH01000014.1 GCA_002495485.1 Candidatus Bathyarchaeota archaeon UBA185
GATTGTCTGGCAGCAGGGCGAGAACGAGCTCTACGGTGCTGCTTCTATTCTAGAATGGCTTCTCACCCGGAAATAGCCAGGACGGAACCGGTTGGAGTCAAGGGTCCGCGCAGAATGGGACGCCCTACAGGATGTCGTGATACACCGGCCCGGAATCGAGATGTTCTTTGGGCTGATCGAACCCTTCTCGTTCCTCTACGAACGATCATTCAACNNAATTCTGAGATAGTCCGCAGACTAAGAAAACACGCAAAGAAAATTGTCACATTCGAGGGGCCTCCGGTCGAGGTCAGAAGAGCACATCGAGAATTCGAGAGCAACCTTGCAGATCTCGGCGTGCAGACACTGTTCAATATTCTCGTCCTCCGACCAAGCATCAACCTGGACTCCAAGAGAGGAGTCAGAGTGATATTCCCACGTGTATCGCTCGACGTTCCCCTCGCAAATCTCTACTTCATGCGCGACCAGCAGGTCGCCTCAGACATTGGTCTGATACTTGGAAGAATGTCCAAACCCCAGCGACGTATGGAGCCGACCCTCACTGGGACCATACTCGAAATGGCTGGTGCCAACATAGTCCAACGTGTGCGATCCCCCGGGACATTCGAAGGAGGAGACTTCATTCCCGCCGGCAGGTTCGCCATGATCGGAATAGGCGACAGGACAAACCTCAACGGTGCAACCCAGATACTTGAGAGCGGGGTCGGATTCGAAGAGGTAGCTCTCGTCCACCAACCCGCTCATCCGTTGTTGCCGGGAGACGAGCCGGATCCTATGATCGACATGCACCTAGACACCTACCTGAATTTTCCCGGGAAACGTGTAGCAGTGGGATGTCCGCCTCTTCTGAAAGGGGCAAGAGTGGAACTGTATCATAGATCGTCTCGGGGACGCTATAAGAATGAGAGAAAAAGTCTCAGCCTGTACGAGTTTCTGATCGGCAAAGGATTCACCATAGTCCCAATAACAACGCTCGAACAGATGTGCTACGCGTCGAACTTCCTCTGCATCAAAGATCACAGCATTCTAGCAATCGAGGTCGAGAAGGTGGTAAAGAAGGTCTTGAAGAACCTAGAGGCGAGGGCCAGGTCCGATCCTTACCGCTACACAGCTCTCCTAGACGAGGCAAGACGCGATCTCGGGAGACTCAAGAGGTCCAACCAGTTCTTTCCTCACAAGCGAGAATTCCAAGAGCTTTCTATCGAGGCAACATCTCTACAGCTCCAAGAGATAACCGGCGGATACGGTGGCATTCGCTGTATGACCTGCGTACTAAACCGGAAGCCTTCAAACTAGGTCGGCAACAATGAAAGTTCTCGTAAGCCTCGGCGGCAACGCAATACTTCAACGCGGACAGAAGGGAACGGCCGTAGAGCAGGACGCGAACGTCCGGAGCACCGCCAAGCATCTCGCGCGTCTCATCAGGAGAGGGGAACGCATCGCGATTACTCATGGAAACGGTCCACAAGTAGGAAACATTCTCCTACAGAACGAGATTGCTAAGGACATTCTTCCTCCAATGCCACTTGACGTTTGCGGCGCAGAAAGCCAAGGAATGATGGGTTACATGCTCCAGAAAGCAATCCGCTCAGAACTAGACGCAGGAGGCCCAAATCTGCCCGTTACAACCCTGATGACCCAGACACTCGTAGACGCTAAGGATCCCGCGTTCAAGAAACCCACGAAACCAGTAGGGCCGTTCTACAGTGCAAGCGAATCTGCCGAACTGAAACGGCTGAAGGGATGGCGCATGATAAGCGATAGCGGTCGAGGCTACAGGAGAGTCGTCCCCTCTCCCAGGCCGCTAGACATACTCGAGAAGGAGACCATCGTTCGACTATTCAAGGCTGGGACCGTGGTGATAAGTGCCGGAGGCGGAGGAGTTCCAGTCGTTAGAGACCGGGACGGTACCGTTAAGGGGATTGAAGCTGTCCTAGACAAAGATCGGACAGCCGCGTTGCTGGCCAGGATTGTGGGGGTTGACACGCTTCTCATTCTCACCGACGTGGAGAAGGTGTTCATCAACTACGGCAAGCCCAACCAGAGAGGGTTCGACAAGATGACAGTCGCAAACGGCAGAAGGTATCTTGCAGAAGGACAATTCCCCTCAGGAAGCATGGGTCCCAAGGTCGAGAGCGCAATTAGCTTCGTCGCAGACTCAGGCAAAAGGAGAGCTGTAATCGCGTCGCTTGAGAGTGCAGAGGAAGCCCTTAGGGGAACCGCCGGGACCACTATCACCAACTGAATCCAAGAGTTCGACCATTCCGTGGACTGCCCAATCTCTTTCACGAAGGAGAAGTCCATTAGCGCCAGCCCGGACTATTGCGGGTCATGATTCTTCTAGTTCAGCCAGTAGATAGAGGCTGGAATGGAAACTGTACTAGTCAAGAAGCCATCTAACGGAGAGGGTCTGGATCTGGTCGACTCCGAGTGTTTCTACTCAGAGAATCAATCCGGCGAGTGCACTGCGCCAATTGGTCTTAGGTGTCCATATCGCCGTTTCAAGACGGTCGTCGAAGCGCCGCACGGAGGTCGTACGCTAGTCAGGGTGTCGTCAAACTCGAAGCCAGCGCGACTGGTCCCGTCCCCCAAGTAGTTTGTCCCAGCTCTCGCTCTCGACAAGAACAAAGGTCGCTGTGAGATAGCGGGCACGCCGTCAGCACGTATCACGAACTAATCGAAAGGGAAAGACTGAGATCATCTAGTCCGGAAACCTTGGCGTGTCTGCTGGGTTTGAATTATTGACTCCCAATCCGAGTTTCCCGAGTCGTCTCCCTTCACGACCATCACGGATCGTGAACACTTGTGTACGACCCGCTCGGACACACTGCCCAGAACTAGTCCGCCAACGCCTCCGAGGCCTCTATTTCCAACGATGATCAGATCAGCCTTCAGATCATCCGCAAAGCTACAAATAGAGTCCACAGGACTACCAGACACGGTCTTCAGGTGAATCCTTATCCCTGCCGCGTTGTACCTGTAGACCATCCCCGTCGAGTCGTTTGATTCAATTGCTAGACCATTCTTTGGAAAGTGCTTGAAAATCAGCTCGCGGTGAAAACTCGCGATCCGATTTCGCTCCTCGTCGATGTTAAACTTCCGCATTGGATCAGGGTCCAAAACAGTAAGAACGACCAGGTCTGCCCGGAGGAGAGATGCTATTTCGGCCGCGCGGCCGATGACTGCATGCGCATGGCGGGACTGGTCGACAGCCGCAAGTATTGTCCGCATTTTTCCCGGCGGCAAGTTAAGATACTCGCCAGAGTTATCCATGTCATAACCAAGTTCTGAGAGTCGAAGTGACAGAGATGCCTTCAGTTGACATCATCAGTGAGATCTTACACTAACATTGTCACGTCCCCGGACTATTACGGGAGCTAATTCTTCTGGCCGTTCGGAACAAGTAGATAGCAGGTCGGGGAACAGGATGTCTCATCGAAACAGGATAGTCTTTGCTCTGTACCGGTATGCCGGGGGATTCAAGCTTCTCTCTGGAATAGCAACTCTGGGCGCAGCCACAGCGATCCTTGCTCTCTCTGGTAGGAGAAGAATGGATGATCAAAACTCGGTGGCATTGTCGAGGCTCGTCCCCGTTATCTTCGGGGCTCTCAGCCTATTGTTTCTCACCCGCTTCAGCAAGTGGACGCCTGAGGAGCCGCCGGCCCTGGAGAAGGTCCGTACTGGTTAGGGACAACAAGTATCCCCACCATTCAACAACTACGTCTCAGGGAGACATGGAAGCTCTCAACGTCCTGAAAGGGGAACACTCAGCCATACTCAGCGAAGTGTACGAGCTCGATAAGCAGCTTACCTCCTTAGAGAGCTCAGGGCCAATAAAAGGAACGAGAATCCTCCGAGAGCTAGCCTATACGAGTAGACACGTCCGTGAGGACGTCCAGCAACACACGGCCAAGGAGGAGAGGGGGCTCTTCCCGGTTCTCGAAGCTAGACTAGGAAAGGATCGAGAACTCGTCCAGGTGATGAAACACGAGCATGAGGAGCTCTTGGCGACGCTTGAAGCATTAACGACGGAAGTTGACACCATGGTAAAAGATCACGACACGAGACGGACTTGGAACTTGGTTTCAAGGCTCCAAGAGCTAAAGGGAGAGCTCTCTGATCATCTGTCCAAAGAGGAGAGAGTATTGTTCTGGCTGGCCGAGCTCCGCCTCTCATGGTTGGATCAGAAGAAGATATCGTCCAGTCTTCACGCCTCAGACGTGGCCTAGACCCTCTCCAGGTCTGGTGTTACCCGACCGTCTTTCAGCAGAAAGGCTAAGGTTTTACACTGCCCGCCCCCCAGAATAGAGGGGACAATGAGGGAGATAGTCCTCCAGCTCAAAGCTCCACAGACATGGCTATCTGAGATCACGTCCAAGCATCCAACGACGATTCGAATACTCGACTGCAAGCCATCAGAGACCAAGGACGGTGTAAGACAACTTGTCGAGGTAAGTGCTGACCAAGGCCAGTTGGACAAGATAGTCAACGACATGAAATCGAGTCCCCTCGTGAAGGAGGCGTATGTTGTTCAGACCAAGCGTGGAAGAATGCTCGGTTCTCTCCTGACCGAGTCGGCATTCTGCGGAACCATAATGCGAACCGAGGCTTTCTGTCGTAGCTGCTTCTTCCATTCGAAAGCAAACCCAGACGGGACGGTCGAATGGACTCTGGCCTTCAACAAGAGAGAGGCTCTCACGGAACTTCTAGATCGCATGAAGAAGGAGCAGGTTGACGTCAAGATTCTAAAACTCAGCTCCGTTGCGGACGTCGAGAATCTGACCTCGCACCAGAGAAGCCTAGTTGAGACTGCCCTAGAGGAGGGATTCTTCGACTATCCCCGCAGAATCACTCTTCGAGAACTGTCCAAGAAGATGGGGATCTCAGCCTCCACTGCGTCAGAGGTTCTGAGGAGGGCTGAGAGAAAGATACTGGCGAGCTATCAGACGCACGAAACCCTCCCAGAGCTCGAAGATAAAGACGAGAGCCCAACCCTCGAGGACCAGATCCTGAAGGGAAGACGCTCCTAGCAGTCTTCCCGTACGTGTTTGGGCTACTCGTTAACTGAGACTGGCAATACGGCCATGACGGTTGCGATAGCCGTTGATCGCCGAAAAGATCGTGGAACGAAACGTCGAACCAAGGCAGAACGATGAGATCGCCGAATCAGTCAAAGTAACGATGAAAGCCCTCAAAGACTTCTTCGGCGTGAGAGGCGTCTCGAAACAAGCCCGACTGAGAGCCATAGGATCCGAGTTCGGTCACATTGTCGCGCGAAACATCTCAGGTTCCAAAGATCCGGACGTGGTCTTGGCAGAGATAGCATCCTTCTGGAATGGCTACGCCCTCGGCGAGATGCAGATAGAGAAAGGAGACCCCACGACGTTCACGCTTCGAAACTGCTATGACTGTATAGGCGTGGAATCTGGAGACCTGCTCTGCGGGTTCAAGGAAGGCTTCGTAAACTCCATACTCAACGACCGGACTGGCGGAATCGGATCCGTCGAAGAAGTGGAATGTTGTGCCATGGGCGGAGAGAAGTGCAGGTTCAGAGTGAAGGCTGTCCATCACGAACAACACTCAGAGGGGCCGGTCCTCGTGCTCGGATGACAGGCCGCACCTCCCTGTCCCAGGTTGAGATGATTGCGATAGTTAGAATCAGAGTAACGGTTATGGGTCGGGTCCTCCCTAGGTAACGTGCACATGTCTCAGACGAGAAAGCAGAAGATACTGGGAGATGTGAAGAAGGCNNAAGATACTGGAAGATGTGAAAAAGGCCCGTCGCCAAAGACTGCTCATCTCCATTGTCGTGATTGTTGTTCTGGCGGTTGGAGTGGTTGCAGCGGTCGTACTTCTCGGTCACACTCCGCAGAACCCTCTGATTGGAACGCCGATATCGTCAACTATGCAGGACTACCTAACCGGAGTCAGCAATACCACGCTCGCAGCGGTCGGTGCAGGCACAGGAGTTACCTCGATGGTACCACTCAGCGGATACCCAGAACTCAACTCCAGCGAGAACCCTCCAAAGCCCGAGTTTCTCTATGTTGGTGCTGAATATTGCCCCTACTGTGCCGCTGAGAGGTGGAGCATGATAGTGGCACTGTCAAGATTCGGTACCTTCACACCTGGGACCTTGGAATACATGATGTCGGCAGATTCACCTGAAGTATTTCCTGATACTCCAACCTTTACNNGATTCACCGGATTGGAGTACATGATGTCTGCAGATTCGCCTGAAGTATTTCCTGATACTCCAACCTTTACTTTCATCCACGCCACGTACTCAAGCCCTTACATCGCATTTGTTCCCGTTGAAACATCGGATCGAAACAAAAACCCGCTCCAGTCTCTGACGTCCGACCAGAATAATCTGGTGAACACGATCGACTGTTACCAGGGTCAGTGCGGAGGCCTAGCCTTCATAGATATTGCCAACAGGTGGATTATGGGAACCACAGAACGCGCGGGGTCCCAGTACCTACCGAGCGTTCTCACAGGAAACTGGACCCAAATCGGCGCTCAACTTGACGACCACACTACTGCCATTGCTCAAGCCGTGGACGGTGCCGCCAATACTCTGATAACTGCCATCTGCAACGTTGACGGAAAGCAGCCCACTAGTGTCTGTACTCAGTCCTTCGCACAGATTCCTCAAGCTCCAATCGGGATTACCAATGCACCACCCTCCAACAGTTCCAATATGATTGTCACAGCCAGCAACCTCGCGGACGATTCAGTTTGGAGAAGCTATCTGCGGCGTATCTTCTAGTCGCTGGCGCAGGGATCNNCTAACGACTATTTGATCAGAACTTCGGAATCTGCAACATCAATTCGGCGATAAACTGCGAGGGAGTCTATCAGAGCGGGCACACATCCCTATTCGGAATACCCTTCTACGTGACTGGACTCGTCTGGTTCCCGACGGTCTTCGTCCTAGGCCTAATCACGAGCAAACTGGGAAAGACCATGGTCAACAGCGAAATACTACTACCGGTCCTGATGGTGGGCAATGTCTTCACNNGTGTATGTCCCCTGTGCGTTAGTCTCTACGTCGTCAACTATGTCTTGACAGCCATCGTATTGATTCCTGTCGTTCGGATTGGGCCGTCAGATTCTGGCGCTGACTCATCTAGAGCTGGATATCAGACTCTCCCCGAAAAAGGTGTCACCGTTGGCGTTTACGTTCTCCAAACACTAACAGATCATTGGAATCCGATTACTTAAACGAAGGGAGACTAGTAGACTGTCCAGCCGCCGTCTATGGTAATGCATGATCCATTGACGAAGCTCGACTCATCGGACACCAGGAACAGGGCGAGCTTTGCTACTTCCATGGGTTCACCGATTCGTGGCATAGTCGCCATGGTTTTCTTCAGATTCTCCAACCCTAGCGGGCTGGGCTCTCCACCTAGTCCGATGGCAGTGTTAACGGCGCCCAAAACCATGGCGTTGCATCGTATCCCTTTGCTGCCATACGAAGCCGCGATGTTTCTTGTCAAGCCGATTAGTCCATGTTTGGAAACGGTGTAGGCAGCTCCAGCCCTTCCTCCGAAGAGTCCTGCGACTGAGGTGGTATTCAGAATGACGCCGTTGCCCTGCTCTATCATTAGCGGGATTGTTCGCCTGCTGGCCTTGAAGGCTGCGCCGAGATTCGTGTTCATGACCCGATCCCACAACTGATCATCAGTCTCAGCCACGGGCTTCGCCGCGTCCATTATGNNAAGGATGTCGATCCTTCCCTGCTTCTTGACGACGTCATCGATCATCGCCTCCGGCTCCGTAGGCACCGACAGGTCTCGCACTATCCCTGTTGCCTTCCTTCCCGAGCGGCCGATTTCTGCGACTACCTCATCGACACGCTTTGCAACTACATCAATCCCTGTCACGCTGGCCCCTTGCGAGGCGAAGAGGTTCGCCATCGCACGCCCGACGCCCGACCCGGCTCCTGTAATCACTGCAACCTTACTGTCAAGAATCAGTTTTCTGACCACAACGAATTGGGCTACCTAGCACGGAGGTCCGAGCCATCCTGGCGGCGTCCGTCTATAACTTTCAGCGATGAGGGACGAATCTGGCGATATGCGTCCGCTTTTGGAGAGCTCTATGACGGCGACTCTGCTCCAGAAGCATTTCATCAACGTCCTCAGAATGCGTCCGTTCCTCGACAAGCCACTTCTTTAGACCCTGTTCCTTCCTTCCCTTATCACTCAACTCGCATCGATCAGACCTAGCAGACCGAGTTGATAAGAGAGATGTTCACACTGTAGCACTCTGTCACACTTTCGTAGTGCACAACTATGCAACATGTGCACGGAAGCGTCACAATGTGAACATACCATCTATACGCTCCCATAGGCCCAAGAAACATCCAGAAGCGAATTGCTAAGGCCGATTACCGAAGTAGCCGATGACCTAGGAATACCCCCCGACGGGCTAACAACCTACGGGCGGTGGAAGGCAAAGCTCGCTCTTCGAGCCCTCAAAGAACGGACCTCGAGCAGCGCGACGGGGAAGGTGATTCTGGTGACCGCGATGACCCCAACTCCCCATGGGGAGGGGAAGACGGTCACGGGGATAGGCATAGCCATGGGCCTAAGACGGCTTGGGCACAGCTCCGTCGTCTGCATTAGACAGCCCTCGCTAGGCCCTGTCTTAGGCGTAAAGGGTGGTGCCGCGGGAGGAGGGAAAGCGACGGTCGAGCCGATGCAGGATGTTAACATGAGGCTCACCGGAGACATTGACGCTGTAGGGACCGCTCACAATCTACTAGCGGCAGTACTGGACAACCGCATCTTCCACGGCAACGACCTAGACATCGATCCACGAAGTATTATTCTGCCTCGCGCCATGGACATGAACGACCGTGCCCTACGGCATATCGTAGTGGGATTGGACGGGACCAAGAACGGCTTCCCGAGAGAGACCAGTTTCGAAATTTCAGCGGCGTCAGAAGTGATGGCAGTTCTGAGTCTAGCAGAGGACTATGCCGATCTGAGGGAGAGACTATCCCGAATGATCGTAGGCTATACTCGGAAAGGAGATTCCGTTCGCGCAGGACAGCTGGGAGTTGTTGGGGCTATGGCGGCGGTCTTGAAAGACGCGATGGAACCCAACCTCGTGCAGACTGCTGAGGGAACACCAGCACTCGTCCACGGCGGCTGCTTTGGAAACATCGCCCACGGGACGACAACCAACATCTCAATCCAGCTTGGGCGAAGTGTCGCCGACTTCTGCGTTGTGGAGGCCGGATTTGGAAGCGATCTTGGTGGAGAGAAATTTGTCGATATTGCTGCACGCACGGGAGGATTCGACGTCGATGCGGCAGTTGTGGTCGCATCAATAAGGGCGATCAGACGCCACGCCGGTTTTGCAGACGATGAGCCGATCAAGACGGGCCAGGACATGAAGGGCGGGTTGGAGAACCTCTCTAAGCACATAGAGAACGTGAGAACGTTTGGCCTCACGCCCATCGTCGCACTGAACAGATTCACGACCGACACGGTGCAGGAGATCAGTCAGGTCGAGCAACTCTGCAAGACGATGGGCACTCCTTTCGAGATGTCCACGGCGTTCGAAGAGGGAGGTGCCGGGGCAGAAGCTCTCGGCGAAACA
Organism: Candidatus Bathyarchaeota archaeon UBA185; assembly: GCA_002495485.1. Classification (GTDB taxonomy): domain Archaea; phylum Thermoproteota; class Bathyarchaeia; order 40CM-2-53-6; family 40CM-2-53-6; genus 40CM-2-53-6. Next base: position 9,616 of record DAFH01000014.1, read on the forward strand.
GTCGTTGAAGCGGCCGGAAAGGGCGAGAAGGCGAGACCAGTCTATCCACTAGGATCATCGGTTGAGGAGAAGGTGGACGTGATCGTCGGGAAGATCTATGGTGGAGACGGCGTTGACTATACTCTTGACGCGAGGCGAGACTTGAAGCACATCGANNTACATCGTTGGGCTGGGCCTGAGCAATCAGCCTATCTGTGTTGCGAAGACCCAGCTTTCTCTTTCGGACGACGAGCACAAGCTGGGACGGCCCCGTAAGTTCAGAGCATCTGTTCGGAGCGTGGTTGCCGCTTCAGGTGCAGGCTTCAACATCGTATACATGGGAGACATCTTGACCATGCCAGGCTTGCCCAAGAGACCGGCCGCGGAGAGGATCGAGCTGGACGACGACGGCGTGATCTCAGGACTCGCATGATACCTGCTTCATAGACGGATCATGCAGTCTAGCCTATGACGCAAGTCGACCAGCCGCACTCCAGACACCTGTAGCAGGCCTCTTGAAAGGCCAAGTGTGGGCTTCCACAGTTTGGACACTTTGCAAACTCTACGGCCGTCTTCTCCGGGGCCGCTGGCATCCGACCCGTTTCTCTGACTGGACCCATCTTCGCAGTCTCTTTCGACAATTTGATCCCCAGCTTTCTCATAATCTCCCGAGTATTGTTCGGCGTCAGGGCCAGATACCTGTTCAGTCGTTGTGTAGGCGTCTTCAGCACCTGCTCTCCCTTTGACGTGTCTCGATAGATCGTCACTCCTCTGAGACCCAGCTTGTAGGCGAACATGTACGCATTCTCAACATCATCGACCGAGGTCCAGGACGGCATGTTGATCGTCTTGCTCACAGCGGTGCTGATCCACTTCTGCATCTCATACTGTGCCCGGATGTGATCCCACCAAGGAATGTCGTATGCGACTAGAAAGACCCGCCTGAAATGTTCTGGAATGCTGTCGAGTCCCTGAAGCGAGCCGCCATTGTCTGAAATCCTCTTCAGAATAGTCTTTCCGATGGAAGGGTCCGCGTTGATCTGCCGTTCGAATTCCGGATCGATATAATAGAAGTTGCCAACACTAACGTGCTTCTCGAAGACTATCGCAAACTCAGGCTCTAGCCCCGATGATGTGTCAGCTATCATAGATATGCTTCCCGTTGGAGCAATAGTCAGATCGTGACAATTTCTGGTCCCGTTCTTCTTGACTTCCTCCGCCAGACGGTTCCAGTCGAGGGTCCACCATTCCTTGTGATGGAAGCCTTCGAAAGGCAGCTTGCCCTTAGAGTAGGAGGAGTTGTTCAAGAGGGGGAACGCTCCTCTTTCCTTCGAAAGTTGCACCGATGCCGTGATAGAATGATAGGCTAGAAACTCGACTATCCTACTCATCAACGCAAAGCCTTCCTCGCTGTTGTATTGGACTTGGAGTGCGTAGAGGAGATCCGCGAGACCCATCAGTCCGAGACCAATTCGACGAGTAGACTTCGAAACCTTCTCGATCTCTTCGATTGGAAGGTTGTTTAGGTCGATCACGTTGTCTAGGAAACGCGTTGCTACTTGGACAGCTTTCTCAAGCGTGTTCCAATCGATCGAGGCCTTTCCGTTTTCATGTTTGACGAACGCATAGACGTTTAGAGAGCCGAGGTTGCACGATTCATAGGGGTACATCGGTTCTTCGCCACATGGGTTCACGCAATCGATGTTCCCCCAGTGTTCTCGCAATGGGTTATCCGCGTTGATCTTGTCGAGGAAGAGGGCTCCGGGGTCAGCGGTCTCCCAAGCCATGCGCGAAACATCCCGGAAGAGTTGCCTGGGGTCGACTTCCTTCCAAACGGACCCGTCGCGTGGGTTCCTCAGCGGCCAAGGCTTACCAGACACGTAGTGATCCCAGAAGTTTGGAGGAATCAGCACTGAGATGTTGAAGTTCTCAAACTGTCCTGTCTCATACTTAGATCTGATGAACTTCTCTATGTCCGGGTGAGATACTTCGAGAATCCCCATGTTCGCCCCTCGTCTTTTTCCTCCCTGTTTCACAACGTCAGTAACCGTGTCGATGATACGCATGAACGAGACTGGCCCTGATGCAGTCCCGGCTGTCGAGGCGACCCTGTCGCCTTCGGGCCTGAGTCTGGAATAGTTGATGCCAATCCCGCCTCCTGACTTGAATATGAGGGCCGCCTGCTCGGCTGACTTCATTATCGACTCCATGCTGTCCCCAATCGGCAGAACAAAGCAAGCGCTGAGTTGTCCCAGCTGGGCTCCCGCGTTGAAGAGTGTCGGACTGTTCGGCAGGAACTTCTTCTCAACCATCATGGAATAGTATTCTTGATAGGTCGCCACGTGGTTTTCGAAATCCCCGCGTTCTAGTGCCTCCACGAGCTGGCTCCAAGAGAGGCGCATCTTTCCTCCATTGTTGAGTTCCGACCAGAGATGATGCATCCTTTTCAGATGATGTTTGTTCCAGGGAACGTCAAACCGTTTGCCTTGATTCTCGCCGAAACCTCGCCTGCCTTCATAGAGGGTAGCGTCGAGATTTTCCGATGGTCGTTTGGCTTGGGTGCCTTCTTTGTCGAAGATTCTCGCGTCGTGAAGAATGTCCGAAATCACCATTAGTGCGGCGACGCGCTGGAACAGCTGCTTTGGACTTTCAATGATTCGTCCTCCGTCATCTCGTAGCAGATAGCGGGACGCTAGCAGTCGGAGAGCGTTCAGGGAGAATGACTTGTCAACCTCGTCGACAAAGTCTTTCTCGAGAATCTGTTTCTTCTCTTCTCTTACTCTCTCTCTTTCCCGCCTGTATACAACGTATGCTTTCGCGGTGGGGTAGAGATTGAACTGGACAAGAGTCTGTTCGACGATGTTCTGGATCTCCTCGACGCTCGACGGTTTTTCGGCGCCGAATCTCTCCGAGAGAGCCGAGAGAACTCTCTGAACTACCTCGTCCAGATTCCTCTCGTTCAGTGTCTCGGTTGCAATCATCGCCTTCTTGATTGCCTGACGAATCTTGTCAGGATCGAAGTCGAGGCTCCTGCCATCACGTTTGATGACCTTTTGAGGAGCATTCAACGGCCACACTGACCCAGACGAATGTTCATCTAAGATTTTTCTTTCTGCCCGCGCTCTTCATTCTTGAGGAACGCGGACCGTAATTCGGACTCGTCACCCTGTTCCAGAGCCTTATGCTCTAATGGGTTATCAGCGGAAGGTTAACGGCAGCTACATTGGAGCACGCGACAAGACCGCACTCGAACTCCTGCGATTCTCCCCATACTCCTAGTATCTCATTGTGTACCTACCACTTATGTGTAATGTGGAGCTAATTGCTAATTGGAGGGGTAACCGGCTGCAAACAGCACTCGTAAAGAAACCCGAGGATAGGGAGATCCTCGATCTGGTCGACGTAGAGTGCGTGTATCCAGAGGCC
>DAFH01000130.1 GCA_002495485.1 Candidatus Bathyarchaeota archaeon UBA185
AAGATGCCTAGCAACTTCGCGGCATTCTCTGGCCGTTCGAGGTATACGAGCCGATGGTGTGGATAGGATCCCATTTACCGAGGGCCCGACAGGCGCAGATGCCCCGGTCCTAGTGGCATCCAAGATCTGCTCGACTGCCGTCAATTTAGATGCAAAGCCTCCACTTTGCGACCGCTTAGTTTCAGCTGTGTCTCAGAAATATAATCGTGGCCTACTATTCTAGCGAAAAAAATTCTACTCTCTTTATATGTCTCCGAAAATCGAGTCTGCCCGTTAGCTCTCTTCACTTGTAGAACTATATTTCTTCAGGGACAACCCTACAGACGGCTCTAGGCGAAGTGGTCTTTGCTTGCCCAGAACATGTAGTTCTTCCTTAAACCGAGAACCAGGAAAACCGCTCCAACCGTCTGCATGATCCCTCCTATGGGAACCACTCCCATTGGTTGAACTGCGTCGAGGATGAACGTAACGACCCCGGCTGCGAAAAGGACTGCACTAATCGAGATGTAGGTCCATGCCCGGGCTGCGATGTTGGCCTTGAAGAGCTTAAGTGTTCTCAAACCATAGTAGACGAGCAGAATCGTAAGCGCTGTCCCGATGATTGAAACGAGGAGAGAATCTAGATCCAAGAGTGTCTAATCATCTCGAAAGAATAACGAGCGTTATTTACAACAATTGTTACTTCTGATGTTTGTCCGAGCATTGAGACCTAGAGAGAATTAGAACCCCAGAAGTATGATCACGGAGTCAATTCGTTAAACTGACGGAGCTACGAACTCAACTAAGACACGACTCCGCCTAAGTGTTGGTCTTGGCCTCAACCCCCGACTTCTCGCTCCTACTCAATCTCGGACTAGCAATATTTGCCGCCTTTGCTTTCAGCATGCTCTTCTCCAAGATCAAGCAACCGGTTGTTCTCGGCCAACTCATAGCCGGAATCATAATTGGTCCTTTCGGCCTCGGGCTCGTCCAAGACCTCGGGGCAATTAATCTACTGGCCTCACTAGGGATAGTTCTCCTCCTCTTTACTGTCGGTCTGGAACTCGACCCGCTTGAGATTCGAAAGATTGGGCCTGATAGTTTCATCCTAGCGTTCGTCGAACTGCTCGTCACGTTTTTCTCGGTCTTTGGCGTTGGACTACTCGTTGGTCTTACCAACATCGAAGCCATCTTCGTCGCCGCGGTTGTGGCGACTACAAGCACGGCAATAATGAGTAAGATACTACTCGAATCAGGTAGGTTTCACGATAAAGACTCTGAGATGGTCGTGACCGCTTCAGTCATAGAAGATTTCGCCACGGTTTTCATCCTACTGCTTCTTCCAGGACTTGCTGCCGCGAGCAGTCAAGTTCCGCCGATCGATATCGCGTTGCTTGTCGTCAAAGGAGTCTTTCTCGTGGGAATAATCTTCGGCTTTGGCTGGAAACTTGCCCCGCGAATTATCGACCGAATCACTCAGAGCGATCAGGAATACAAAGAGACCGCATTTCTCCTCGCCCTTTCGTTCGGATTCAGTTTCGCAGTATTGTCCGCTTTCCTTGGATTTTCTCCTGCGGTAGGCGCTTTTCTCATGGGTCTTATGATTAGAGGCAAACAGGCCAGATTCGTTCTCGACAAGGTCGGCCCGATAAAGGACCTGTTCATAGTCCTCTTTTTCGTATCAATGGGAACACTGATCAACATCGGTGCGCTCCTTACGATCACGCTTCCCATAGTGGCAATTCTTGCAATTGCGATTGTGGGCAAGTTCGGAGGGTGCTGGCTAGGAGCGAAACTCTCCCCGGCCAAACACGACGCGACGAGTGTAGGCGTCTCAATGCTACCACGTGGCGAATTCTCGTTCATTGTTGCGAGCGAAGGAACTGGGCTGGGAATCGCGTCTCAACTTTTATTTCCCGTAGCCGGGCTTGCAACCCTCATCACATCGGCGCTATCTTCAATAGGAATGAGACTGCTGAAACAACGCACGGAGGCTGCCGTGCCCATACTGGTCCAGGCGAGATCGCCAGCTTCGCCCAGGGACAGACGGTAGACGCAGTTGCGAATTCCTCCGGGACTCAGTCTTCTATTGATCGGCTCCGGCATATATTGGCTCCTTTCTAGTCAGCTAATATCATCGTTCACGGTACTTTCTACCGGCCTCTTTCAGAACCTGCCAACCGGTCAGATGGCAGTCAGAGCTGTCGGGACAATCTCGCTCGCGGCTGGACTATGGAACATTAAAACTGATGCAGATGAGTTTGGCCGACTTACAACCGCGGGTTCAGGCTATGTATACGTTCTGCCCTTGGCACTCGTGGCGTTCGACCTCTACTCGACTCTGGTCGCCCTGACGCTAAGATCTCAAACTGTGGAACTGAACCCTTTTGTTGCTTCAGCACTCCGCTATGGTTCAGCCGCGGTATTGCCATTTGTCGTATCCTATCTCGCCCTTTCTGAAGGATTGGCTCTCTTAATGCTAGCAACAGGCAGGTGGCTATTCGGAGGTGCTAGCTTACTTAGAGTGGTGCCCTTTGCGCTCGTCTGCGGCGTTTCGGCATTCGGACCCTTCAGCAATGTTATAGGAATGGCCTTTGGCTATCAGACCTTGGTCTACATTCTAGGGGGAATCATTTCGGCTGTTCTGTCAAGCGTTATTTACAAGATTTTCAAGAACGCGAGCACATTAAGAGCATCGCTCTTCATTGAATGAATTGGCCTCTACGAGAGACGACGAGCTCGCAAAATCGAAGACCTCGCGTAGATCTAAGGCTCTTCGGTTCATGGTTCAGGAGCATCACGCTCGACGTTTACACTGGGATTTTCGTCTCGAACTCGATGGTGTCCTGAAGAGCTGGGCCGTCCCAAAGGGGCCGCCGACCGAACCTGGCGTGAAGCGGCTCGCCGTCCAGGTCGAAGACCATCCTCTCAGCTACTTCGGTTTCGAAGGAACCATTCCCGAGGGAGAGTATGGAGCGGGTACCGTCACGGTCTGGGATGAGGGAACGTACATTCTCGAACTCCGAGAACTCAGAAAGTATCANNGGGACTACAGACTCATCAATTTCAAAGATCGAAACTGGCTGATGTATAAGGTGGCCTAGCTAGTTACCGTTTGACTATCGGTCTGCGTCGACGCCGCAATTGTCCCGATTGGTTTCTTCTGTAGAAAGAGTTGTGAAGACGCCAATGTGACGAGGGCTACAGCCAGAGAGAAGAGAATTACCGTTTGCAGCTGAGCTGAGTCTGCAATCAGACCCCCAGCCAAGGGTCCCAACCCGCCTCCCAAGCTTAGCGAGGACTCTAACAATCCAAGCCCTTTCCCGCGATCGGCGGTGGATGTATAATCGGACATTAGTGCTGCAGATGCTGACTGCGCGAGTGGGTAGATGGGCAGAACCCATAGAACAGTCACCACTACGATATTAGTGACGAAGTAGAGGATTGTGTAGTATATTGCGTAGCCTGCGGCTCCGAGCAGAAATACGGGCTTTCTCCCCATCCGATCGTTAAGCGGCCCCACATAATTGTAGGCAAGAGCACCGAGCAGTGTCGTGGCCGTCGCTGCGACGCCAGCGAGGAGCCGGGACCCGTTCAGAATATTGACCAGATAGACTGTGAAGAAATTGTTGAACGCTGACGCGGATATCAAGACCCCGACCGAAAGAAGACAGAGCACGGCGATCCTCCGCTGTCTCAACAGGCCCCAGTACCCACGTGGACGCTCGTGGGATCTAGCGAAGGCCAGTGCGCCGGTGGGAGCGAAGAACACTATGAAGCAGCCCAAGAGCCCGTAGGTTGCGCCTAGAACGAAAAGAAAATCCACCGGCAAGTATTGATACAGAATCGCTCCGATGAGGGTCACTGAAGCGTAGCCGAGAGACGCCGATACCCAGAATTTTCCTATCGCCTGTCCATAGTGTGAGCTGGAAACGGTGGCCATCGCCGCGTAAACGGGGATGAAGCTGGACGAGAATAGACCGATGATCGAGACAACGACGACGAATCCTTCGGGGTTGTTCAATACTGGAAAAAGTGAGAATCCTATTGTCTGCGCGAGAAAAGACAGAAGCAGAATTCTGTTGCCCTTCCCCGTCTTGTCGAGTATTCCGCCCCATACCGGGGAGAGAATTACCGTCTCTATCGCGGGAACCAGAGAAACGAGAGAGATCAGAAGGTAAGAGGCGCCCAGGTTTCTGAGGTGAATAGGCAGAAACGCCCAGATTATTCCCGTGGGACCAAACGCGAGAGCAGTTGATAGCTCAACCGTGAGTCGCTGGTTCATCTAAGAATGTGCCTGGATGCAAGAGACTAGTTAGCGGTTACCGATGGAGAGCGTTGATCTTCGCTACTGCTTGCCGGGTCCAAGACCCATCTTCTTTCGAATCTCTTCGGCTAGTCGCCGTTTCTCATCATCGCTCTTCGCCATGACCCACTCGAGCTTGAGCCTGAACACCTCTTCCTCCAGACTCGGCTTCTGTTTCTGGACTGCGCTTGCCGTGCCTGGAGCCAACATCGATCGAACGCCTAGGTCTGACATCCCGGATTTAACAAGATCTGAACTTGGCTCAAAGGTCTACAGGCCCAAAACCGCCCCGAGGGCGAACCCGAGGATCGCGAGTACACCGAAAGCCAGGTGGAGAAAGATCGTGTTAGCGTTGGCTGGAATGATCGCGTGGGGATCCTTGTAGTTTGCCCGAAGAACCTTGACGGCTTTCAACGCGAATGGGAGGCTCAGAAGGGCGATCAGTGAGGCTAGGCTCGTTATTGGGGCGAATGAGAAGACCGCCAGTAAAGCGTAGATGATGAGCAGCAAGTAGGCCGCTACGACCATTCCGACGTAGACAGCGATAGAGCGCGAATAGCCCAACCTCAACACGAGAGTCCTCTTTCCGACCGCATTGTCAGCGTCCATATCAGGGAACTCGTTGATCCATAGAATGGCTGCCACTAAGAGTCCTACCGGGATTGATGCGAGCAGTGGTTCCCACGCGAAGCTGTGCGTCTGAACGTAGTACGCTCCGAGCGTCATTACGGGGCCGAAGTTTATTCCAACTATCAGTTCTCCGATTCCTCGATAGGCGAATCTGAAAGGTGGTCCGACGTAGAAGTAGGATGAGATGACCCCTATGATGCCAAGGACGAACAGGTAGGGAAGCGAGAAAGCGAAGATGAGGTAGAGTCCAATGACGCAACCGAACAACAGACACAAAGTCGAGACGAGAAGATGCGTTGAGGTCTTGACAAGCCCTGCAGTGAGAACCCTTCCACCTCCAGCGAACGGGTTCTGATGTTTGACCTGAAGATCGTTTCCACTCTTGAAGTCGAAATAGTCGTTTAGCATGTTGGTGGCGATATGGAACAGATTCGCTCCCAGCAGAGTCAGCAGAAAAGTGCCGATAGTGAACACGTGGGCCACCTGGAGCGCGAGGACCCCGCCGAGGATGACAGGCACGAATGTAGCCTGGAGGAACGGAACCCGCATTGTCTTGAGCCAGAGCAGAAGGAAAGGCGGCTTGCCGGTCGCAGTAGGAGTTGTCGTCAACTGCTTACTGGTCCTCTGGATTTCAGCGTGGGTTTCAGCCGTAGATGATATAAACTCTTGATCACTAATAGTTTGAACTGAGGGACGAAAGCCTAAAGTCGGCACCGTCCCGGCACTCTGAACCCCTGTTGGAGATCGGCGTTTGGAAGAACGTGACGTAGTTGTGGTCGGATCGGGCATCGCAGGCTGCATGACAGCCGGGACCATCGCTCTCAAGTCGAAGGGCAAGGTCGACGTTCTACTCCTCGATAGAAACCCTCAGACGGAAGTCGGGAAGAAGACGACCTTAGGCTGGGTGTGTGGCGATGCAGTCGGTGAGCATCACATCAAGTTCCTTCACGATCACATCGGCGCAAGCTACGGCAAGCCCGAACTTGAGAACCGGGTCACTGCTGTCTACGTCTACTCGCCGGACAGGAAGGTCAGAGTACCATTCGAAGGTCCAGGATATGTCTTGGACCGGCCGAAGTTCGCTAGGCGACTTCTAGAAGACGCTCTGAAAGCAGGCGTCGAGTTTCGGGGAAGCGTACAAGCCCTAGAGCTTGTCGAGGATTCCGGAAGGATTGTTGGTCTCAAAGGACAGACTGTCGGCGAGAATGTCAACAAACCCTTCGAGATCAGATCCAGACTCATCATCGACACGTCAGGCATGTCGACGAAGCTGCGAAGGAACCTTCCCATCCCGAGCCACATCGAGAAAGAAATCGACAAGGACGATATCGAGCCAACCGCGCGGCTGAACGCGAAACTTCGGGACGGGGTTGAGGTCGAACCTTTCCACTGCGACATCTACCTTGATCAGGAGAAGGCACCGGGCGGCTATCTCTGGCTATTCCCGAAGAGCGAGGACAAGGTCAACATCGGACTTGGGATACAGCAGAAGCGCAGCTCGAAACCTCTTAGCGCTCTCCTCAAGGACTGGCTGGCCACCGACGACCGGTTCAAGGAGATACAACCCCTTAGCGACGACAGCAACCTAACGGGTAGCTGGCAGGTGTCTGTGCGACACCAGAACGATTGTCTTGTTGCGAACGGCTACATGATTTGCGGCGATACCGCTTGGTTCCCCAACCCGATAAGCGCTGGCGGGATAGGTCCGGGACTCATAGGTGGCGTGATGGCTGGGGAGACGGCTGTTCGGGCGGTTGAGGCTAACGATTTTTCGGAGAAGAGCCTCTGGCAGTACAACCTGGACTTCGTCAACCATTACGGGAACAAGACTGCCGGGCTTGAAGCGTTCCGAATGTACCTACAGACTCTCAACAACCAAGAGATCAACTATGGTATGCGCCACTTCCTCTCGTCCAAAGAGGCCACGGAGATTTCTCTGGGGGAAATGCCGCATCTGTCGCCGTTTGAGAAGATTGTCAAACTGTTCAGAGGATTTGGATCGTACAAGGCATTCCGTGGACTCGTCTACACGATGAGGCAGATGGAGATGCTGAACGAATTGTACGAGAACTATCCAAAGGACCCGGCGCAGTTCGACGCCTGGAAACACCGGGTCGACTCGATCCTATCAGAAACGAGAACGAGATTCAGCTAGTCACATAGTCAATAAATAGCCCAACGCCGTCGTCCGCAACAAGACGCAGTTGTCTTCTCCAGACATCATATCTTTCGAGACTAGGCCGGTCGATGATCAGGACCTGGTCATGGAAATGTTGTCTGCCGAGTCGGACGCCACCTACACTTTTCAGGGTCTCAAGAGAAGGCTCGGGCTTCACCAAGAGAAGCTGACGAGAATTCTCCGTCGACTGGAGGATGACAATCTCGTCGCTAAGACAAAGGAGGGCTATCGGACCCTGAAACAGCCGCGGAAAGGGGACCACCACCTCGTCGAAGGAGAGCCGGTAATTCGAGGCCAGCTTCCACCAGGCATAGACTCGCGCGTCGCGCTTGAGAGGATCAAGGGACGCTGGTTCAAGAACTTCCGCTGGATAGGATACTCGAACGCGTCGGACGGACTATCGCTCTACTGGATAACAGAGGACAACAAGTTCGAAGTCCGGGTGCAGCTCTCGCCCATCGAGATACTAGTCTGGTCGCAGGCGACGAATACGACCGAATCCGGCTCGCCGGTGGGATCGGCTTACGAGCTGTTCGACCGGATAAGCCGAATGCTGCCCGAACTCGGCGAGAACAGCTAGACCACGGAACCTTCCGACTGGGTAGAGACTTCCCCAGTCAATATGGGTCACCCATCGACTCCTACTACGTGAGGAAAGAGAGAATGGAGGAATTCAGTATCCCTGCAGGTTTCCCAATGCAGGTTACAAGACAGGACTGGCGGCCAATGGAACGCCACCCCAGACCACTCCGAAGGAGAAACCCTGAGGAGATGGGCCTCTCCACCGAGTCGTCCGCTCCAAAGTTCAACGCCTAAGCGGAATCATACACCACCTTCGACAGCTTCCCGTCTAGGTACTACGTTTCGTTCGACTGCTGTTCGAAAGCCTTACACTCGGCCCCAACCTATACCTTGGTTGGGACAACGAGTGGCATCGTCCAGGCCTGTTCTTCTCTACGACAACGACTGCGGAATCTGTTCTAGGTTTGCAAGGATTGCCGAGAAGACCTCGAAAGGCTGGGTCGAGACGGTTGGGCATTTTACCAGTCGCGGAACAAAGATCAAGTCCGAATTCTTCCGCCCAGTGGATCATCCCGAAGAAATGTTCTGGCTCCTCCTCGGGGAGACCGGTTACGGGGGAAGGAGCGGTCTCCTGCCGTTAATCCGGGAAATAGTCAGAGGTCGAATCTCTTGAACGAGAAGAACGGAGAATCGTGCACCAAGCCCAAGAACGCGGTCAGCCGCATCCTCGGCACGCTCCGCCACGGAAGAATAGTCAGACGAAGACCAAGATAGAAACCATAACGCGCGGAGAACCGGCCCATTTCTGGAAATCGCCCAAAAAAAGAATTCTCTTTTCTAGTAGCCGGGGGGGTCCA
>DAFH01000007.1 GCA_002495485.1 Candidatus Bathyarchaeota archaeon UBA185
CCAGAATAGAGCAAGAATAAGACGACGGCATGCTAACAAGGGCTGACCTGGCCAAGTACCCCTTCCTCGCCGAAGCGGCTGATTACGTGCGAGATCTAGGATTCTCTATCGAGGACATTTCCGCTCCCGAATTCAGTGCTGTCTTGGACCGAGCGGAAAAACGACTGGAGGAGGCTCTCTCCAAAGGCCGGGTCTCAAGCGATATCACNNCTAAGGCCGGGTCTCAAGCGATATTACCAGTGAGAATGCTGAGATACTATCTTTCCCCGTGTCTAACCTTATTCTAGGTTTCATCGGAGAAGAGAGAGCTCGACGAAGATTTGCTCTGGCAGAGGCGAAGAGAGCCTATGACCTGCTAAGGCAGGAAAGCCCAGAAAAAATCGAACACATCGCTTCGAGCACTTTCGGATGGAGAATCAAGAAACTCGAGACGAAGTTGGTGCGCAGGTTCTACGACTTCTCGGTCTCTATGACCGACTATCTTCGCAACTCGGTTCACCTGCGAGAACCCCGCTGGAGCCTTCCTAACAGAGTGCTCGACCACGGTTTCGTGTATGTTACGCGGGAGGAGGTCGCCCGCCTTATCGAAGAAGAAGTAAGGGTGAGAATTCTTGAGAGGTCAAGCAGACCCCCTGGCGATATTCCCAGACAGTTGGGGTCACGGGTCGACCGAGCTAGAGGGCTGGTCATCAAATGGCTGGGAGTGCCGACGAAGTACGAGCTTCCAAGAGTTCCCGTGCCAGAGGCCATGCCTCCCTGCGTCCGTCACCTTATCGAGAATCTGAACGAAGGTAAGAACGTTCAACACATGGGAAGGTTCACGCTAGCCAGCTTCCTCCTAAACATCGGGACTGGCGAAGACGAAGTTGTGAAGATGTTCAAGCCCGCAACCGACTTCTCAGAGAGAATGACGCGCTACCAGGTCGAACACATCGGAGGGAGAAGAGGAGGCCGCACAAAATACACCTGCCCGATGTGCACGACACTCAAGACACACGGAGTCTGCTACAAGCCAGACGAACTCTGTGAAACGATCCGGAATCCACTCAGCTACTACAAAGCCAAGTCACGAATTCTCACCAACCGAGGTCCCAAACGTGAACCCAACTGAACAGTTAATCCGGCAGAAATTCCAACAATACTACCTAACACACAGCAAGGGCTACTACGCGCCTCCAAATCCCGCGGAGAGAGAATACGGGTTCCTCCTCTTCAAAGAGAAATTCATGGTGAGACACAGATCCTTCAAGGACCCCGCCCAACTCATAGCAGCAATTCGTGAGCTAGTGCCGGCTCACGTTTACTTCTCGACGGCATACTACGGAGATCCAACGGCGTCAATGGACGAAAAAGGCTGGAAGAGGGCAGACCTCGTATTCGACATTGACGCAGATCATCTCGACACTCCATGCAAGCCCAAGCACGATACATGGAAGTGCAAGGCATGCGCGGCTACGGGAAAGGGTGGAGCGCCCAAGATTTGTCCCAAATGCAAGAATGATCGCCTTGAGGAACAGACATGGCTCTGCAAGGAATGTCTGCAACGAGCGAAAGAGGAAACGTCGAAGCTCTTGGAGATTCTCTATTCCGACCTAGGAATCAATCCTCCAGACACGCACATTTTCTTCTCTGGACATCGGGGATACCACGTTCATGTATATTCAAAAGAACTGGGACTTTTCGAAGAGGAGGCCAGAAGAGAAATCGCAAACTATGTCCTTGGTCAAGGGCTTGACCCAGAATTACACGAACTAGAAGAGCACAGCGTCGGCGGGACTACAATCATCGAGGGTCCGCAGTTGGGCCAGCCGGGATGGCGTGGTAGAATGACCGCTGGAATACACGATGTGCTCGGAGCAGAGGGAGAACAGTATGGCCTGTCTTCTGCGCAGACCCGAACTGCGCAGACCCGAACTCTGATGGCTCAAGATAGGGACGCTTTCTTTGGACGACAGTTCTGGAGTTCGGTGAAAGGGATAGGACTGTCCACATGGAAAATTCTGTTGTTGAGAGCGGTGCAAGAAAGAGCCGCGAACATTGACAGCGTGGTAACTACGGATGTGCACAGGCTGATAAGACTGCCAGGAACCCTCAACGGGCATACTGGCTTAATGGCCATGGAGGTCCAGAAGGAGAAGCTCGATGGGTATGACCCGTTCAGCGAGTCCCTAGTCTTCCAGGGAACCATGAAGGTGAAAGTCAAGGATGCTCCTCGATTCGAGCTTGGCAACCAGCAGTTCGGCCCGTTTCAGAACCAGGAAACTGAATTGCCCTCCTCGGCCGCTATGCTTCTCCTCTGCAAGCGAAGAGCGGAGCCTATCGGGTAATGCGTGCAACCTTGCGCCATATTAGACATCCGCCATCAGGCTCACCCACCCAGGAGAGGAAGAGATGACCGGGACTTACGATGAACTAGTGGATGCATGGAAAAGAGAGTCTCATAGTGCTGAGCTCCAGCCGCTAAGGCAGGGATTCTTCAAAGAACTCTCCTCTTATATCAGAAGACTCAGAGAAGCACAACGAAACCTAGACCCAAAATCGCTCAAGGCGGTTGTGATGGACGAGGAGATGTCTAGAATAGACCAGTTGCTGGCTCAGCTCTTGTCCAGAAGATTGGACAAACTGTGGTCACAACCGAGAACCGTACAGACAGTCGAGATTGAATCGGTGGAAAGGCAAGCCCGTGAGGAGTTGTCCAGGATTTTAACGGGATATGAACAGATGAAGCAGGATCTTATGCAGGGTCATGAGCCTCCTCGTTCAAGGTCTTCAAATGGGAAGCTTACGTTGGTACGTTTCGAGCGAGACGTGCCGTCGATAATTGGAGTGGACCTGAAGACCCATGGGCCGTTTCGCAAGGAAGACGTAGCGACACTGCCGCGAGAAAACGCTGGAAGCCTTGTACAGCAGGGCGCCGCGGTGGAGATTCGCGCCCCGGATCAAGATAATGGATAAAAGGCGGCTGGGCAATGTCCCGGGTCTTTCGCTGGCGTCAAAAGGATGAAGTTTCCAAAGGAGGTTAATACCTACTGTCCAAAGTGTGGACACCATACGGCTCACTCGGTCACCGTCTACAAGGCCGGAAAGGCTCGCACGATGGCGTGGGGAACGCGCCGACAAGACAGGCGCAAGCACGGATACGGAGGTCAAAAGTTCCCAGAACTCAAGCGCACGGCCAAGACAACCAAAAAGTCTCTCTTGCGTCTGAAATGCAGAACCTGTAACTACACAGTAATGCGCCTGGGAATTAGGCTTAGAAAACTGGAGGTCGGAGCCTAGATGAGATGGGAGCTCATCCCAAAGCCCCGCAGCATCTTCCTCCGGGTCAAGTGCCCGAAGTGCGCCAATGAACAGATCATTTTCGAGAGAACCAGCAGTTACGTAAAGTGTACGGTGTGCGACGAGCTGCTTGCACAGCCGACGGGAGGGAAAGCCTCGATTCGCGCAGAAGTTCTGCAGTCGCTCAGCTAAATTCTAGTCTCAAATCATGTCTGCCCAAACCTCTCAGACGACTTTTCCCGAAGTGGGAGACCTCGTCGTTGCGACCGTTACGAGGGTCGAAGACTACGGTGCCTATGTCAAACTCGACGAATACGCTGGCATCGAGGGGCTAGTACACATATCAGAAATTTCCACGACATGGGTGCGGAACATTCGCGATCATGCACGTGAAGGCCAGAAGCTGGTCCTGAAAGTTCTCAGAGTCAACACGCAGCGAAACCAGATCGATCTCTCTCTACGACGCGTAACGGGTCGAGAGAAATCCGAGAAGATGCTTGAATGGAAGAAGGAGAGGAAAGCCGAGGCGATTCTAAAGAGCGCTGCAGAGAAGATGAAGCGACCAGAAGAGGACGCGGAGGTCGTCAAGAACACTATACTAGAAAAGTTCGGTGGCCTGTACGATCCGCTAGAAGAAGCGATCGATGAGGGTCCAGAAGCCCTCGTCAAGGCAGGGTTGTCCGAAGAATGGGCCCAAGCAATAGCCGAGGTCTCCAAGAGCAAGATTCGGCTTGAAAAGTCGAAGGTCCGAGGCACGATCTCGGTCAGCTGCCACAAACCGGGCGGGCTAGAGATAATTCGCCAAACACTGGTAGGGGCAAAGAAGATCCGGAGACCGCGAGGGAGCGAGATCAAGATCTATACTATTGGTGCTCCGAAGTATCGAGTCGAGGTTGAAGCGGGAAGCTTCGAAGCCGCCGAGAAGGCTCTGAACCTCGTTATGGAGGATATCGTCGAGAACATCAGAAAGGCCGGCGGTGAAGGTAGGAAGATTGGATGAAATGGTTAATGCGAAGATGCAACAATTGCCGTCGTTACACTCTAAGGTCCGTCTGTCCTAACTGTGGCTCGCCGACTAGGATTCCGCATCCCGCAAAGTTTTCTCCTGAAGATAAGTACGCTCGCTACCGCATCAAGGGTTCCGAGACTGTGCCGTCTAGGGATGCAGAATGAGCGTCTGGTTTGCGCTCAGGGCCATGTTCAGGTCCATAGTTGGGTCTCCATTCCACCAGCCTCGCAAGGTCACCGTTCCAGTATAACTTGGCAGAGCCTTCCAATCAAAAGTGTATGATCCAGAGGTAATGGTGGCATTTCCAATAGTCACCCAGTTAGAGCCAGCCGTAGCAAACTGAAGAATGACTGGCTTTGTTGCGCTAACTGGCTGTCCGTTCGGATAGGACAAGGTCCCAGTGACGTTGGTGCTACCCTTGTTTGAGAGGTAGGGATTGCTGACGCCAGTCGTCAAGGTAGGGGTCTGTGGATAGTCTACTTGGTAGATCAGCACGTAGTCGTTCGACGAAGCAAAGACCTGCTTGAAGAAGTAGGGCTGTGAGTCGCCTCTGTCCGAGGTGTCTCCTCCCGAGCCCTTTATGGGAGATAACGACGCGGGATAGCTGTTCCTCAACAGCAGTCCTAGGAGTGTATTGCTGAGGGGTATGGCCGCGGCGTTGCTTGAACCCGCCGGGTAGTTGTCAGTTATCACGGTGCCGTTGTCAGTTACGCCNNCCGACGGTGAGGTATCTGTAGTAGACAGAGGCGCCGGTCGTCACGTCAGTAACTACTTGGCGATAACTCACCGTTGTGGGACCTAGAGGCGTGTTAATGACCGTGCCGTTGCCGATTCGGACCATCCAGTACCATTTGCTGTCATCACCGTATCCGCACACGGCCGGGGTTCCAGCGCTGGAAGAGCACAGGCCGGACCCGCCGCTTTGGTAGTTGTAGCTCACGAATATTGCCACGTGAGTCACCCCATACTGTCGCAGAAGGTTCACGGCCATCGACTCGTTCAGCATTAATCCTGTCGCGATGATCTGTATCTGTGTCGTATTTCCAGTTCCGTTGTCAGCAAGAGTGTGCAGTCCCGTGTTTACCGATATCCAATAGCCATAGTCCCACCAGGCAAAGACTACGCTCGTAGAAGGCAGATTGTTGTTCATCCACGTGAGGGCTTGGACCCAGTCGGGATAAGCTCCTCGGACTGGGAGACTAGCGGAGGCGATGGTGGTTGGAGTGTATGCTGACTGCACAGCGTTGATGAAAGTCGGCACCACGAGTATGAGGATGATTAGGAGTATTCCAAGGCTGAACTCTCTGCTCACCCTGCTGGTGAATCTTAGCTTTCTCCTCGGGAAAATCACCGCCTGCTGGATGATGTCCATTGCTGGCTTTCCTAGCTCGACCACCGTAATGGCAGCTAGAGTTGCCATTGCAGGCGCAAGGATGAGTGTCAGTCTCACTAGACTAGCTGCAAAATAGAACCCGGTCACGCCGAATATGATGAGGAGAACGTCGCGGTCTCGCAGTCGCTGGAACGCGAAGAAGAATCCGAAGACGGCGAGAAGGATCACGCTGCCTATCTCGAGGTAAAGGCTGGCCCAGGTTGAGGGTCTGTTCTCTGCAACGGAAGCGACTAGCGGAATGTTGTTACGAACGAATGGGTCAAGCGTCGCTAGGAACTTGCCTCGGAGTCCGACTCCGATCAGTCCTGTCCCTATGCCGAGAATCGCCACAGCAGCGACGCCCACTACAGTCAAGCCCACTACGGTTAGTCTGCCTCGCGTCGTTGGAGCAAGTTGTGCCAGCTCTAACAGTGCGAGAATTCCCATTACCCCTACGAGAGCAATCGTGGTGCTTTCTGTCAAGTAGGTGTGGCCGAGTAGCGGGAGTTCTGTTCCAGTGTACATGAAGAATCCCATAGTAATGCCGTAGGCGAGCATCAATCGCGGAGAGTACCGCTTCAGAACTACCAGCGCGAGGGTGAACAGCCCAAGAACTTCGGCAGCGTATCTGAAGCTTCCCCAAGCGAATGTCATGTAGATGAGACTCACGCTAGAGAGCATGCTGTAGATGATCGTGGCCTTCAGTGATCTGTTCTGGTCTATGGCTCTCATGAAGAATAGAAACGTCATAACCATAGTTGGGATTCCGACGGCCTCGTTTCGGAAGAAGCCAAGGTCAGTCCGGCTGATCAGGCTTGAGCTGAATGCAGAAAAGAGCGCCGCTAGTAGCCCTGCGCTCTTTCCCCAAATGTCTCGAGCGAAGAAGTAGATGACGAGTACGCCGAAGACGCCGAGAATTACTGGTGCATAGACCGCTGCATCGTAGAGGCTGATGCTGATTCCGATAGATTGGAGAAACATGTAGATGAGCGTGCCTGTAAAGCTCGTTCCAGGATAGCTGGTTGTGACGGGCGGTCTTCCGAAGGGATACCACGCCTTGAAGTCGGTGTAAGAGTACCAGCTCTGCCATCCGTGAGCCGTAATCTGCCTCATGTCGTTGAAGTTGAAGTAGGGATCAAACTCGCTGATGTAGGCTCCCCAACGGAGAGGGAGTAGTCTGATAATGGCCGCCAGTCCCAAGGTCAGGGTCAGAATGGAATAATGGAGAACCGTGGAGCGTGGAATCGCTCCAAGTGCCTTTCTGATGGCTCTGAAGCGAGCAGATATGTTCTCGCGGCTAAGCCCTCCTCTTATCCCGGTGAGTATGCCTTCTGGCTCAACGGTCATGTGTAAGCACCATTCTCCGGTTTCTAGTTACCGGTCCGGTGCGGGTTCAAGAGGGGTCGCTGTTAATATCCTTGTGGTTCCGGATATCAGGAGTGCAGCCTTGTGCAGGGTCATGAGGCTGTTCAGTCCGTTTCGAAGCTTTTCTAGATCATTAGAGTCTGGAAAAGCTGGGAGACACTAAAGTTTTGCCCCACAGTCTTTGCAGAAGAGGGCGTAGTCAGGATTTCTGGTCCCGCATCCTGGGCAGGTGCTCCGGACCACTTGCATTCTGGGTATTGTGAATGTTCTTGTGGCATCCTTGTAGAGGTTGAACTTGTCGCCTTTGTCGCAACAGAACCTCGAGACGTGATATTTCTGAAACGTCCATTCTCTCTCAGGAGGACCAGAAACTGGGCCGCCACATCTCGGACAATTGAGGAAGAGCCTCTCCCCCGACTCGCGATTTTTTAGTGAACCGCGATATTTAAGATGTCTCCGGCTGGGAACCCTTGAATCTTCTACGCTGCCAGCGGACCTCGCTGTTCCGGGTATCGATCCAAATCAGCAATGCATGTCCAACGTCTCGTCCTTGGTTGTGAGCGTTAAGCGCTTCGACTAAGCGGGGGTCCACGACCGCCTCGGCCGAGCCGCCTTCACCGGTGTTGGGATCCGCTAAGTCAAATCTAATCCGCGTGAGGTCGTTTTCGGGGATTGCCGAGTAGCGGAGAACGTAGAAGCCTCTCCCGTCAAGACTTAGCAAGACGGGGCATTCTTCGGAGTTTACCGTCAAGCTCGCTCCTTACGATCCTCTCCCCGACTATTAGCTGTTCTCGCTGAGGAGGACACTGTTCAACTCGTCGGGGGACTTTCAATGAAAAGCTGTCGCGCGAAGCTCGATTGATCCGAGATTCTATCCAGTCTCTACCGATTCTGATTTCGCGCGCCTGTACGCGTAGGAGAATGATATGGCGCCGGGAGTGGGATTTGAACCCACGCGGCCCGTGAGGGCCACAGGCTGACAGTCCTGTCAACTCCAGGCCTAGGCCCGCTCGCAAAGCGGACTGCCCTGTACCAGGCTCAGGAATCCCGGCCCGATAGGTCCGGACCAATGCGACTATTTTTCTCCTTTGCAGTCCCGTACAAAGGACCGGAAGCTCGGCAATAGTCACGTAAGAGATGAGAACGAGAGTGGCGATGGGAGCGAGCCAGCCAGCAACCCTTGAAGGGCGAATGGCAGTGCTCGCGCCCGGGGGACGCCACCCTTGTGAAGAGCCTAATTCGAGAAATGGTGCTAAGCCGAGTGGTACCAAGGAAGCCGAAGAAGGGTGACAATCGGAGAGTTCTTGGAGAGGCACGATTTTAAGAGACCAAGCCACTCAAAGCCCTAGGTAGTCTTGGACCACTGCGCGGTATGCGGGGCGGAAGAGTTCATCCCCTATGTCTGCAGATACTGCGGAGGCGTCCACTGCGTCTACCACCGACTTCCGGAGAACCATGAGTGCCCCAACATTGCGCAAGCGCGAGCCCCACGGCAGAGCGTTCAGCTAGAACGTAGGCGAACCGGGACCACGCTGAAACTAATACGCTCGCCGAAGATGAGACTGATGCCGGGACGCGAACTCATCGCACTAGGCGTTGCATGGATCGTACTCGGGGTAAGCTTCTCAATGAGATACATGTTTGACCGTACCTGGTGGTCAACTCCGACAGCCCTAGGGGAAATCATCCTCTTGACCCTGCTCATTATCGGAACCGGATTTCTCGGACACGAACTCGCCCACAAATTCGTAGCCCAGAAGTACGGAGCGTGGGCCGAGTTCAAGCTGTGGACCGTAGGAGCGATCATGTCACTTGTCTTTTCAGCGGTCTCTGCTGGAACCTTCGTTTTTGCCGCGCCTGGCGCAGTCTACATCGCATCTCGCTCTAGCTATATCGGTGACGTGATGGATAGAAAGACGAATGGAATCATTTCGATAGTCGGACCGTTGATCAACGTTGCAGCTGCCGCTTTGTCAGGACTAGTCTACATTATTCTCCAAGCGGCCAATATTGGAATGACAATAAACGGGTTCAACCCACTAGCTTGGGCTGTTCAAATCAATCTCTGGCTAGGAGCGTTCAACATGATACCATTCTTCATTCTTGACGGACAAAAGGTACTCACTTGGAGCAAATTGATCTGGACACTCTTCACGATTCCTCTCTGGACTGCGACTGCTCTAGCTATTGTATTTCTACGGCCCTGATTGCGAGCGCCATCTCAGAACGCTTGCGCCCGTGAAACGGTATTCCTGGCCGCACTTGGGACAGACGACGTTGTACTCGTCATCAGCAGTGACTTTCACTGTGATCTCCTCACCGCAGTTGCAGACGAATGACACCTCGTTCGTTGTCATTGTCATTTCGTCAACTGGGCACGTGGACCGTTCGGTTCACTCCGGTCTTCCAGAAGCGTGGATACGTATCAGCTGGCATGATCACACGGACGGTCTTCGCGGCCAGACCATGTTCCTCCTTTAACATCTGGTCGCTGGACATTAGTGCTCTTGACAGAGCCNNATGAGAGTAAACAATGCGATCGGCGATCGCGGTAGAATGTTCTCGCTGAGCCGGACTATTCCTGGAATCGCAAGTTCCGCTCCATGACAGATGGAGTTGACGGCTGAGTCTCGCAGATAGACACGTGGGACGTAGTCGAAGGCTGACTCCATGGGCCTAATGATCCTTCGGGCGATTCTCTCCTTCTCATCACCGGAGGATTGTGATAGCTCAAGCACATCGTAGAGAGTGCTTGAATC
>DAFH01000148.1 GCA_002495485.1 Candidatus Bathyarchaeota archaeon UBA185
GCGAGTTGGGTCAGAGATGCGCTGGGTGCGGCCCGTGCTAGGACGAAGCTGGTCGCTTGAATCTTTGAGACGTTGTGATTGAGGAGTTGGAGCGGCACAAAGGACCATCCTTCAGGCTGGAAGTAGTTGAACTGTCCCGAGTTTCTAGAATAGTCGGGTCCAAAGAAACCAATAACCGTCACATTGGCGCTTCCACTCGTCGAGTTGCCCGTTCCAGATGTGATGGAGTAGGTGATTGCGAACCTGGTTCCGAGGCTGATAGAGTAGTACGACGCGACTCCCTGGTCTAGGACGATGGTCTGATTGTTNNAGAGTCGGTTGATATCCCCGGTGAACCAGCCTGACTCATAGTATGCTCCCTGCCTCCAAGTCGAGGGATCTATCGCCTTGAGCTGGAGACCTCCGAAGGGGGTGCTCGCAGTAAAGTCCGTCTCTGGAGTGGCACCAGTAATGTTGCTCCATGTTGCTAAGTTGGACGCAATTCGAGACGCGTTGGCCATGGAATTGATTCCAGAGAGATGAACGTCCGAAAGATTCTGGACCTCCGCCTGACGATTGTTGTAGTCTTGCTGGCTTGCCAGATCACCTATGACCCAAACGGAGTAGCCAATGATCAGGGNNAGGGCGACGATGAAGACGAGTGCTGCAACTCTGCGCGGGTTTCTGAACACGCTTCTCGTGGCGAGAACCGAGACGTCGCCGATGATTTTTCTCGAGAGTGATGCGAAGGCTCTGTGAAAACGCTGTGCGAGACCTGTCGAGAGCTGGGCCGCACCGTAGAGGAAGAGGAATGGGCCAATGTATGTGAGTACGAAGCTTAGGACTGCGGCTACGAGTAAGATTATTGCAAGGAAGAAGTTGGCCCCAAAGATGCTGTTGCCTATGTTCTGATAGCTTATTCCANNGGAGGATCAACTGGTAGAGCCCGAGAGAGAAGGCAGCAATTGCTCCACGCTTGCGTCCGGGCCGAACATCTTCCAGGTAGACGTACTCCTTCAACGCCTGAGCAGGGTCCATCGTCGATGCCTGTCGAGCAGGCGAGAATATTGAGAAGAATGTGAGAATCACAGCGAACAAAACGGTTACTATTACGGTATCAGTTGTGAGGAACGAGCCTCCCCCAGATGATCCTCCGAGAGCCCATATGAAGGTCGGATTCAGAGCGTATGCCAGCAAAACCCCAGCGACTCCCGCGATTATTCCGATAAGCAGTCCTTCCGAGAGAAACTGGTTGAACAACTGGCCTCGCGTGAAGCCTCTCGTCATCAAGAGTCCGATCTCCTTCCTGCGGAGATTGAACGATGATTGGGAGACCGTCCGTCCCACATACCAGGCTAGGAAGAAGACTGGGATGGAGACAATCGTGAACTCGAGACGAAGAGAGAAGATCTCCTGTGAGAAGCTCTGCAACTGACCCAGCAGGTTGTCCTGCATCCGAAACCCATATTCTGACGCGGCGGTGGAGATTCTCGCTTCCACTTGCTGTATCTGTGAGATACTGTTCTCGACACTGAACGGGCTGATCAGACTGTTTCTGTCTAGATAGACGTTGACCCATGGGCTAATCTCGTTGTAGATGTAGTATTTGGCAGGTTGACTCTGATACTGGGCATTGATCCAGTTGAGAACCGGGACGAAGGTCTGCTGCCAGCTTGTGATGAATACACTCTGTTGTTGACCTAAGGGCGTTGGCGGGGGCGTGCAGATCCCAGGTCCGCATCTGTAGAATCCTCCAACCTGGAGAGTGTTGTCGGCGATGACGTCGAGGTTGACCGCTCCGACAACTCGAAGGGTCACATTGTACGTGATAATCCGGGACCCGTTGGAGTAGGCGTTTATGTTGTACTTGACGATGCTACCGATCGGAAATTGCGCTGCTTGGTAGGAATCGGCATTGATGAGAGTCTCGTTGGCATTTAGTGTCTTACGTCCCGCAACGAGTGTCAAGTGCGAGTAGAGTACGGAGCGGTCGTCGATAACCTTCAGAGCTGGATATGATCCGTTGCTGGAGTAACCTGATGCGAGGGATTCTGCAGCGGATACCCCGCTTATGCGAGCCAGAGCACTAGTCACGTTTTGGTAGGCGGAGACCGGGAAGAGACTGCCACTGTAGCCGGAACCTCCATAGCCGGCGTACAGGTTGATATCGACCGGCGTGTTAACCAATTGTGCGTCGAGCGCTTGTTTTCCTACCGTGTCCGCTGCAACGTTGAGTCCTCCGAAGAAGGTGGCGGCGAGAGTCATTCCGAGGGCCAGGGCTGCGAACAGCTTCCATGAGCGACTGATTCGTTTTATCGCATAGGAGAGCAATGGTCAGACTCTCCCCCTGCAGAATGAACGACAATCAATTCTGAGAAGCAGGTCGATTTCCTTGAACCCTAGGAAGGGGCCAGTACCGACGGTGATTCCTATTGACCCCGATCGGCCGGTCAACTAAGCTGGCTCAGATTGACCCTCGCGAACGTGACCTATCAGTGTTTCTGATAGACCGCAACCTTTCGCAATATCCAACGAGTCTGCAAACTCGAAGACCTGAGTACTCCTCAATGCCTCAATCTCTATTGGCCCTTCTGTCGCTAATCTTCTCGCCACTTGAAGAAGGCAACGGCTAGCACGAAGAAGATGACCGAAATTACGAGGATTACTTCAACGTCGAACAGAGCTTGCGCAAGGTTGGTGTAGACCATGACTTGGTTGAGTCCATCGATCATGTAGAATAGTGGAAGCACGTGCGCAATATTCTGCAGATATGTCGGCATGAGACTAACCGGGAAGAAAGTCCCCGAGAGAAACATCATCGGGAA
>DAFH01000062.1:0-921 GCA_002495485.1 Candidatus Bathyarchaeota archaeon UBA185
TCTTCTTCATCGCCTATTCCGTTCGCCTCGTAATGGTTCAAACTCATTTCTTGATTCTCCGGCTCTCGATTCTCAGGCAGGACATAACCTATGCGGGTTCAGCGCTCTCTGAGCGCTTCATAAACACGCGCGGTTCTGAGATTGTCCGGCAGGTCACTCTCTAGCAGAGAGAATGTTGTGCTCTATTCGCCCTTGGGCTCCGAGGGTTGGGCTGGCAGGCGCGGTTTCTCTGGGCCCTCGTAAACGATTAGGTTCTTGGCCTCGAGAGTCTCCTGGAGCTTCTTGACCGCNNTGGAAACTGTTCCGGCTCGTACATCGTCCTTTTCAGACCGTAAACCGCCTTCTCCAGGTCAATGTGCCCGCCTAGGCCACAGGAGGCGACTATGTTCTGGACCGTGATCTCTGGCCTACCGAGGATTACGATCCCATCCCGCTTGAGTTCTTCAACCACCTTGAGAACCGCCTTTCGGGCCTGCCGTTCGGACTTCGAGCCCGTGCATACCATTTTCCCGGAGCTAAAGATCAGGGTCGCGGTCTTCGGCTTCTTCAACCGGTAGACCAAGCCAGGGAACTGTTCAGGCCGATACTCGACTCCTGGAAACACCCTTACGATCGCGTTAAGGTCTATCCGCTGCTTCAGCGTCNNTCCCCGATCGTCGCGCTCTCATCCTAACCGGTGTCTTATAGATTAGCCGTACAAGCCAAGAAAGGGCGTTGTCAAACGTGCATCAAGATTGTCCAGGTCTGGCTCAAGACTGGCGGTTATCACCGAAAAGGTCCTTTGGGCCCCAGTCGTGGAGAAGAATGTGAATTGGATAGTCTCTTCGCTCCCATTGTGGAGATTCCTTACCATAGTACTCAGCGAGAAGATATATTCGCGGGTCTCTGGGTTAAGAACCGTTCAAAGGATGCAAACGAACG
>DAFH01000062.1:926-4340 GCA_002495485.1 Candidatus Bathyarchaeota archaeon UBA185
TTGAAGGGGAGCATCGTAGAGTTCAGAATCGGAAGTGGATCGGGACGCGGTTACCTATCTGTACCCAAGACGTCTCGAGGTGGGGTGATAGTTCTCCATGCATGGTGGGGACTGAACAATTTCTTCAAGAGCCTGTGCGACCGGCTCGCGGCTGAGGGATACTCANNACCCCCAGACCTTCGCGAGGGTAAAGTGGCGCGAACGGTTGACGAGGCGAAGGAATTGATGAAGAAAGAGAACCAGGAGCTTGGGGAAAGAACTGTCCTTGGCGGGCATGAGTATTTGCACGGTCATCCTTCGATCAAGGGGCACAGGATAGGAGTTGTTGGGTTCTCCATGGGAGCCGCCTGGGCATTGTGGTTGAGCACCAGGAAACCCGATGTTGCTGCCGTAACGGCTTTCTATGGGACTTACGATCTGAACTTTTCGACAAGCCGAGCATCCTACCTAGGCCACTTTGCCCCGAACGATGAGTGGGAACCGGAGGACAGTATTCGTGGTCTGGAGGAAAAAATCCGCCAGTCCGGTCGGCCTGTGACGTTCCACATGTATCCCGGAACCAAACACTGGTTCTTCGAGAATGATCGACCTGAATACGCTCCTCAAGCAGCAAACCTGGCTTGGACGCGAACGCTAGAATTCATTCATTCGACCCTGGGCCGGTCAAACTCATCGTAGATTCCATTGTCGGTTTCCGTTCGCTCTGCGTTTTTCCGTCAAATCAGTGTCGGCTTGCGTTCTCAAAGATGAATTGATCAAAGTCCCGTAAGCTAGCACCACATTCTCTCTTGCATGTTTTCATCCCCAAACACGCAGGACGGACGCTGATGAGACATGGCTAAGCACATCTTGGCCGTGTCGAAGTCCAGCGACGTGGCGGTGTACGCTGCAGAACGCCCGGAGGATGTCAAGGGTGAGCTGACAGAGATTTAGGCGATCCTGCACAGCTCACGTTCAGCTATCCTAGCAGTAACGTATTCCAGAGTCCCCTGTTGGAGTACTGAGTTACTAGCTCGTCAAATCATCCTGTGATTCTCAGGGTTCGCATGCCCCAGACTCTTTCGACCGTGTACAGCTTGACCTCGCTGATTATCAGCGGTTTCTTCATTCCGTCGATCTTCTGAGGCGTGAATTCCATGTATAGTGGGAGCCCTGGTGTGTTCGTGTACAGAGCCCGGTCGACCATGAACAGCTTGTTGAGATCGCTGAGCGAGTTGCAGACTATAGCCTTGATGCGCAGGACCCCTTCGGTAGTGGTGTCAAGCAGAACCTGGTCTGTATATCNNGGTATATCCGGAATCCAAAACTGTGAATTCCCCTAAAGGACCCTGGTCAAGTCTCATTTCCTAACCAACCCGAGTCTGACTTGGGACTACCGTTCAATAGTAATTGGGCCCTTCGTCTTATAATCGGTATCGGTACCACATACCCCGCGTGGAGTGTCCACGAACACTGTTCTCAAGCTCTATACGAGCCCGGAGACATGTAGGGTCAACTGAGAGGGTTAACAATACGGGACGGGACTACCACGTTAATTGAAATAGTCAAATGAGACTACGAACGCGAACCCATCACGAATTCTGAAGTGCAAACTCACACTCTCGACTTGTTANNGGGGGTGTCTCAACAGGGAAATGGACTTGCTCGACGAGAGAGCGAAGATATTCTTGCCATTTCAATCTCTCCTCGTTACAGCCTTCGCTTTCGGCAAAAGCTCGTTTAGTCTGGCAATCATCATTCCGTTGCTCGGTCTGGCAACAAGTTTCCTCTGGCTCTACCTTGGACACCGGACGCTGTTGATGTATGGCTACTTCCGAGACGTGGTCAAAGAGTACGAGCGAAACCTTCCAGAACCAGACAGAATATTCACGGCGGAAGAGAAATTTAGAANNCCCGCCATTTCTGGGCATTCGCCTTTCAACCTACGTTGGCTATGGACTGCCACTCATTCTTCTAGTAGCCTGGTCTTCTATACTCATCTTGGCCTTTTAGCGCGTTCGTCTTCGCTCAACGCCGAAAACTCGACACAAATTGCGGAGATTCAAGTGACTTATGCGTGGCGCCGCCGAGAGGGTTCGAACCTCTAGTCGCGCCATGACAGATGGCGCTCTGACCAACGGGTTGCTGTGGAGTTCCACTTTAACAGCCTCAGCCCCAGTCTTATCGACTGGATCCGCTGCTCTACCACTGAGCTCGCGCCCTCCNNTGCTCTACCACTGAGCTCGCGCCCCTGTTCTGGGAACGGCGGCCCGCTTCAGGCCGGCGGCATCGGGCAACCGGCCGGGACCGTTTATTAAAAGATTGGAGATGCTCTATCGGACGACCGAGAGAGAGAACTGATTATTCTTGGCAGTGACTAGGATTATTGTGTAAGCGTTTCCTGGCTGGAAAGTGAACGCAGTGCCCGTGAGGGTGCACCCTGAACATGCGGACGATATCGGGATCGACGCGTTGCCCCAGGCGGATGGTGAGATGAGACCCGGAGCCGGCGTCCAAGTACTTCTGGCGTACTCATTACCCGACCCGTCCTTCACATAGTAGGATGCTAGCGTTATCGGACTAGTTCCGATGTTCCTAATGTAGAGATTCACCGTTTTGTTGCTCGAAGTGAACGAAGCGTATTCTAGACCGATGTTTTCACTAGCGGTCTTCGGCGCGACTGAAAGTGCTCCGAAGAGGCCAGTAGAATAGGTGAAGACGATGGTGGCCGCTACTACAACTATGATAACCATCAGCAGGGAGGCGATTATCGTGTCTATGCCGCGCCTGTTCCCAATGAAGCCCCGAAGCAAAATGTTGACCCTCGGTCTCTTGATAGGCTTAGCTGGACTGTTCGTTCATGCTTGTATCGTTACCACCGGAGAATCGACATAGTTACAATGCCCGTGGAAAGGATCTGGCAGACCGTTTAGAGCTGTCTTATCCAGCCTAACCCGCTAAAGCATTAAAACTCGAAACACGGACATCGAATTTTGGGGCCCGTAGCTCAGCCAGGTTTCNNTTCGAATCCGGGCGGGCCCACCACTCTTAACAACGCAACCCGTTGAAGGCCAACGGCGAGCGACCTAGCTAGCACAATGCACAGAAGAGCTACAGTAGCTGTCCCAGAGTCACTTTGAAGTCCTCGACAAGACCCGTTTCAGCCTGTATTCTGACCCTCATGTAGCTGGGTCTGAAATACGAGATGTCGAAGTCGACCACCCAACGCGAAGCCTCCCTTCGTGCTGAGATCGGGAAGACGAACGCGTAGTATTTTCTGACAAAGTCCAAGGCGACCTGAGTCGCCTGCTCCAAAGACTGGACACTAACCACTCTTCACACCATCTAGTACACTATGTGAAACCGATTCATAAGGCAATCTCATTGAGAAAACGCGAGGAAGATCGCTGGCTGCATGACATGATCGCCTTCAAG
>DAFH01000062.1:4345-18786 GCA_002495485.1 Candidatus Bathyarchaeota archaeon UBA185
AGAAGAACCCGCCGACCAAGACGACCGCAGTCGGAGACGTTGTCTCGCGCGAAACTCTCGCCGTCGGAATCCGTGTAGACCTGAGGATCATAGATCACATTTCAATGCGAAAACCGTCCGAACCCTTCGAAGTTTCGGCCCGGGTTACTTATCATGTCAAGAACCCNNGGAGACGAACGCATTGATCCTTGTCGAGGGTGAGGAGGACTTGCTTACTCTGCCGTGTATCGTGGAATCCCCGGACAATGCCCTAGTCCTCTACGGCCAGCCTAGTGAAGGGTTGGTAGTGGTTTCCACGAACGCTGAGGCTAGGCAGGAAGCCAGCTTGATCCTTGAAAGGATGATAAGAGAAGAAATCCCATAACCGGTTCATTCAATGGACTAGGGTACACATCTGAAGCGTCGGCCCGCCCGGCCAAAATCAGGCCGTATGGTCATTAAGTGAATACTTGTACGATAGATTCTGCGCTTCCCAATACAGCTCCGGTGACCCGATGTCCAAGCGGACGTCGGTTTTCTCAAGCTCGACGGCGCGGACGGACAGTCCCCAGTCAACCAGCTTCTGTATCCCATCGGTCAGTTGAATTTCGCCTCCGACTCCGCTCGGGGTCACCTCCAACGCTTTGAGGATGACTGAGTGGAAGGCGTAGACGGGCATTATTGCCAGGTTGGACGCGGGTTTTTGAGGCTTTTCCACAACTCTTGATACCTTCACGACCCCGTCCTCTTGTGTTCCTTCAACCACCCCGTAGCGCCTCGGGTCTTGGACCCGCTGGACAAGGAAAGCGGCGTCTGCCTTTGCAGTATCGCTCTCCTTTCGAAGCCTCTCCAGGTGTCCCGAGTTCTTCGAGTGGATGTAGCTGTCGCCTGCGTGTACAAGGAAGCTGTCCGCACCAACGAACGACTTCGCTTTCAGGACGGCATCGCCGAAACCACGCGGTTCTGGTTGGTTTATCCATACGAGGGTGGACTTTTCGATCATGTCGTAGAATGCCTGAAGATCTTCCGATGCTCCGCTCTTGCCCATTTTCTGAAGCTTTGAAACGTACATCTGGTCCGGCGTGAAATGATCCTCGATGGCCCTCTTCTCCTTACCGACTATGAAACAGAACTCCCGGAAGCCGGCGCCATGTAGCTGCTCAAACACAAGCTGCACCATCGGCTTTAGACAGAGCTCACCGCTCCTCGTCTTTGAGAAGACGGGCAACATCTCTTTGGGTTGCTCTTTGGTCGCAGATAGCAGCCTAGTGCCTAGCCCAGCCGCTGGTATGACAGCTTTTGTCAACAATTGACCATGGACCCAGCCTTCCCAAGCGATAGAATGTCTCAAGAATATTAGGTGCCTAATAGAGAGATCGACCTCATGGGACGGCCCTCCAACGCGGTCTCCTTCGTCGGACTAGGATATGTGGGTCTCTGTACTGCGACCGTATTCGCCTCGAAAGGAATCCACGTTATCGGAATAGACATCGACGGTGGAAGAATCGAGAAGCTCTCTTTNNGCCTCCCATGCTGAGGAGCGCTGTCAAGAAGAAACGAATCGAGTTCACGACCGACATTGGAAGAATCCGTGACGGACAAACAACGTTCGTTACCGTCGGTACGCCGAGCAATGAGGATGGGTCCATCAACCTGTCCTTCGTCAAGAAGGCCACCGAAGACATCGGAGCAAGCATCAGAAACTCCGAAGGCTACCATCTCGTCGTCGTGAAGAGCACCGTCGTCCCCGGCACGACTAGCCGAGTCGTAAGACCGATCCTCGAATCCTCAAGCGGAAGGCCATGTGGCGACCAACTTGGACTCTGTTCGAACCCCGAGTTTCTCGCGGAAGGCGCCGCTATCAAGGGCACGCTTCGACCCGACAAGATCGTAATCGGAGCTGAGGATGATGAGTCGAGAAACACCCTAGCGAAACTGTACAAACGGATCTACAAAGGGAAAAAGGTTGCAACCATAACGACGAACCCAACCACTGCCGAGACCATCAAATACGCGAGTAACTCTTTCCTCGCCACGCGAGTGAGCACAATCAATACTATCGCAGATATCTGCCAACGCGTACCATCTGCCGACATCGAGACTGTATCAAAAGCAGTTGGTCTGGACCCGAGAATAGGGCCGCTCTATCTCAAGGCGGGACCAGGCTATGGTGGCTCATGCTTTCACAAGGATCTCCAAGCGCTAATCGCATTCGGCCAAAGCATCGGCTATGACCCGATACTCTTGTCCGCAGTCGAGGAGGTCAACCAGCGCCAGGCCAATGAGGTCGTAAGAATGTCCCAGAACCTACTCGGATCGTTGAACGACAGGCGGATAGCTGTTCTCGGATTGGCCTTCAAGAAGGACACTGACGACATTCGGGAAGCAGCATCGATCCGAGTCATCGATCAGCTGTTGAAGAATGGTGCTAGCGTCTCCGCGTACGATCCAATGGCGACAGAAAACGCTCGAAAGGTTCTCCCTGAGCAGGTATCCTTTGCGACAGAGCTGGGGGGCTGCGTGAAAGGAACCGACTGCTGTATCGTCATGACCGAGTGGGACGAGTTTCGTAAGCTATCGCCTCGCGATCTAAGAACGATGAATGCCCAAAACATAGTTGACGCCCGGAGAATCCTGGACCGAAGCAAGTTTCAAGGATTCAACTATGTGGCAGTGGGTCTCGGATCGGCTAAGCCGTAATCCTCATCCTTCTCGCCTGGTCCGGCCACCCATCTGAGAGAATCGACTCCAAGGCTCGCCCGTCTAAGTCAGGGGCGACTTCAATTCCCAAGAGCCGCTGAAGGGTCGGGGCCATGTCCAGAATACTGGCGTCTTGCTTGAAATCAGATAGAATGCTCGGCCCAGCCATAGCCCAGAATCCCTCTCGCACATGCTCGGACGAGAGATGTGGAGAAAAGCTCCAGACCTCTCCCGTCCCCAGTGTGACGATAATGTGAATCTTCTCGTCCTGGCCGAACAGTTCTACCGCTAGATCAGGAGCCTCTTCTCGGTAAGGGCCAGTGAACGTATCTTCTCTGAGGTGGAAGACGGCTCGGATCTTCTCTCCTGTTCGAGGGTGTGTTAGACCGTTCAGCATCTCCTCCAGGCTTGCCAAGAGTTCCGCCCTTTTCGCCAGGTCACGTAGCTCTCCGCTGTTGTAGTCGAGCGAGTTGAGGTAGATCGCGGCTTGCGGACCACCGGTTGAGAATGCTTTGGTATTCTCCCAGTCGATCGAGTTCACCAGCCTGGTTAGCGTTCTCTCGTGCTGGCCCGAGACGGTGAGCCTGTGGGCCAGTGAGTCAGGTGTAATTCTGTAGACGGCTCGTATCATGTTTGGAGACAGCCGCTTGAGAATGACGCTCCGGAGGCTTCCCCATGTCTCTCGACCCTTTTTCGGTGTTGCGCTCTTGACAGCGAGGACGCCTTTCGCTTTCAAGAATTCGTTGATGTGAAGCGATGTCGAAATCGGCATGGACCCATGGTCGGAGAGAGTCAGCAGGTAGGTTTCGGATGTCGTGAATTTCTTCAGCTCACCCACCGCCTCATCCAGGCGGACATACCAGTCGCGAATCACATCCGAGTACTCTGACCCCGGCTTGTCCATGTACCTGCTAAAATCGTGCTGTACCATGTCTATGCCCTGAAGCGTCATCACGAAAAGATCCGGATGATACCACTCTAAGAGAAGTTTGGCTGACTCGACGCATTTTCTGTGGAGGCGTTCGACTTGTTTCAGGTACGCTTCTTCGCCGCCCTTCATCTCGGAAGGCTTTGTCAAAGGGACGTCGATCTCGTAACCATCAACGGCTTTGTCGAGCCGTTTCATCAGATCCTTTGGATATGCCCAGGCTTTTCCAGGTGGAGTGGGAAAGCCCGAGACCATGAAGCCGTTGACTGGATACGGTGGATAGGTTCCTGGGACGTTGAAGACTCCTGTCTTTAGCCCTGCTTTTCCGCAGAGGTCCCAGATGCAGCCGATGTCTTGGCTGGTTCTTCCGTGGCGCAGTTGTCTATCGGGTCCAATAGACAAGAAACCCCAGACTCCCAACTTGGCCGGATTTTTTCCAGTGGCAAAGCACTGCCAGGCGGGGACGCTTGACGGGGGGACTACAGAGCGCAAGGTGCCGTGAACCCCGGTTGAGTAGAGCGACCTGAGATTGGGAAGCTGGTCTATCCACTTGTCGATGAAGGCTGGTGAGGCTGCGTCGAGTCCAATGACCAAAGCCTTCAACGGAGAATAGCTCACGACTGTTTGGTCTTGATCTGCGAGGTGTGGAACGATTCTTCTATTTCGTCGACCATGTGCTTCCAGACCTTCTGGGTATCTTCTGTGGTTCGGACCTGCTCGAGCCCAAACCATTTCGCCACTTTGCAATAGAGCTCTTTCTCGTCCCGTATGAAGGCAGCAGTGTGCTCGGGACGTTCGCGGAGGATTCGCTGCTCGTCCGCGTCGAGGACGAAAGAGACGTCTGGTCTAGGTATCACCCATGCTAGAACGTGCTCCAATGGAACGTGCACTCTCTGTCCCCAGAAGGCTACGATGAAGTCGTAGAAGTAGCGGTCTGCGACAACGCTGTACCCCAGGCGGCGTCGAACCGCAATTCCACCTGCAAGTAGTGGAAGATAGACGAGAAGGATGTAGAGCGACCAGAGCACTCTCACCGGTTTCATTCTCTCCAGCTGGTTTGTCTGAGCGAAGCCGAGAATCCTGGCGCCTCTTCTGAGCATGAAGCCGAAGGGATCGATCAGGTCCTGGTGCCGCAGGTAGGAGAATTTGTAGCCGTTGTTGTTGAGCAGGTAGTAGCAACGGCCAGCGTGGGTCGATTTGCCTGTTCCATGAGTGCCACTGAGTGTGACGAGCAGAGTCTTCAACTTACCATATCCTCCTCCCGAGCAGCTTGTTTCCGAAGACGTTGTTCACGAAATCCAAGAAGAGAAGAGGAGGCGTGACCAGACATCTGAGTGAGCTACGCCATTTCCCTCGTGACGCGTCCCTACCCCCTTTGAGCAGGAAGACCAGGACGAGGGCCGCCGTCGGGATTCTGTAAGGAAGCACCAGCCGATCTTTTCGTAGCACGCTCAACCTGTCTCTTCCAAAACGCCTCTGGCCAAGTTCTTTCAGTTGTATTATTGCTGGGTTTTCGACGTGGCATGCTCTTAGAAAACGGTTAATCGTCTCAACGAAAAAGACGAATGCATCTCCGATGTCGGCTCTGTCAACCGCGTCCAAGATCTCACCAGGCGTACAGTTCCGAGTCAGCGTTTCAAAATCCACAATGTCTGAGAGCTTCAGGAAGTTGTGGCGGAACATAGCATGAATTACCCGTATCAGAACCCTGTCGAGGTCGGAAGTGACCCAGACTCTCCGCCCCTCGATCGTCTCCACCTTCTTATCTCGTAGAATCTCGTCGGGCTCGACATGTTCCTCGCCGAGCTGGCTGATCGTCGGGTAGAGCTCGAAGTCGTGCTTGAAGCCGGGAAGGAAGCAACTGAACTTTCCGACGAGCTTATCGCAATGGGTGAGAGGCTGAGGCCGAACCTTGTACTTGGTGAGTAGCAGGGCCTGAGCCTTCTCAAACTCTTTCCTGTGAGGTAGGAGAAAATCCAGATCGTGTCCCATGTCAGGCAAGGAGTCGAACGATTTTATCACAACGAACGAGATTCCCTCGGCCTTGAACTCCTTGCTCATCAGATCATAGAGTTGCATGGCCTCTGAAACATCGATCTTGGCCTCGTCAACTACTTTCGCGGGGGCGTCGAGAAGTCCTGCGGCGCGGAGCAGAACTTTGTTCTTCTGCGCGAGTTTCAAGAACTTTTCCTTGTTTTTGGGCCTGATGGGCTGGTTCTGAATCACTGCCCTTGCCAACAGTAGAGACTCGGCTTCTCTCCTCGGTGTCTTTACAATTCCAGCATCCTCCAAAAAGCCGAGCATCACAGTCTCGCTCTAGTTTGCTATCGCCAGCGACGGTCCGAAAGTCTTCTCCGCGACCTCATCCCACGACTTGATGAGAGCTGATCTGACTCCTTTCGGCGAGAAACCTCTCGGATTTTCTAGCACTCGACCAATAGCGGCGGCAAGTTTCGTCTCGTCGACAGGGGGCTCAATCGGCTGTGCTAGACCATCCTGGACAAACTCGGCTAACGACGAAGTGTTTGCGACAATAGTGGGAGCGCCTACCGCGATGGCTTCGGCCACGGTGTTCCCCCAGTTCTCATGTTCCGACGCCAGGATTACTGCACTGCTTGACGCATAAAGTGGGAAGAGCTCGTTCTGGGGGAGCCTGTCGAACCAGTCCACTCTGTCATCGATCTGAAGCGCATGGGATAGCTTAAGCAGGTCGTCCTTGTATGGACCTTTTCCGACGATTCTCAAGCGTATCCTATCGTGCTTCTGGCGCAGTTTAGCAACTGCCCTCATGAGAACATCTACGTTCTTGTACTTCTCGAGCCTTCCAGCATAGAGCACGCTAGGCTCGTTTGGCTCTTTCCACTGGTTCTTGTCGCGGAGTTCAGAGTCGATACCGTTTGGTATGACCTCGAGCTTCCCGGATGATTCGGGAAATGTGTCCAGCATTAGCCGCGCTTCGAACCGCGAAATACAGATTATTCTTGGAGCTCTTGCGACCAACTCATGGACGAATGGCCGGTACGCTCCGAACAGAACCCTCCCTAGGCCGGAGTTCATTCGACCAACATAGTGAGGAGTGAAGATCACTGAGCTGTCCCCTCGCATCATCCCGGCTATCGGGCCGGGGACATCGTGGATGCAGTGAAGGTGAAGCACTCGCGGATGCGACTCGATCATCAGTTTGAAGAGTCCAGTAATTGATGGAAAGTGGTAGTTCTCTCGTGGTGCGAAGGAGCGGATTCTGAAAACGGACAATCCGTCGTTCCTCTCTGCTTGAGGATAGCGTTGCAGAGGGTCAGTCGTAATCACGGTAACTTGTCTGAAGAATCGCGTAGCCCTCTTAGCCAGTTGCGAGACGTGATTCTCCACGCCTCCCACGTAGGGTGGATAGCGAGGACTCACGATCGTCAAATTGTCCAACGAGGGCTCTTGACTCTCCGATCTGACGATCTTTAGCCTGCGCGCTATTTATTCAATTCTGGACATGCCACGGGTCGAGAATTGCATTGCACCA
This sequence comes from Candidatus Bathyarchaeota archaeon UBA185, assembly GCA_002495485.1. Taxonomy (GTDB): domain Archaea; phylum Thermoproteota; class Bathyarchaeia; order 40CM-2-53-6; family 40CM-2-53-6; genus 40CM-2-53-6. The sequence goes on from DAFH01000062.1 coordinate 11,467, forward strand.
GGGCATATCCGCAGATATTCTTCGATTGAAAATTATTTCTTACTCATCTAGAAGGTTAAAGGGGAGTGTTGACGTGCGAGGCCATAACGAAACGACCATGGGACGGTCCCGCGGGATCTCAGAAGCCAACGCTGTGACTGAACCTCAGCATGTGAGCCGCACATGGTCGCAACGNNCAGCTACTGCAAGTACTGTTAAAACGATTCTAACGATTGCAACCATGACACCTCTCAGAATCGCGGTCATCGGCTCCGGCTACTGGGGAAGAAAAGTCATACGCGAGACCCTTGAGATTGGCAGAAGCACCGGCCAGATCGAACTGCATTCCGTGGTCGACAGCTCCCCCCAATCGCTCCAACAATGCCAACAAGAATTCGGTCCCGGCATAGACTACCGCATTGACTATCAGGACCTAGCGTTGGACCCGTCATTGTCAGGAGTGCATATCTCAACCCCGAATGGGACTCACTTTGAAATCGCTTCCAAGTTTCTAAGACTCGGAAAGAACGTCTTGGTCGAAAAACCGCTTACGCTGAGGACAGGCGAATCGTACGAACTTGTGAGATTGGCGGCCGAGAACAAGTGCGTCCTCTGTGTTGGCCACATTCACCGATTCAACAACGGCGTTCGCGAACTCCGACGAGTCCTGGCGGAAGGAATGATTGGCGAACCCTACTACGTGGACCTCAGTTGGACTGGATTCATGAACCCCCAGCTCCAACGTGAAGTCATCACCGATCTGGCACCCCATCCTTTCGACATCTGCAACTATGTCTTGGACGCGTGGCCAGAGAAGATCTCTTGCAAGGGACGGGGCTACCGGACGAAGCAGAACGAGGAGGTGGCCTTCATCACGGCTGAACACAAGGGGGGTCTGATTGCTCACATTGTGGTCAGCTGGCTTGACCGGGACAAGAGGCGGGACGTCACTGTTGTCGGCAGTGACGGGATGGCTCATCTCGACTGCCTCAGCCAGAAGCTTTTCGTTGAAGGACCAGATGGAAAGCGCGATATTCCCATTCTTCCCAGCAACACTCTCGCAAGCGAGATAGTCCACTTCGCGGACTGCATCAGAAACAACCGCGATTCCACGCCCTTTGCGAACCACTCAGACGGGATGCTTGGAGCGCGCGTGGTCTCGTTGCTCGAAGCGTCCAGAGAGTCATTGTACCAGGAGAGGACGATACAGGTTGAGCTGCCTATGATGCCGGAGATTCCGGTCAGGCAATGAAAGCGACGAAGTACTCAGTCATCAAGAAAGCAGCCATCGGGCGGAATGCTCGGGTCTATGACCAAGTCAACCTCTATGGCTGTAAGATCGGCCGGAACACGAAGATAGACTCGTTCGTCTATATCGAAGAAGGTGTCACGATAGGAGACAACTGCAAGGTTCGACCGTTCGTGTTCATCCCTACCGGAGTCGTCATCGAAGACAACGTGTTCATAGCCCCCAATGTGACGTTCACCAACGACAAGCATCCCAGAGCCCACGGAGAGTGGACGAGGCTCACTACGCGAGTAAGGAAACACGCGTCGATCGGTGCCGGTAGCACAATAAATCCAGGCGTCGAGATCGGCGAGAACGCTCTGATCGGCTCGGGCTCCGTCGTCACGGTCAACATCCCNNCGATAGCCGTAGGAGTGCCTGCAAGAGTAATAGGCTCCAGGCCAAGCCCCGAAATTCCGAACGGTCACGGTCTTACCGATCAGAGAAAACGTCGATGAGTCGCATTGCCATCATCCCAGTATTTCGGGAAATCGGAAAAATCGGTCGCGTAATCCAGAGGTTTGATCTGGGCTCTGTAGACCGGATATGCCTAGTCGTCGACGACCCTAGCCCGACCATCCTAGCCGAGATAGAGGAAGCTCGCAGGCAATCCAAAGTTCCTCTCACAATCCTAGGAAACCCTTCACGCAAGGGCGTCGGCTACGCCATTAGAGAGGGCTACCAGTACGCACTCTCCCATGGATTCGATGTTATAGTAGTGATGGCAGGAAACGGGAAAGACGATCCGAGGGAGATTCCTAGACTGACCCGGGCCATCGATGAGGAGGGCTATGACTACGTCCAGGGGTCAAGATTTCTTCCCGGGGGTAGGGGAGAAAGGACCCCCGTCCTACGGGGGGTGTTCATCCGGCTGTTTCCTTTCGCGTGGACCCTGCTCACGGGGGTCCACTGCACCGAGGTCACGAATGGGTTCCGAGCCTACAGGGCGACCGTTCTCCGAGACCCTAGAATCAACGTGTGGCAAGATTGGTTAGATGGATACGAGCTCGAGTACTATCTTCATTACAAGGTGTTGACCTTAGGGTACAGGTTCACGGAGCGACCCGTGTCGAAGACATACACTCACTCTGGCAGAAGGAAGTACTCGCACATTTCCCCACTAAAAGATGGGTACAAGATAGTGGCGCCCGTGATACTTCTGAAAATAGGAGCGAGACGCTAAGAGTGACGCTCATAACCCAGGTGAGGCCGATCGCCATTAGCGCAGCCTCCGATTTCGAAACAGGGATCCTGCAACAATACGCAGAATTCTGGAAAATACCCTACCGTGCCAGGGTTGAGACCAGTGGACTTCCCACTTTCACCACGGGACACCCACTCCCGAGAGAGAACTCGACCAGCGTCCCGACAGTCATAACACCCTCGACAGAAGATGCCGAAAGAGTCGCAAGAGACAATCGGCTGGAGCTAACTCGTCGTCGACTCCTTCTCAAGCTTCCAGTCAATCGCGACACGGAAGTGTCTATCGAAGCGGACGTACACGAATTCTCTGGAGCAAATGCTGAACCCATTCTGCTGTCAGGAAAAGTTCCTCTTCTTGTCAGAGTCAGAGGAACCAGCACCTATCTGCTATCATTAGATCTGATCAGAGAGTATTCCACAAGAGTCTACCAAGGATTCGAGGAAAGCCCCAACTGGAAGTTCAGGCTCGCTTCGAGACTTCCTCTATCTTACCAGACGATACCACGATTCGTCAGAGACCGCGCTTTCCGATCGACTGAGAGCGTCGACCTTCTTTCCCATGAAAGGCTCGGTCCTGTCGAGTTTCTCAGAACGCTATTCTTAGCGAGCATCGTACGATCATCGGGTCCAATCCCACGCATTGGTTTTTGGAAGCGAGGAAAATCGTACGCCCTCGCCGTGACACATGATGTGGAGACCGAGCACGGTCTTGAGACCGGTGCCGGTCAGCTGCTTGGAGTGGAACGAGAAGTGGGCCTGAGATCGACCTGGAACCTACCGAGTGATCGCTATCCCCTCTCGTCCAGTTCTGTTCAGCAATTGAGTTATTGGGGAGAGATTGGCGGGCATGATACCCGACATGACGGTAGACTCGTCCTTCTTGAGAAGAGAGCGAAACTTCAGCGATTGAAGGAATGCAGGGAGACCCTAGAAAGACTCTCAATGAAGCCAGTCCGAGGATTTCGCGCCCCCCTTTTACAGCACAGCTCGGAGCTTGCTCGTGCTGAAGCCGAATCCGGTTACGAGTACGACTCATCCTGTCCGTCGTGGGAGATTCTCTCTCCGACATCAATGCGGCCGCACGGCGTAGGCACAGTGTTCCCGTTTGAGATGAACGGGGTGCTTGAGATCCCAGTCTCGCTGCCCCAGGATCACCAATTGATTCGAGTCGCCGGGCAGACGCCAGCTGACGCCGTTGACCTGTTGCTGAGCCTTTCAACGTGGGTCCGAGGCTTGGGAGGACCATGCGTTCTGCTGGTGCATCCCGACTACGAACTCGCCGATGCAGGCAGCCTATCAGAATATAGGAGGCTGCTTGAGGGCTTCGCGTCAGATCCCGCCTGCCAGACGATGACTCTCGGCGAAATGGCAGACTGGTGGAAGCACAGAGCAAGTGCCCATTGGGACCTCGTCCGTGAGCGGCCGAGAGTGATTTCCGACGGTCTTCAGGAGGGTTTAGATCTTCAACTGGAACTTGTGACGGCCCATGAAGAGGACGGTTTCAGGACAGAGGCTCTATCTTGATGGATCTAATCTTGCTGCTTTGGATCATTGTAGCCTTTATCCAGCTGGGAATCCCCCTCGTCTACTTCGGGGTAATGAAACGAGTCGGAGCCAAACGCGACTATCACTTGTCGACCGCAACGCGAATCGAGCCGACAATTAGCGTCCTTATCCCAACCTACAACGAAGCGTCTGTCATCAGTCCAAAACTGTCCAACATAGTCGATACGAACTATCCCGTTAGNNATAGCTCGCAGTTTCCTAGAGAAGAACCATTTGAGAGGACTCGTCGTTGAAGAGGAAAGCAGAACCGGAAAATCACGCGCTCTCAACATAGGACTTGCCCACGCTACAGGTGAGCTCGTCTGCATCAGCGATGCCGAGTGCAGATGGAAAACTGACGCGCTTCAAAACGCTGTGAAATATTTTTCGGACCCGACCATCGGAGCAGTCTCCGGCGTTCACCAAGTGCCGAGTTCGACGGGATCGATGGCCGGGAACGTTGAGGGCTCTTATCGCTCGATCTACCGGATGCTCAGAGTCGCCGAGNNTGGAAGGCGAGATTCAACTCTTCAGACGTGCGCAGTTGTCGGGGTTTGATCCGAACGTTGGGGGAGACGATACCTGCGCAGCACTGTGCATTGTCGAGAAGGGTCTCCGGGCTATCAGTGCTGATGATGTCGTTTTCTTTGATCCGGCTCCTCCCGCTTGGAGGGTACGGTTCCGGCAGAAGATCAGACGGGGACAACACGTGCTCCAAGCTTTCCTCAAACACAAGGGACTTCTGAGAGGAAGAGGTGTCTTCTCCCGGGCGATATTCCCGATGGAATTCTTCCTTTACATAGTCAATCCCCTCTTCTTCCCCATCCTTGTTGTCCTAACCGGGCTGGTCGTGATTACTATACCGTTGGTCGCGTATCTCATCGCGTTGGGAATCGTCGTGGTAGTAGCTGTTCCGAGTCTCAGAACGACGGCCAGTACCTATCTCTCGAATAACATCACTATGCTGGCCGCAATCATTCAGGAAGCTAGAGGAAACAAACAGCTCGTCTGGACCAAGATCGACGAAAACCGGCCTGGCCCTCAACAGACTACTCAGCCGATCATCGCGCAATAGAAAGAGACCAGTCGACATAGCAATTGATCCGTCTTAGCAGGGGGATCGTCAGGGACCCTCTCAACGCACTCCTGCTCCTGAAAAGGACTTACAGGAACTGGTTCGGAATAATCACTGCCTACTTTTCGCGAAGACCCCTCGACAGCGCGGNNCTGGATGGCTCCGAGATTCACTTGGAGAGAAGGCCCGCAAATCTCCTGGCCAGTCTTCGCCACTACCATAGATGGTACGACCCGTCAATCTACAACCTCATAGGCCTGGCCAGACTTCTCGACAAAGGATGGAAAATCGCTGAGGTCCATGACAATTATCTTCTTCTGTCTCTTGAACCGTCGACGATTCTCAAGTGCAGACTGAACCAAGGCACCGACATCTCTCTCATCGGTGAGATATTCGTGCGACAAGTATACGGCTCAAACTTTGAAGGAAAAGTGGTCGTTGATGTAGGCGCTTACACTGGTGATTCGGCGATATTCTTCGCTAGAAGAGGCGCCAGACTGGTCATCGGGCTCGAACCGGACCCCACGAGCTTCCAAATAGCCAATGAGAACGTGAAGCTAAACAATCTGGCCGACAGGATGCGCCTGCTCAATCTTGCCCTCTCGGTTGCAACCGGTGCGACACGCCTTGCTCTAGACACAGAGACTCCGAACATAAGTCAAGTCTCGGATATCGTCGAAGGAGCTACCGGCGGAATCGAGGTAAGCACAGTGACAGTTGATGACATCAGGAGAAAGTTCAACCTCCCAGGCATCGACGTTCTCAAACTGAATTGCGAAGGATGTGAATATGGAATCATCCGAAGCCTATCGGATGAGACGCTAGGGTCGATCGGAGAGATTCTTCTCGAATTTCATTCCGGACCGAGAGATCTGCCCGCCATCCTTTCTAAACACGGCTTCGAGACTAGCATCCGTGGCGGGACATTTGGGTACATCACGGCGAATNNGCGAAGCGTCTCGCCTGAGCATCGGTCGCTTCAGTCCCAAACACTATTGGGACGCGTTCTGAGCCACGCTCTTCCTTAGCCAAGAATACTCTCGATATGCGCCGACGAGACTCAGCGCAGCAACGTAAGCGGCTATTGAGATCACGTTTGACGTTGCCGTAAAGAAGTATCCGGCGCCGAGAGCCACCCCGATTGCGATAGAAATCACTACGCTCAAGAAGACGCTCAGGAGAACCTTTTCCAGTTGCGTTAGCTGTTCTCCAGGCAACACGGCCTGAGTTGTCGCATAGCCAGGAAGCAACCCGAGGAGGCCCAAACCGAAGAGTATGCGTAGAATCGCTAGCATCCCGGTCTGTTGTTGGTAGATGACCAAAAGCGTCTCTACCGCCTAGACTAGAATGGCACAATAGATCCACCAGGAAAGGTAAAGGTCCCGCAAGAAAGCGATGAAAGAGTCCTCTCTTCCAAGGTAGCCGATTCCTATTCCCTCAGACTCTAGTTGATCGACGACTTCAACAAGAGCATCATCGGTTGCGCTAATTCCCTCTTCGGCGAGTCTCTGCCTGAGGTTCTTTATAGTCGCGGGATGATGTTTTCGAATATATGCGAGGACAAGCTCCTTCCTTATATTGGTCGAGGAAGAAGCCCCCTCAAACATCTTGATTGGGAAACCGCGACTTGCACGCACGCACTCTCCTACTGGTTTTGTGTCTCCTAGTATCGTCATTCCTCCTGTTAATGAATACCGATCGAGTCGCAGCTCAGCCCAGCCTGATACCCGTTGCGAAAACGGATATTGCGACTGCTTTCCAGTCCATACGATCCGCGGAACAGGAAGGAGCGTCGAATACGGATCTTCTTCCGCTAATCAACCAACTGAACCAAGCACTCCAGCTTGAAGAAAACGCGACTCTTCTCCAGCAACTGAACGACACAACGGACGCTGACAGCCGCGCTCTCCAATCCATCAATCTCTCTACGAACGTCTCAACGGAAGCTCAACAATTGGGGAGTCAGGCCCAGAACACCGGTCAACGCCGAGTCGTCTATGCATATGGCATCGCAGTCGCGATCGCTCTCATTCTAGCGATCTGCGTCGTCGATGCACCAACGGTTGGTCGGTTCATTCAGAGCCGGAGAAATGCGCGAGCCCGAATCACATACGGGAAGAGGGATAATGCGGTATAGGCTGGCCCTGTTTCTAATCCTCTTCGGATGCTTCGGACTTATCTCAGTCTCCGTGACATTCTATGCGCTGAGCCCGAAACCTTCTCAGTCCTT
>DAFH01000059.1:0-179 GCA_002495485.1 Candidatus Bathyarchaeota archaeon UBA185
CGGCAATTCGCTGACGGCATAAAGTTCATTGAGGTCGTACAATGGCCAGAAGGCGGCGTCGATCGTAAGTGTGCTCACGAGGCTCGTTGAGCTTTGAGATGTCGTACTGGATACTGGACTGGGCCGCATTGACGTGTAAGCGACGGCTCCGAACACTGCAACTACGATGACTACGATAA
>DAFH01000059.1:284-7315 GCA_002495485.1 Candidatus Bathyarchaeota archaeon UBA185
CTCGACGAAGTGGCAGGCAACAAGCCGTCCCGGGGATATTTCTCTGAGTTGCGGTCGTTCCTGTGAACAAATAGGTTGGGCATAAGGGCAGCGCGGATGAAACTTACACCCGCTGGGAGGGTTAATGGCGCTNNTACTTCGCCTCGGATATCGACCTCAAGAAGGTTCCTCTTCCAAGGGTTGGCGACCGGAGCTGAGGAGATGAGGGCTACGGTGTAAGGATGGCGTGGTTTAGTCATGATCTCTTCTGTCTGACCCGATTCCACAACATCGCCCGAATACATGACCATCATGAAATCCGACATGTACTCTGCGACCGCAATGTTGTGGGTGATTAGCATGTAAGATAGTGAGTATTCTTTTTGCAGGTCAAGAAGCAGCTTAAGGATCTGAGCTTGGACGGAAGCATCAAGAGCACTTGTAGGTTCGTCTAGAATTACGAGCTTTGGTTGGGGGCCGATCGCTCGTGCTATCGCGACGCGTTGCTTTTGTCCGCCGCTAAGTTGCCCAGGCACGCGGTCAGCGATGTCTTGAGGAAGACCGACGACCGCTAAGCTTCTTTGAATCGCCCCGTCAACAGCTTCCTTTCCCCATCCCATCAAGCCGTAGAGAGGCTCCCCGATTGAGTCGCCGACCGTAATGTTGGGGTCTAATGATGAGTCGGGATCCTGAAAGACTATCTGTAGGTCTCTGTAAACAGTCCTGAGGTTAACCGTTCCGTTTGCAATACTATTACCGTTGAAGATTATATCTCCGCCCGTTGGTTTTGTGAGGAGTGCGATCGTCCTCGCGAGTGTAGTTTTTCCGCATCCAGATTCGCCCACGACCGCAAGCGTTGTGCCTCGCCAGAGGGTCATATCGACGCCATCGACGGCGTGAATGAATTTCTTCGTCTTCGAGAATGGGTTAATGCCACGCTGAATCGGGAAATATTTTCGTAGATTAGTTGTTTGCAGTATTGCTTCCATCTGCCTCACCGTGCAGAAAACATGCGACCTGGTGGTCGTTCATCACGTCAAGGAGACGTGGTTTCCTTTCGGAGCAGACCTGCATTGCGTATGGGCAACGAGACACATACTTGCAACCGACCATACGTGTCCTGAGGTCGGGGACAGAGCCGGGAATAGGCTTCAGAACAACTTTCCGCTTTGACCCGGTAGGAACGCACGAGATTAGTCCCTGTGTGTACGGGTGTAGAGGCTTCGAGAACAAGTCGTAGACATTCGATGTTTCCACTATGTCGCCTGCATACATGACTGCGACTCTGTCTGCTACTTGGCAGGCGACTGCTAAGTCATGGGTTATGAGTAGAATGCTTGTTTTGACCTTGTCCATTAGTTCCTTCATGAGTTTAAGCACCTGTGCCTGTGTAGTGACATCTAGTGCAGTCGTTGGCTCATCTGCGATTAGCAATGCGGGTTCTTGCGAAAGAGCCATTGCGATCATGACCCGCTGTCTCATGCCGCCGGAGAGCTCGAAGGGATATCGATCGATCACTTGATCCGGGTCCGGTATTCTTACAAGCTTTAATGAAGCGATCGTGTCCTCTTTCATTTCTGCAGGGATTTTTCTCTTGCCTCTTGGTAGTTTGCTGGGAGACGGCGGGACAATTTTGTGAGTTTTTTGCATGACCTCCGATTCGATCACAGAGCGGCCATCATCACGCATTCTCTTGATGGTGATTGCTTCTGCAATTTGATCCCCTATCTTGTATACAGGGTTCAGGCTGCTGAGGGGTTCTTGGAAGATCATGGCAATTTGAGTGCCTCGGTATTCCCTCATGCGTTTTGGGCCGAGTCCGAGTAGATTGGTCCCCTTGAATTCAATTTCTCCATTGAGCACTCGAGCAGGAGGAGTGGGCAGCAGACCGATCATTGCGAGCGCCAGAGTGGATTTGCCGCAGCCTGACTCTCCCACAACGCTTACCAATTCATTCTCGTTGATTTCGATGCTGACGCTGTCTAGGGCGGTCACCGCGCCCGCGCTTGACTCGTAGCCGACCGTGAGATCTTGGACCGACAACAATGCTGCCAATTCATCTGGCCTCTAGTGCTTCGCGAAATCCGTCTCCCAGTAAACTGAATCCTACTACCCCCACGGCAATTATGAACCCAGGTATGACTGAAAGCCATGGTGCTGTGATCAAGTAATCCTGATAGGAACCGACCATTTCACCCCAGTCCGGTTGAGGCGGTCTGACTGACAGGCCGAGATAGCTTAATCCCGAATAGAGAAGTATGACCGTTCCAATGTCGAGGGTAGCGTAAACGAGCATCGTCACCAGAATAGCCCGAAACACATGTTTGAAGAGTATCTTAGCGGTGCTCATGCCTGAGAGTCTAGCCGCCTCAATATAGTTCTGATGGGAGACTCTGAGAGCCTCTCCTCGCGCAAGTCTTGCATAGGGGGGCCACCAAATTATCATCAACGCGATCATCATGTTCGATACCCCTGGGCCTAGGCTAACCGCTATCGCCATAGCGATGACAAGGACTGGTAAAGCGAATATCACGTCGGTGAACCTCATCAAGGCTTCATCTAATAGACCGCCGCGAAATGCGGCAACTGAACCAATTATCAGACCGACTGCCAATGCGACTCCGACGACAGCGAGACCGATACCGACGTCGTTTGGAGTCGATATTATGATGCGACTAAGCACGTCGCGTCCATTGATGTCGGTGCCCATCAGGTGACTGAGTGAAGGGGGAGCGAGAGCGGGTCCGACATTTTGTTGTATGGGGTCGTACGGTGTTATCTGTATTCCCAACAGGGTCGATACAGCGACGATTACAGCCAAAAGAAGGAAGCCGCATACAATTACGCCTCCAATTTGCGCTTCTTTGCTCCTCCGAAACAAGCGGAGGGTGTCGCGGGCTCTCTGACCGACGCCTGAGTTCAACACCGACTCATCCTAATCTTAGTTGCGGATCAACGACGGCATACAAAATGTCGGCAGCTAGGTTCGAGATTACTATGACCAGAGCGAAAACCATTGTGACTCCCAGAACCCCCGGATAGTCTTGGGCTGCCAAAGAGGCTACAAGGTACTGTCCCATTCCAGGGTAGGCGAAAATATTTTCGACAAATATCGTTCCTGTAATCAGCCAAGTTACCATGAGCGAGGAGATAGTGACCACTGATATCATCGCGTTCCTGAGAGCATGTTTGAAGAACACCGTATTCTCATCAACACCCTTTGCCCGGGCTGTTCGAATATAGTTCGAATGCATCACCTCAAGCAGAGAGCTTCTAAGAACTCGGGTGAGTACTCCGAAGGTAACTAACGCGAGTGCAAGGCTTGGCAGGATAACGTGTCGTAAGGAGCTTACAAAATACGACACATTACCTTCGATCAACGAGTCAAGCATCGGAAGGCCGGTGACGACTGTTGGGGGAGTAAGAGCAACATCGAAGGCGCCTCCAGACGGAAACATGCGGAATATCAGGGCGAACACAATGAGAAGGATCAAAGCAACAAAGAAGGGAGGTGAGGAGTAGCCCGCGAGATAGAAGGCACGGATTGAAGTGTCTAGGGGCTTATGATGATATTGGGCGGACAGAACGCCCAGTGAGATCCCTAGGATTACCGAGATCACGAATGCGAAAAAAGCCAGCTGTAGTGTGAAGGGTAGGGTAATCGAAATGACTTCTACAACTGGCTGGAAGCCGCGTGATGGCGAGAGGCCTAGATTCCCCTGAAGCAGATTGAGAATATAATAGTAGTATTGCACAGGGATCGGATCGTTGAGATGATACTTCTCAGCGTATAGAGCGGCCAGTTCAGGATGAATGCTCGCGCTCTTTCCCAACCATGCAGCTACCGTGTTGCTTCCGAAACTGCGGGAAAGCACGAAAGTCATGGTCACAACTGCGACTAGGACCACAATCCCGAAGACTATTCTACGCAGGACGTATCTGAACACGTTCATGCGGTCTCGCGTCCCACGGTCTGTGTCTCACGTTGCCAATCTAGGGTGCAGCATGAATATTTGACCTGTTTGTATGTCGGCGCTGCTCTCCAAATCATATCTGGAAATCCTTCAATTCGGCGAGGGTCTCTTTGTCAAGGTTTTTCATTTTTCCAAGAATGTCGACTAGCGGCACCTTCGAGAGGGTGTTCTTTTGCAAGCAAACCATTACGCCGTATTCTCCGTTCTTAACGGCCTCCACCGCGGCAACTCCGAGGCGAGTTGCCAGAAGACGGTCCCCGGCAGAAGGCGGGCCGCCTCTTACAACGTGCCCTAACACGACCGCCCGTGTCTCGATGCCCACCCGTCTTTCGATCTCTCGCGCAAGCAGATCACCTATTCCGCCTAGACGCGGGTGGCCAAATTCGTCCAACTTAGTCGCGTCTCCTGGAGGAGAACCAGTTATGCTACACCCTTCACCTACTACTACGACTGATGCCGTGGCGCCGGATTGATGCCGGTTTCTGAGGAACGTTGAGACTTTGTCTAGATCAACTGGTTCTTCGGGGACTAAGACCAAATTTGCACCGCTGGCGATTCCTGAATATGCGGCAATCCATCCTGCATGTCGTCCCATGACCTCTACGACCATTATTCTGTCATGGGATTCTCCAGTTGTCTGGATTCTGTCGATTGCTTCGACGGTCACGTTTACCGCGGAGTCGAACCCAAACGTAACATCCGTGCCGACTATATCGTTATCTATCGTCTTGGGTACGCCGACGACCTTCAGACCTCTATCAGCCAGTCTCGCGGCTACACTGAGAGTATCCTCACCCCCAACAGCGATCACGGCATCCAAACCAAGTTTCTTCACGTTGGCAAGCACCGTCTCCGGTCCGTTTGCATGACTGAAGGGGTTCGTTCTCGTCGTGTGGAGCATGGTTCCGCCTACACTAATCATGTGGGATACGTCCTCCCACCTCAGCGTCGTCGTGTCGGGCTTAAGCAGCCCAGCCCAGCCATGCCTGATGCCAACCACCTCGTACCCTAATTGCTCTGATTTCCTAACAACGGCCCTGGTAACCGCGTTTAATCCAGCACAGTCCCCTCCGCCATTCAATATGCCAATCTTCATGGTCTGAGCTTCCTCTCAGCGATTATTGAATCTGTCATGACCGATCAGCTGAGAGATGAGAATGCAGTGATCTACGAAAATGTACCTCCTACATTTCAGATATAGTTCGCTTTGGTACCGCCATCATTCATTGTCGCTTGAGGTGAGTAGGGCAGAAGGTCCGCACTTGGTTCGCCCGTTATGATTGCTTCAGACATAAGTTCGCCGATTAGAGGAGCAAGCATTATTCCCTTGCCTGAGTCACCGAGGGCGACGGAGAGATTTCCGTACCCGACCCTGCCACAAATCGGCTCGGAGTTGGGTGTGGTCTCGACTAGTCCCGCCCATGACCTCAGAACTTTTGCGGCGCGCAGGGACGGCAGCAAGGCCGTGAGTTCGGTTGCGGCGTCATCTAGGAATTCCAAAGTCGATTTGGTGTCTTTGGGGTTCGGATCTGTTCTGGGAATGTGGCAGATGATTTCGCCGCGAAGGCTCTGGTTGATGTACATTCTATCCCGATATAGTTCAATCATGGGCTTCAAGAAGAACTTCAACGGTTCCGTTGCGAGCATTTCGTGCCTTACAATTACTGTCGGCACGTCTAAGCCAGCCGAGCGGAGGATACTGCGCGTTCCAACTCCCGCGGAAAGGACGAAGGCGTCCGCCTCGTAGGTGCCTTGGTCGGTGTCAAGCCCACGAACTTGTTCCCCATTAGCCTCTAGGCCTTTCACGAGCGCGGGGCGAAGCAATTTGCCCCCGTGCTCCAAGAGGCCTTTCCAATATCCGAAGACAACAGAGAAGGGATGTATAGAACCATCCCCTCTTGATAGAGTCCCGCCAACAATTGAACTTGCGTCTAGCATTGAATACCGACGAGAAAGTTCTTGACGCGAGAGGCTTGTCGTTTCGATTCCGAGAGACTGCTGGATTTTCGTATATTCCTTGATCTGCATGAGTTGGTCCTCGTCGGTTGCAAGGAGCAGGTAGCCGTCTTGTCGGAATGGAATGTTGAAGTCAAGCGCTCCTGACAGGTGTTCTAGAAGGTCCCGGTTTCGCTTAGCGAGGCTGATATCATGCTCGTTGTCCCATTGAGAGTGTACAGCTCCGATGGCCCTGACGCTTAATCCGCTTCCTGGATATCGGCTTTCGAGAACTATTACCTCGACTCCGCGAACGGCTAGGTTGTAGGCTATGCTGAGCCCCATAATTCCGGCGCCGACGACTATGACACGCATTACCGTTTCTCTCCCGCGAGAACGCTGAGCCGGACTGGATCGAGAGGCGGTCTTTGCGTGGTAAACCGCAGCTGAGCGGGCTTCAGCTTCTTCTCCATCCCCAGCAGTCGCAGGACGTGCATGAGGCAGGTTTTGCCCTGGCATGGGCCGGTCGAAAAGCCTGCGTATCGTTTGAGCGTCTCGATATCGTCGTAGCCCAGTCGGATGGCTTCCAGCACGTCTTCTTCAGTCAGGTCTTCGCAAAAACAGACTATCTTCTTGCCCANNGCTGTTCCGTCGTTGCGTTTCGGAGGCAAGATTCGCATTACTCTGCCTCTTCCAAGAGTTCTGCCTTCTCGGTTGAGGGCGGTGACTTCTTGTCCGACGTCTGGGGTTGGAAGAAATTCGTATGGAAGCGTGACGTAGCCTCTGTCACCTTCGGACCTCAGGAGGAAGATTGCAAGTCCGGGGCAGGTCATTATGCAAGCCATGCAGCCCGTGCACTTGTCGTAATTAATCCGGGGAATGTCGTTGACGTTTTCCATATGTATGGCGTCAAGCTTGCAGGCAAGGGCGCAGGAGTTGCATGGAATTTGTTGAACACATTCAATCATCGCCACGGGCCGCTTCTCTTTCAACCGCCGGGCGGGAGGGACCAGGCTGAATGCGGCTAGGTCGTCGTTCCTGATTATTCCGTCTCTAAGACACTGCTGGATAGACTCCAACCTCATTTCCCTCCGGAATGATTAGGTTTCCAAGCCCGCGGCGGATCTTCTCACCAAACGGGCC
>DAFH01000070.1:0-4147 GCA_002495485.1 Candidatus Bathyarchaeota archaeon UBA185
GACCTGCAGGGAGGCACCCCGGTGAGCTAGCGAGTGGCCGACAGGAAAGACGATGGCGGACGGGTCGCCCGACTGGCGAGGTGGTTCGACGACCGCCTCGGCCTCTCGTACCAATTCCTAAGGCCGGCCCCCCAGTATGCGATCAACCCGTTCTACTGGCTCGGGGCCCTCGCCGTCGTCGCCTTCGTGATTCAGGCGGTGACGGGGATGCTGATGATGCTCTACTACGTCCCGGACCCTACTCAGGCCTACTCGTCAACTCAGTTCATCTTTCAGAACGTCAGCTACGGCAGGTTTCTGGAGAGTGTCCACCTGTACACAGCGTACGCGATGATATTGTTGGTATTCATGCACATGATGAGAGGATACTTTGTCTCCGTCCAGAAGAAGCCTCGAGAATTGATGTGGGTGGTTGGAATGCTGATGGGCTTTGTGACCCTAGGATTCGGTTTCACAGGATATTTGCTCCCATGGACTGTAGTGTCAAAGTCCGCGACAGACGTTGGACTTGGCATGATAAGCGCTCTGCCGTCTGGAATCTCCTCGTTCCTCACCTTTCTTATAGTGGGGGCGGGAAGCGACTCCACCACTCTCCTCCGCTTCTACGACCTCCACATTATCCTCTTGCCCGCAGTACTGCTCGTTCTCCTTGCAGCGAAGATGTACATGCTAGAAACTCACGGAGTGTCCGACCCGGTTACAGGTGCGTCCGAGAAGAAGAGAAGACTCATCCCAGTATTTCCAGACGCTTCCGTCTACGTGCTCGAACTTGCTGCACTATTCGGAGCCGGAATGCTCATCATCTCAATACTCTTTCCGCTCAACCTTCCACCCCAGTACACTCCTCAGCTCGCGGGCACTTACACTCCACAGCCAGACTGGTATTTTCTCTGGATCTACCAACTAATCAAGATCTCTGCATTCGAGACCGCTGGATTGAAAGTGGCACTGTCGGCAGTGACGGTCATCTTCATCCTGCTGATCATCCTTCCCTTCATTGACCGCGGCAACAAGAAACGGTTCGGCGAAAGGCGAGTCTACATTAGTCTTGGAGCGATCTTTGTCGCCGAACTAATCGCCCTAACATACTGGGGACTGGTCACACCTGGTCAGATCATTTCGAATGAACAAGCGGCGCTCGTACTTGGGGGAATCGCGATTGCGGTAGCAGGCGGCACGCTATTCTTGCATAACCTGCTCTACCGAAGAGCGAAATCCAGACTACTTACGGGAACGCCGTCCGCGACCCTAAGATCCGCTCAGTTTTGGATTTCCATGGCGTTTGTTCTGCTGGTCGGACTTGGGGCAATCACCATTGGAGCAAGTCTCGACGCTTCCGTACAAATCGTTCTCGGCGGATTCACCTTGTCAAGTCTCGCGACGCTATTATTCTCAATCCTCGGCCTCGGCGCGGTTGTGATCGGTAGCATCTTCCTACTCTATCGCCTAGACTTGGGAACGAGTTCGATCAAGAGACGGGTCCGACTGTTCGAGATAGGATGGGAGAACGACGAAGCTCTATAGCAAAATAATCATCCTCCTTCTGATTCTCCAAACGATCGTGACTGGAACCCTCATCGCCCTCAGCTTTGAAACCAGTGTGAACCAGAACACGTTCGCTCTCCTGCTAACCATTGACCTGATCGCCTTTGCTATGATGTCCTACATGTACCGAACTGAGAAGATCCAAGCACTTCCGAATCGCATATGGCTTATAATTGGCTCTGCTATAATCGCAGCCGCATTCTTCTCCACTCTCATCTTCACATAGCAGAAAACGCTTGCTTGGAGTAGCGCCCGACCGAGGTCGGAGCGTGCTTCAACTACTACTGATTGGAAGCCCCCCTGGAGGGTTGCGCTCTCCGATTCTGCCGAGCAACAGCTCGTCAGCAGGCCGTGCGCTTTGACAATAGGGAAGAGCCGAGCAAGAACGGCCGCAGAAGGGTAATCCGTGGGGGGAGGGGGCGGAAGAACTTGCGTCGGAATGTTGACTCTTCGATAGGAATGAGGAGAGCTGTTTCCTCTCTTTACTTTGATGTTGGAGGAGCCGTTACGGTAGGAGTGGGTCGTCTTCTAGCGAGAAAGACGGCCACTCCACCGAGGACTATGGCTACTGCGATCGCGGCGTAGCTGAGGTACGTGGCTGTCTGGGCCTGCGAGTTGCTGGTGCTGACTGTTATGGTTGTTACAGTGCCGTTGGTTGGCGTTGTGACTGAGGCTTCGAAGATGTTCCCGCCAACCGTAGTGTTGGTAGCACAGGTAGCGCACAAGACATCGATGCCGATCGCCTCTTCCTCAAACGTGTTGTCCATGATTAGCGTGTTCTGGGCAGGGACCACTTTGTCGTCTCCACCTACGATTATTCCCTCTAGGGTCGGAGGATAGCCGTTGCTGTCGAACACATTGTTCATGATAGAGTTCCCCTTTACAACATCACCGGCCGCGTTGCTGTGCACTACCACTCCGCCTTCACCGTTGCCCAGAATCTGGTTGCCTATCACCGTGTTGTTGACCGCAATAGTGTTAGGCAAATCGGCCGCAATTATCACACCGTTCTGGTTGTCAACCACCACGTTGCCGCTCAGTATGTTGTTAGAGACTCCCTCGTTCTGGTCGTATGACGAGACGACTATCGCACAGTGATTCGGCCTGTTGTTCGTGACCGAGTTACCGCTAATCAGATCGTTATTTCCCGGATTAGCACTTCCTGCTGGTATTCCGGATCCGGGGCCTTGCGTGCCCGTTGCGTTCCAGGATGGGTCTACCGGACCATCATCTGCGATACCTATCCCACCATAGAGGTTTCCCACGACCGTATTGCCCGCGACTATAGAATTGGATGTGCCCGTAAGCTGTATCGCTTTATCCTCCCCCAGACCTCCCTGTACTTTCAGCCCGTTGTTTGAAGCCACATTGTTCTCAACCCTGACATTCGAGCTGTCTTGGACGAATATGCCATGGTTGTTTGCACTCTCGACGGTAAAGCCCTCAATGACGCTCCCTGCTGAAGTAGCATTGACGGCCGCAATGCCATTAGCCAACCCGCTGGCATTCACAATCGTGTTCGCTGGCTGACCGCTCTCCGACATCAGCTTCAAGGGAATGCCGAAGACGACCGCCTCATTGTAGGTGCCGGGTCCGATCAACACGGTCGGCTCGGTCGCATACTTCGAGTAATACCAGGTGGCATTAGCCACAGCTTTCGAAATTGTTGCAAATGGACGAGTGATACTGCCATTGTTCGAGTTGCTCCCCGCTGGACTAACGTAATACACCCCAGCAGTCGAAGAGGCAAATGCGGATGGGACAAAAAGCCTAATCGCTCCCACGATGGATGAAAGGAGCACTAAGATCAATGAGAGCGTCAGAAACACGTTCTTCGATTTTGAACCCGTTCCCTTGTTGATACTTCTCAGACCGACCGAGTGAAATTGCATGTATCCAAGCGCATATCCAAACCTCCATAACCCTAATCCCTAACAGATTAGGGATTGATTGCCCCGCATACTACAGGTCGCAGTCTCAATTCACCATGAAGGCTCGGGAATAGAAGTTCGCTGGCCACCGACATTGACTTCATCAACACTGATCTAGGTCTTGCTAAGCAACTAGATCCTCCNNGTGTCCATGCTAATAAACAAGCGTGCATAACGCTAATCCCTAACACCTTAGGGATTCCACGCCCGGTATACCTGAGGTCGCCGTCTCTATTCGCGATGAGAGCTTACTAATGAAAAATCGCTCACCCGACGACCTTGACCTCATCGAAACGGATCTAGGGTCTACTGAGAGCGACCAAATGCTCCTAGTAAAGTCGCTAGCTGATGTAATACAAGGCATGGTATTGTGTACCTCGCAGTTAAACCAGAAAGGTGGCCATTCGTTCTCGTGGCCTATGAACGTCAAGACTGAGCATCGCTCCGAAACGAAAGGGGCGAGTCCAGATCAACGTGATACCAAGTTTCTCGTGGTCGGCCGAGAAGGCGCGCTCGCCCTTGGCGGTCTTCTGGATAAGCTTCTCAGATGGAGAAGATTGCCAGTCGAGGAGATAATTAGTTTCGATCATCGTCGTGGCCTGACATTTTACGAGATTAATGTCCAAGGATCAAGATCAGAAGACACCGATGAAGTGGATCTGATGATCTGT
>DAFH01000070.1:4216-7281 GCA_002495485.1 Candidatus Bathyarchaeota archaeon UBA185
GAGGGAATGACCGAGGAGGCGAGAAGCAGGTTTGACCCGTCAATCTCCAGTATACTGGGCAGCATAGAAGCCATCGAAACCGATTATCCGGACGCTCAAACTTTGACGAGGATATTTGATAGAATCCGGGTAGAACAGACCGATCTATTTCTAGCCGCGGTCTATCGCGGCTACGACTGGCTGCAAGAGACTCGAATGCGGGGCAAAACCGGATACGGAGGAGCATTGAATTGAGCACCACCATGATCCACCGTCCCAGAGTCAACCCGCTATTACAGTCGATGAAACAGAACCCGATACGCGAGCTGACCAAGCGGATTGAGATGGCGAGGGGTGACCCGGAGATCATCAGCTTTGGAGGAGGACAACCGAGCCTCCCACCGCCAGAATTTGCTCTGAAGACGGCAGATGATTATCTGAAACAGATCCGTGTCCACCGGTACACTTCAACTCCAGGACTGCCAGAGGTCCGTGACGCTATCGCCAAGATGATGGTGCGGGAAGAGGAGTGGATCGATATTGATGCAGATAATATTCTCCTGACCCAGTCCGGGTCGAACGGGATCGAGGTAGCTGTTTCTGCTCTGGCGAAAGAGGGGGAAGAGGCGATCGTGATTGTTCCAACCTACATCGGATATCTCGGAACTCTACAAACACACGGGGTAAAGATCAACCCTGTCAGACGACTTCCCGAGGAGGGGTTCAAGATCGACTTCGATCATTTGGATGAGCTGGCTGGGAAGAGAAAGTCTAGATTCATCATCGTCTGTAGCCCCGACAATCCTACAGGCCGAATCCTGTCCAGTGGTGAAGTAAAGACCATCGGAGATTTGGCACAGGACAATGGGCTTGCTATCATCTGTGACGAGTCATACTATCGAATAACCTACGAGGAGAGTTTCAGATCATTCCGCGACTATTTGCCCAATCTTGTCGGGGTCCGGAGCTTCTCCAAGACCGCTTCCGCGACAGGCTGGAGGATAGGCTACAACTATGCTGACTCTGAACTGTTCGACGCGATGGAGAAGGTGAACCAGTACAGGATGCTCTGCGTCTCACCCTTCTTCCAAGAGCTGGTCTACGAGTTTGTCGAGGCTCACGAAGAGAGAGAAGAGTATCTTCGCCATGTGGTCTCGGTCTACAGAGAGCGGAGAGATGCGATGAGGTCAAGCCTTGAGAAGAGATTGCCGGAAGCAACATTCCAGACTCCACAGGGAGCCTTCTACTTCTTCATACACCTGCCCGGCATCCCGGACGACGTTTCGTTCGTCAACGAGCTGTACGACTCGACGAAGGTGGCTGCTGTTCCCGGAAGCGCTTTCGGCATGAATCCTGACGAGGGATTCTTCAGGCTGACATTCGTATCAGAGGTGCCGTCGAGGATAGACGAGGGCATTGGGAAGCTTGCAAAGTTTGTCCAGGATAATGTTGAGACTCCGCGACTGTCAGGATCCGACTACTAGGATCACGCTTGATAGTAGGCTTGCAAAATCTTGCAGGAGCTTGTCTCTCCTGAGCTATCAAGAGTAGCAGTAGAATCTGTCCTTGATGAGTACACGGACCACACAGTCTACTCCACTCTAGCCCGTCGCGAGAAGAATCCAGCGTTCAAACGAGCTCTCGAGGAATTGGCTGAGTCTGAACGGGTTCACTTAGAGTTCTGGAAGAAATATACTCCTTACTATGTTCCACATGTTGGTAGACTGAAGCTCGACATCATCCTCTTCATGCGAATCTTTCTTGGACTGACATTCACTCTCAAGTTTCTCGAGAGACATGAAGACTCGGTTATTCGACGATATCGTAGCGTCGCCCACTTGATTCCCGCTGGTGACAAGCGACAGTTCGAATCGATGCTCGATGATGAGGAGCATCATGAGAACTATCTGATGGGAGAGGTGCACGAGAACCGGGTCAAGTACATCTCGTTTGTCGTCCTCGGGCTCGCTGATGCTGTGGTAGAGATTTCCGGAATCCATGCTGGATCGCTAGGGGTCTTCAACCGGACAGAACTTGCCGGGATAGCTGGAGTGGTCGCAGGAATGTCCGCGTCCATCGCGATGGCATCTGCTGCATACGCTCAAGCAAAGCAGGGGTTCCAAGGCTCAGCCAAGTGGGGAGCCACTTACACCGGCGTCTCGTACATGGTCACGGCCATCTTTCTTGCGCTCCCCTACTTTCTCACAGCGTCGATGGTGTTGGCCTTGGGAACATCGATCACCATCGGTGTGGTCCTTGTCGCAATGCTGACATATTATGATACGATAATTTCTTCGAGAGGCTTTGCAAGACAGTTCGGCGAGATGGCGGGCATAATACTCGGGGCCAGTCTAGCCCTCTTCCTTGCTGGAACAGTGCTTAGGGAGCTGTTTGGCATCATCATTGGCTAACCAGCCACGCTTGGGAGGCCGGGCAGTATCTGAAGTGGCAACCCGTGCTGTGATGTCGACTAGCCGCCATCCAACCCACCGTCGTCGAGCCTATCGACCCGCATGGCGGTTCGACTGTTGGTCGGTCTTAGCGCCCTTAAATATGACGTAAGTTATACGCGGATCAGATAGTTCTGCAATAGAGATAGATGCAGGAAAATGAGCCAGTTAGACATCAAAGACCTCCACGCGACAATTGAGGGCAAGGAGATTCTCAAAGGAGTAGACTTCCACGTCAAGCAGGGCGAAATCCATGCCATCATGGGACCCAACGGGTCGGGAAAGAGCACTCTGGCTTCGACGGTGATGGGTCATCCCAAGTACAAGGTGACCAAGGGCGACATTCTGTTCGACAACCAGAGCATCATCAGCCTCGCGCCAGATGTTAGGGCGAGGAAGGGTATCTTTCTAGCCTTCCAGTATCCCTACGAAGTGCCGGGTGTGTCACTGTCAACATTCCTCCGGACGGCCTACAATGCCGTAAGACAAGGTGGAAAGAAAGGGGATCTCGGACAGGAGATGCTGTCGGTCCTCGATTTCCGGAAGATGTTGAAGGAGAAGCTGAAACTTCTCGATATGGACGAGTCGTTCGCGACTCGCTATCTCAACGAAGGATTCTCGGGTGGGGAGAAGAAA
>DAFH01000184.1 GCA_002495485.1 Candidatus Bathyarchaeota archaeon UBA185
TATTATGGTGTTCGTCGCCAACACCCTCATCCCTAGGCTTGCAATCTTCGGAACTACTGGTTTGTCTAGCAGGTCAATGACGTATCCT
Organism: Candidatus Bathyarchaeota archaeon UBA185; assembly: GCA_002495485.1. Classification (GTDB taxonomy): domain Archaea; phylum Thermoproteota; class Bathyarchaeia; order 40CM-2-53-6; family 40CM-2-53-6; genus 40CM-2-53-6. Next base: position 89 of record DAFH01000184.1, read on the forward strand.
TTCATCATTCCCTTGTAGAGCTGTGCGACTCCCAAAGCTGAGACTTCCAGCCCGAGGTTCTCCATCATCTTGTCAAGCGGACCCTTGATCGCCCTTCCTCCGACTATCGGACTGATACCAACTATCTTCGCGCGCGTTCTTGAAAGGCTATCGCGGATTCCCGGTATTGCCAGTATCGGTCCGATGCTCAGAATCGGATTGCTGGGACAGATCATGACCAGATCGGTCTTCTCGATAGCAGGAGTCACTCCCGGAGCGGGCGTGGCTAGGCTTGCGCCGTCGTAGGTCACGTCCTGGACCTGGTCCTGAAACCTTCTCTTCACAAAATACTCTTGGAACTCGAGGACTCCAGCAGGTGTCTTGATCTTCGTCGCCACGATGTGATCGCTCATGGGAAGGATCTGCGTCTTTACTTTGAGCGAGGTCCTGATCTTCTCGGTCACCTCTGACAGGTTGAAACCCTGTTGGAGAAAAGCTGTGCGGAGCAGGTGGGTCGCGAAGTCGCGATCTCCAATCCGAAACCATGTCTCTGCGGAGTACTTCGCCAATTGGTCTAGGCACCCGAAAGTGTCGCCTTCTATGCCCCATCCCTTCTCTTGGTCGACGATGCCCGCGAGGGTATACGTCACTATATCGATGTCTGGGCTGACGTGGCAGCCTAGGTATTGCAGATCGTCACCCGTGTTCACGATGACTGTGGTCTTCTCTGGTGGGAAGACGGATGCGAGTCCTTCTAGGAAGCGTGCGGCTCCAACTCCTCCTGCGAGGCACGTGATTGAGCGGAACACAGAGATGCCTGCGAAAGCGTATCGCGCCAGCCTGAGCGCTAGTTAAATACTAGCCTCGCTTCGCAGATGTTTTCTTGGCCTGGTCAAGATAGGCCGTCTTCAGATAGTCCGCGGCTGTTCTCAGACTCGCGTAGGCTTCTGACGCCGATTGTCTACGGAGTTCGCGGGCCCTCTTGAGAGCTTCTAGAGAATCCTTCACGAGCGCAACCGGGTCTAGGTTCTTGCCTACCTTGACTTGCGGGTCCGAGTCTTCTAGACCNNGCTACTGTACTCTACCGCCTCGGCGGCGAGACGAATGCTCATCTCTTGCTGTTCAGTCCGCCTACCAGACTGGTCGAGGGCGTCGTTGACCTTGGACCAGGCCTCGTCGAGTGCCTTGTCCAGCTTTTCCTCGAAGATTTTCCTGTCTTCAGACTCCGTCTGAGACAACTAGATCCTGCTCTATTCTACCGTGACGCTCTTTGCAAGGTTCCGTGGGTAGTCCGGATCATGACCCTTGATGACTGAGAGGTAGTAGGCGAGAAGCTGCATCGGAACTACGTAGACAAGAGGTGTGACTAGTGAGGGCAGTGACTCGCCAATCTCTATGACTCGGTCTGAAAGGTTTCTGATCTCCTCGTCTCCCTCTTCGATTATTGAAATGATTCGAGCCCCGCGGGCTTTCATCTCCATGATGTTGCCGATAATCTTCCTGTGTGTTTCATCGTTCGGCGCGACGAATATGACTGGGAAGCCCTCTTCGATGAGGGCGATGAAGCCGTGCTTGCTCTCTCCAGCTGGGTAGGCGATGGCCGGGACGTAGCTCAGCTCGAGGAGCTTCAGGCGTCCTTCGAGGGCTGTCGGGACGTTGACTCCTCGTCCGAGGAAACAGATGCTTGAAGCATCGTCGCATTCCTCCGCTATCTTTCGAATATCGTCGATTTTCGTGTTCAGAATGGTCTGGATCATGGCAGGGATCCTGTGCAGTTCGGCCTCAAGCTCGGTGATCTCTATCGCGGAGACTTCTCCCTTCTTGCGGCCAACGGTTGCTGCGAGCCTCAACAGAACCGCGATCTGGCTAGTGAAGGCTTTGGTTGAGGCGACTCCAATCTCAGGGCCCGCATTCTGATCGATATAGACTGTCGAAAGGCGCATCAGGGTGGAGCCCAGCACGTTGAGGATGCTTAGAATTGTAGCCCCCTTGGCTCTGGCGTCGCGTACGGCGTTCAGCGTATCCATTGTTTCCCCAGACTGGCTGATCGCGAGTAAGACTGTTTTCGGAGTCACAAGATCAAGGGTTTCCTCTGAGAACTCGCTCGCTACGACAACTCGCGCGTTGATCCCAGCAATCTTTGCGAGGGCTAGGCTACCGACTAATCCTGCGTGATATGATGTGCCACACGCGACGATGAACACCTTGTCCGCGTTGATGATCCTCTGTGCGAACTGGTCGTAGTAGACCTGTTCGGTTCTCAGTGCGTCCCTGAGCGATTGGGCTTGTTCGTGTATCTCCTTGAGCATGAAGTGTCTGAAGCCCTGTTTCTTGGCAGACTCAGGGTCCCACGTGATAGTTATCGGGTCCCGCTTCACCGTGGCACCATTCTTCAGTTTGAGAATCCTGACGCCGGTCGGATTGAGGATCGCCATTTCGCCCTCATCGAGAAGGACTGCCTTTCTGGTGAGGGGGAGGAACGCTGCAAAATCTGATCCACAGTAGTATTCGCCATCTCCCAAGCCGACGACCAGGGGGCTTTCCTGACGGGCACAGAGAATGGTCTTGGGCTGTGCCGTGCTCGTAAGAACGATCGCGTAGGCTCCCTCTAGCCGGTTCACGGTCTTCCTGAAGGCCTCCTCCAGCGCCATACCCTGTTCGAGATAGTCCTCGACCAAATGCGGCACAACTTCGGTATCGGTCCTCGACTGAAAACGATGCCCGNNCTCGATGATGCCGTTGTGGACGACTGCTATCCTAGACTTGCAGTCCACCAGGGGATGCGAATTCTCGTAGACAGGTCGTCCGTGGGTTGCCCATCTTGTATGTCCAACTCCGACGGATCCGGGAAGATCGTCAAGATTGTATTTCGCGTGAACCTCTTCCAGTCGGCCGCTATCCTTCTTGACAGTCAGTGTGTTTCCTTCAACCGTCACTTCCCCAACCGAGTCGTATCCTCGGTACTCCAGCCGTNNTCAGCGCAGCATGGATCAGTGGGGCTGCCTGGGAGCCGTCATGAAGAACACAGCCGAAGATACCACACATGGAAACTGGCTCCTCGCGTTGAACTAACCTAATCAGAGAATAGTCGGCATTAAGAATTCCTGCACCAACATGTGCAGGGGGAGAAAAGACGAGTTACGGCTAAGAGAGCTTAGCATATGTATTAAATGCGTATGAAAGACTGTTTCCAAGTGGATTCGTGAACCTACTCCTCAATCGGGAGACGGAAGTCTTTCGCCGTCACGGTTTCTAGCGATCCTCCCACGCTTCTTCGTCTTCCTTATGACAAATTGAGAGTCTCTTGAGGGACGAGGAGTCAGCNNGCTTTCGGACAAGCGGGATTGAGAGCAGAGTGCCACCACACCCGACTATTAGAGTGACTCTCATTACAGAGAGGTTGGACTGAAGCCAGACCACGGCAGCCGTCGAGTATCGTAGAAAGCTGAGATCGTGCATTCGCCAGAGGACGACCGCTCCTGCAACCAGAGTGAAAACGGCACTAAAGATAATGCTGGGGGAGCGTCCTGACTTCTTGTCTCGTTTGGAATAGGGCGGGGTCGCAGCCGACATGTCGAGCTCGACTCGATATGCTAATGATCAAACGCCTTGCTGATTTGTGCTGATCGTAACCGTCGCGGATAGACCCTGAGCCTCGCTGCCAAGAAAGAGGATTGACCGGTCTTCTGCTAAGCCTTGACCCTTAGCGACGCCCTTGCTTCCAGAGCTCGTCGCGTCTGGGCCCCCTTGACTCTATCGATCACGATCGAGCCGAAGAATCCCCCTGCCACTCCCACAAGAGTATCAGCTATCAAGAAGAAGGCCCAGAGAGGCGCACCGGTCAACGAAACTGGTCCGAGAGTGGCGGACTGAATAATGCCTGGGCTGAAAACCTGGAAGGCGAGGAGCCCAGCCACGGCCATTGCAAAGTTACCTAGGGCACTCGCGGTTACGATCTGTCTCCTCGGTAGCTCATAGGGACTGGTCTTGGACCGGTTTAGGTACAGGTCGAACACCAAACCGTTGACGATTAATGAAATGGCTATGTGTGGAAAGAAGGGCACCCCGGCGGTCGGGTAGAGAAAGAGCAGTCCGATTATGGTTCCGAGAAGGGTAGAGCTCCACTTCTTTCCAGTCAGGGCGACCAAGATTGCAAAGAAGACTGGGAGCAGAAAGAATAGGTCAAGGGATTGCGTCAGGGGTTGAAGTGCTATACCGGAAACGTACCCGTATGCAGAGTAGATGGCGGTGAGGACCGCTACCAGCGCGACGTAGCGGGATGTTGTCGAATGCTGCCTATACTCCGACCCTCATCACTCCAACCGGCAGTTACGCGGACTGAAATATCCGCGTCGGCTACTAAAGCTATTCGAATTGATGGTTTCGAAGATCAATGCCAGCCCTAGACCTAGGCCCAATGTACTCTAGTCAACGCCTGTGACGCTAGCGCTTCTTGGCGACCGATTCGACTCTACCATGGACTCTTAGGGTCCCCACGCGAAGAGAAGGCGTGGTAAGCTCTAGGGTGATGTCAAAGTTGAAGGCGCGATCCCTTTCAGAAATCTTCTGAAGCACTTCGGCCAAGGAAGAAGGCGAGGATTCTGTTTTCTGAGGCATGTTGGCCAGTGACCGGAATGATTCTAGCGTATAAACTCGTAGGAATGACTCTTCGGAAACGATATCGCCATATTCTGGCCGCAATATAGTTAGCTAGCGGCGGTTGGACAGAGGCCGGACACGTTGGTAATGACGAAGAAGAAAGCAGTCGTACTCGGAGCGACAGGAATGATGGGACAGAAGTTCGTACAGCTCTTGTCATCTCACCCATGGTTTGAAGTATCCGCTGTTGCGGCGAGCGATCGAAGCGTCGGAA
>DAFH01000141.1:0-15235 GCA_002495485.1 Candidatus Bathyarchaeota archaeon UBA185
ATCGCTGGCCTATTTTTGACCGGCAAGTTCGTCGGCCAGTCAGGGAGAATCCTAGGAGTCCAGTTTTGTCAGTTCGGCGCTGACCTTCCAGAGCCTCTCTGCGGAAGCCGTGTCGTACGATTCAGCGGATGACTTTGTTTCCTTTCCCTTTGAGAATAATCTTCCCGAGACTCCCTCAAGGTTGGGCGAGGTTGCGAGATAGATCACTGCTCTGGCTGCTTTCTGAGCGCTTGACATGAAAGGAGCGAGAATCCGGACCATAATCGACATTAGACCCATCTGGTCTTTTCCGAATCCGGTTCTAACCACTCCCGGATGAAGACAGTTGACAGTCACCCCTGTTCCCTCGAGCTTCTTTGCAAGCTGGTAAGTGAAGAGGACGTTTGCTAGCTTGGACTGGCCGTAGGCGTGGTATCCGCTGTACTTCTTCTCGCCCTCAAGATCCTCGAAGTCTATCTCTGTCCCGCGGTGTGCGTCGGATGTTATGTTGATGATGCGGGCGGGAGCACTGGCCTTGAGCTCGTCCAGGAGCAGGTTTGTCAGGAGGAAGTGTCCGAGATGGTTTGTGGCGAAGGTCGCTTCAAGCCCATCGACTGTAGCAACCCGCTTAGGTAGGAAGACCCCCGCGTTGTTGATAAGGACGTTGAGTTTCTTGTATCGGGCCCTGAAGTCGTGAGCCAGCTCTCGGACAGAGTCTTGAGACGAGAGGTCTGCCACCATCGCGTCCACGTTCTTGTTTCCGCTCATGGTCCGTATCTCAAGGAGGGCCGCTTCCCCCTTGTCCTTGTCCCGAGAAACTATGACGACAGTAGCATCTAGCTTGGCGAGGCCCAATGCTGTCGCCTTGCCTATTCCAGAATTGCCTCCTGTGACCAGGCAGACCCTACCGGTCATGTCCACCCTGTTTTCGTTCAAGCCGGGCATTTGCATCAATAGCGGTAGATGCTAAAGAATAATCTTTGGGACGGGCCTTGAATCTGCCCTTGCGCGTGTCGCTTGACCTAATCACTCTCTGCGACTATTGGCCTGCACGGGGCCTTGAAGAACGCAACAACACTCCGTGATTTGCCGAAAATGTACACATCAACGATTCCAAGTGAAAGAAAGCAGAAGAGCTTTTGGATCTTGAACAGGATCAGATTAATCTGACAACCTCGCGGTATCGGATGATGCGGTTGAAGGGTGCCGCTGTGGGGCTGAGGAATTACCGGTGTAAGGTCACGCGTGATCTTCTGATGAGTCGGATTCTTCGTACGCAAACGGGTTCGCGGTGAGAGCTGGGCTCGCAGGAGTGTTGGGCGAGCGTGGTTTGCTTCCGAGCTCGGCCGCCTTCAACAGTCCCCAGGCTACTAGGAAGAAGGCGATGAGTACGTTGAGTATGTACGGGAAGAAGAGTATGAGAATGCCTACGACTATTGCGAGGAAGGCTATGAGTGCCTTCGGCACTTTGAACGTTCCGGAGAGTTCTTCGGCCATGTCCATTTTTCAGAAGCCTCTTTGCCTACTGGTCTGTCTTTGTTTGACGTAGTCCCGGTGCCATCGGAGAGGGGCTTGGCTGTACGGCTTTCATGAGGTGTGGAGCATGAGGGAAGTAGTGCTTCCCAGCAAGTTCCAGAACAAGATGCTTGCCTGATCGGTAGACGTGTCCAGCTGACAAGGAGACTAGGCTGGTGAGTACCCAGAAGAAGGGTATTCCCTGGATGTAGACGGTGTTTTCAGTGGCAATACTGAACCCTCCGGCGCCAACATTCTCGGTGCCGTACTGAATGATGGGAGGATGGTTTACGAATATCCAGACGAGGTAGGCGGTACTCACGAATCCGGCCAATGTAGCGAGGCTCATGAGGAGATCGAAGAACTTCTCGATCTTCAGCAGGACTCCCATGACGCTCTCCGGATGCGATGTTCGCTTAAGGTCGTGTTGTCACCGTCTTTTCACAGCGGCTGGGACCGTCCAGTTGACTTGTCGATAACATTCGAGAACCGGAGCGACCTATCGTCTCATCAGAACACGAAGAGCTCTGAATGAGATACCGGCCACTAGAATGGCTAATCCTATGACCACATCCTCTGGAGGGAGCAGAAAAGCCAGTGCAACGCATCCGACGAGTCCGGACACGACTAGAAATCGGGGAAATATTCGCTGATTCTTCTCCAGTCTCAAAGCCGACAGGTTCGTTACTGTATAGTAGAGGAGTGTTCCGAAGCTGGACACGGCGACCGCTACGACAAAAGGCGCGAAGGCCGCGACTAAAATTGCGATAGCTCCGACGAAGAGTACGCTTCGCCATGGATTCTTGTCAGAAGTCAGATGAGACAGGTCCTCGGGCAGATCCTTTCCACGGCTCATCGCAAAAGCTACCCGAGAAACTCCTAACAGATCTGACAGCCCTTCGTTGAATGTAGTCAAGAGCGCTCCGCCGGCGACGATTGCCACGCCTAACGCGCTCCCAACGACCATCATCACATCCTCCAACGGAGAGGATGAACTGGAGAGCCTCGTCGTCCCCAGGACACCAATCGCGGTGACTCCAACTAGGAGGTAGAGCGTAGTGGCGGTTCCGAGAGCGATGACCGTAGCGCGTGGAATCGTGTGTCTCGGGTTTCGAACCTCCTCCACCAGCGTGGCAATGCGGCTGTAGCCTGTGTAGGCGAAGAAGAGCAGACCTGTTGCCCGGAGGACCCCTAACGCCCCCGACGGCGCGAAGGGCTGGAAGTTCGAGAGATTCGCTGCTGGAAGCCCAATAACAGCAACTGTGAGGAGTGAGAGGATTGAGAATATGACGATCACATCTGTTATGCTGACGGATCTTCGAATGCCAGCCACGTTGATCGTGGTCATCACCAGCGCTGCGACTACAGCAGCATCTCGCGTTGGAATAGCGCCGACAGTTGCGTGCAGATAACCGCCGAACGCGAGAGCGATGACTCCGGGACCAACCGTGTTGGCGACCAGAAACATCCATCCGGCTGAGAAGCCCCACCAGTCTCCGAGCATCCGACGGCCAAACTCGTAGGTTCCCCCAGTTCTAGGGAGGACTGCGGCCAGCTGCGCTGATGAGAGCGCGTTACAAAGCGCGACGTATGCGGCGATGAGAAGGGAGACCAAGAGGGCGGGTCCGGCTATCCCGGCCGCGGGAGCGATTACCGCGAAGATTCCCGCTCCCAGAATTGCGGCGAGGCCGGTGGAGACGGCGTCGAACATGTTGAGTTGCGGTCGTAGAGTGGTGTCTCCGGGCGTCTCGGCCATGATAGACCCAAAACCTTGTGACGGATAAGCTGTCGTAGGTCCACGAGGGTCTGCACGCGTATGAAGCATGAGGCCTCAGGAGAGCGGAGAAAACGGTATGACGAAGCCGCGAGACGAGCAGCATCCTTCGTGAAGCAGGAATATCCTCATCTTGCAGGAATAATGATTCAAGGAAGCGTCGCCAGAAGAGAACCGGGACCATTCAGCGACATAGACATTATCGCAGTGACTCATCAGAGAAGGAAACCCGCAGAGTTCTCGTTCTTCGAAGGAGACATCTACGTTCCCGTGGGATTCCGGACTGTTGCAGAGCTGGAAAAGGAGTTCAAAGATCCAATGCAATTTTTCTGGGCTAGGGGCAGCGCGAAATCCTCGACAAGAATACTCTACGACCCTCAGGGAGTTCTGGCCAAAATTATGCGTCGCGGGAAGCATATCGAGCCCTCTCATCATATTCTGGAAAAGTGTCTCTGGGACATGTATCACCACACAATTGAATACTCAGGCAAGTTGAGGAACGGATGGAGCCAGCGGGACGAGTACATGACGAGATATGCGGCGCGGATAATCGCTCAGAGCTCGGAGACCGCTGTCACCGCTCTGAACGATATGTCAGTCATCAGCGAGAACTACGTCTGGCACCAAGTTCTGAAGGCCAAGAAGAAGCCTAGACATTTCCGAACCGACTATACGGTGGCCCTCGGAATCGTCGGGACTAGTGACACTTCGAAGGTCTTCAAGTCGGCAATGAGACTATGCCGAGAGACCCTGCGCCTTATCAGAGACGAGTTTGAGAAGAGGGCACGACACAAACAGTTCAGGGAACTTCTCGCGGAGCCCTTGGAAAAGCACGGCTTGTGAACTCTCACAAATTCCGAGTGGACCGGGACCGACCTCTGGTTTCTGCCCCCTCTCATGAAGAGATACACTATCTTGAACTCGTAGCCTCAGGACAGTCCGGATGACGAGAATCTACCGTGATCGAATATGGCCGTCACTCCCGTTCAGGTGAACCCACAGTCTAAGGGAATGCTGTCTGGCCTAGTTAGATTTGTCAAGTCTCATCCGATACTCTTTCTGCTTCTTCTCACGCCTGGGATCCCGGAGTATCTGTCTGCTTCAAGCCAGCTAACGCTACTCGTCTTCAATCCCTTCGCGTTCTTCGTGTTCCTAGCGGCAAACGTGGCGCTCTACGGCTCAGGGGTCATACTCATCCGCGAGGCGATGATACGATGGAAGAAAGGCTGGGCCTCGGTCTTCCTCCTAGGGGCCGCATATGGAATTCTCGAAGAGGGAATAGACCTCTGGACTCTCTTCTACTCAAAGGCCAACCCCGTCGGCAATCTCGGCTACTACGGCCACTGGCTGGGAGTGAACTGGGTCTGGACCATTGGACTCTTGATCTTTCACAGTGTCTACAGCATTGGTCTGCCGATCTTCCTCTTCGGACTCGTCTTCCCCGAGTTAAAGTCCAAGAACCTCGTGTCCGGCGGGCGATTTTTAACCGTCTTTGGCTGTCTCATCCTCGACTCGATCTTCCTCTACGCTTTCGTGTCGGGAGCCTACTCGCCCTATAGTCCCGGCGGCGGCCTGATACTCTTCTCATTGTTGATCATCACGATCCTGGTCATCGCGGCCAGAAAACTCCCAAGCGACTTTCTCAAGATGAGAGCGGGACAGCCAGCATGGGGCCCGCTCAAGTTCGCAGTTGCAGGAGCTCTCTTGTTCCCGGCAACACTCGTCACGGGAGGAATAGCCGCTGGAGCAAACGTTCCTCCGGAAATTCCATTCCTCATCGACATCATTCTGGCCATGTTCATTCTAAGACGAGCCTACAGGGCGATGGGCACGACGAGGAATCAGGAGCAGAAGGTCGCGCTTGGCATTGGCCTACTCGTCCCGGTCGCAGTCTTTGGGTTCATAGCTAGCCTAGGCCTTGCCAACTTCCTGATTGTCGTCGCTGACCTGCTCTACGTCGCCTTCTCGCGCCGGCTCTGGAGGAAATGGCGGTTCTGGACAATGCAGACGCACGAGGTTCAGACCACTCTTCCAGGATTCCGCTCTCCACCCGGTCCCACTCTACCGGGTTAAGCGACGACAGTGCTCTGCAGAATCTAGAGGCGTCTGCACATGACAGAGGCCGGATTGAAGCCATTATGAGTAGACGTTCTTTGCGAGAACTCGTTATATGGCGATACGACACGCTGAGGCCAGCCAAGTAGTAACAACAATGAGTACGAAGACCGCTAAGACCAAGCTGAAGGGGACGAATATCAGCGAGAAGGATGCTGATGAGATAATTGCCGGGGTCCAAGCAATGTATGACAGAATCCCAAGCTTCGTTCGTCCGATGCTTCCCGCGCTTCCCGACATACTACGTCGAATACCTGCTGGTGCCGGCAAGTATACTCTAAACGAGATAATCCAGCTACTAGACTCGGCCTACGAGACGGGACGATTGAAGAGGTAGGTCGGACGGTCTTGAGCCACCCATCAAAGGACATTACATCCTCCAGAGGAAGAGAGCTGGCTGGAAAGAAGATCGCGCTACTAGTCACGAGCAGCGTTGCTTCATTCAAGGCACCCGAGATTGCGCGCGAGCTCATGCGTCATGGAGCCGATGTCCACGCAGTTACCTCTCCTTCAACAGAGAAGATGATTGGATCTGATCTTCTTGAATGGGCGACCGGGAACCCAGCGGTAACGCATCTGACTGGAAAGCTCGAACATATCGTCCTCGCCGGGAAGAGTCCGGGACATGTTGACCTGGTTCTTGTAGCGCCCGCTACCGCGAATACTATCGGAAAAATTGCCTCGGGAATTGATGATACTCCCGTCACCACGGTCGCCGCGACAGCAATAGGGTCCCGGATTCCGGTCATAATCGCGCCTGCGATGTNNGAGCCTCTCTACGATCATCCAATCGTCAAAGAGAACATTGAACGTCTGAAGAAGATTGGGATAGAGTTCGTCGAGCCGGAGATCTTGGAGGGCAAGGCGAAACTCGCATCCACGGACAAGATCGTCCGTGCAGTAATCGCACGCGTCTCTTCGGCCCTTGCGAGAGACCTGGAAGGTCGAAGGGTGCTGGTAACTGGGGGTCCGACGATGGAGCGCATAGACCCAGTACGCGTGATCACTAATCGTAGTTCTGGAAAGATGGGCGCGGCCATCGCCGAGGAGGCCGCCTCCCGAGGCGCCGACACGACACTGATACTGGGACCTTCGAGTCTGACTCCACCATCAAACGTCAAGACGATCAGAATAGAGAACACTGACGAACTCCTAGAGGCTGTCCAGAGACAGCTCAGAGAGTCAAGGCCCGATCTCGTCTTTGCGGCAGGCGCCCCTACAGACTACAAGCCAACAACGGTTTCGGCGAAGAAGATCAAGACGCGTGAGAGGACCCGGATAGATTTGCAGTTGGAGGCCACTCCGAAAATACTCGACGCGATAAGGAAGACGAGCCCTAAGACGTTCATTGTCGCATTCAAGACCGAACACGACGTGTCTGACGAGGAGCTGGTTGACGAAGCGTACAGAGTACTGCACGAGAAGAGTGCTGATCTGGTCGCGGCAAACGATGTGGGCCGCGAAGGAGTGGGCTTCCAGGCGGACACAAACGAGCTCTTTGTCGTCGACGGCCGAAAGCAGGTGGTGCACATTCCTCTCTCTGACAAGCGAGACGTTGCCCGACAACTCGTCGATATTGCAGTCAAGAAAATGAAAGACTGATTTTCGGCCGTTCGAGATGACTAAGAAGATAGTCACTGCCGCAGCAGTTCAGCTAAAGCCTATCGAAACCTCCGTTGAGAAGACGATCCGACACGGCGTTGCTCTCGCAAGAAGGGCGGCAGAGAGAGACGCCGACATCCTCTGTCTTCCAGAGCACTGGCTACCAGAAGAAACGATCCCGACCCCAGTGAGCCCCGTACCATCATTGCAGGGCTTGGCTCGAGAGTATGGCGTCGCGATCGTCGGGGGAGCCTTCTATGAAAGGGTCAAGGGACAGACACGGCTAAGCGTTCCTGTAATCCGAAACGATGGAACGCTCGCGGGACGACAGTTCAAAGTCCATCTCTTCTACTCCGAGAAAAAGCACGCGAGATCAGGAAGTAGCTACAACATCTTCGACCTAGGCGGCTACAAGATCGGCGTCCTTGTTTGCTACGACGTGGACTTTCCAGAACCATCACGTATCTATGCGTTGAGAGGGGCCGAGATGATACTCTGCCCGTCGAGAATAGTCAGACCCGGAATAGTTCCCTGGCAACAGTACGTAACGGTTCGCTGTCTGGAGAACCGCATCCCGATAGTGGCACCCAACGTGTACTCGCCACCCTGGTTCACAGGGCATAGCATGATCATTAGCCTCCGAGAAGACCCTCGGACCAAAATCTCGCATCCGAGAATCTCCACCACGTCGAATGAGGGAGAAGCGATCGTGTTGCAGGAGATCGACCTTGCTCTCCACAATCGTCTTAGAAGGGCGAGATTCGCAGACCGACGACCGGAGACGTACCGATAGAAGGCGCCTCAATTTCCCGCCAGAGAAATCCGCGCAGTCGTATTCGATCTAGACAATACTCTTCTCAGATCAACGATCGGAGCGAGACGCGGACTGGCTGTCGCGGCCAAGCTAATAGGCGCCGAGCTGAGAAAGAAGGGACTTCAATACAGTGACCGGAATCTCTTCACGCGGCTTCAGTGGATCGATCGCGAAATGCATGTGAGAAAATTCCTCTACAACAGAGACATCTGGTGGAAGACCCTACTGGCCGAGTTGGACGTTAGCACCCGCGTCCCATTGATCCACCGGGTAACCCTTCGCTATTGGAACACATACGCCCAGAACAGCCCACCTTTCCGCGATGCGGAGTCTACGCTCCGCAGAGTCAAGAGGATGGGCCTCAAGATCGGTCTCGTCTCTGACAGTGATGGAACGCCGGGGATGAAACGGAAAAGGATCAGAGGCGTCCCGTTCCATAAGCTGTTCGAGGCTGTGGTGGTTGCGGGAGAAGATACTCCACGTGTCAAACCTGGTCACGAATCCTTCCGTCTGATTGCAGAACGATTGCGTGTCCCGCCGGAATCGTGCATTTATGTGGCGGATAACCCTCGGACGGACATCGCCGGAGCCCGAGCTGTAGGGATGACGAGTGTAATTGTCAGGCGGCGGGGGAACGATGCGGGTAATCCAAACTATCGAATTCCCAGGCTGAGTGCTCTTCCTAAACTCCTGTCGACTATGCCGCGATCGCATTGACACCGCTCGGCTGCTCTTGAAACTCGATACGCGCACGGCTAGCTCCTGTTTTCTGTCGGATGATCTCGATCATCTGCTTCTGTTTCTCGTAGCCTACACATTTTCGGCCGAGCATCATAGCTACTTTGAGTGTAGTCCCGGACCCGAGGAACGGGTCTAGTATAACATCGCCGAGGATCGAGAACATACTGATCAATCTTCTCGGAATCTCCTCCGGAAAGGCCGCGACTCGCCTCTCTAGGCCATCTACACTCTGTCGGACCCCTTGAACGTCCCAGACTTGCGAGAACCACTCGTCCCGTTCTTTCTTCGTGAACCTGCTCTTGTACCGCTGCGGATCTTTCGGCTGAAAGGCCCGCGGCGCACCTTTGCGGAAAATGAGAATGTATTCCATGTCCAGCGTCACGTAGGCGTTTGGAGGAAGAAAACCCGAGCCCAGGAACGCCCCCTTCCCCTTGTAGTGGGGCTTTGTCGTCGGCTTCTTCCACAGCACGTACGGCAGGGTTACGAAGCCCAGTTTCTCAAAGTTCTCGATGATCCTTGAATGGTTGGGATAGAGATGGAAGAGCCCGTCTCGAGTCCGCGTTGCATCTCCAATGTTGATGCAGGCGATCCCCCCGGGGGCAAGGACCCGCTCGACCTCTTTCCAGGTCTGGTTGAGATATTCGTGCATAGCGTCGTAGGTCGAAGCTGAGGCTTCGCTGAAGAACTCGTCCCAGATAGCCACCATCGGGTAAGGTGGCGAGGTCACGGTGAGGTGGACCGATCCGTCTTGGACCTCATCCATTCGACGGCTATCGCCGATTACTACCCGATAATCGGAGCCCGTCATAGAAGGACCGACAAGAGTCTCAGACAGCCTGGCTTAGCCCACGTACTTCGATTTGTGAGGATGCTCTTCGGGCGACGCTTTCCCGGTTCCTTTCTTCAACGCCTCATCGATCTCCTTCGCTTGCTCTTCGAGCTCTTTCATCTCGATCTGCAACCCGAGTTTTCTGACTAGGACCCGGAGAATTATCATGGCAGCTCTCGGGTCCACCATAAAGCCTGACGTCTCGCCAGAGAGGAATAACCCCTTCAGATTTCTGACCTTCGCAAGTCCCGGAATAAGTCCGTTCATCCACGTCACTGCACCACTGTCGATAATCTGAACATCCAGCGACTGCAGTTCTTTGACGAGGTCTCTCTCGCTTGCCGCGCCGTAGACCTTGGGGTTGTCCGAGATTCTGCCAGTTATGAACGCGCCCACCGTCACCAGTGTCTCCACGCCCAGTTGTTGAGCGAGGTTAACGACCGCTTCTGATAGTCGGAAGGCGCCTTCCGGGAGTATCGGCTGAGCATCGCCAGTGTACAGCACCAGGTCGTGGCTCGTCTGATCGCTGTTATGCCAGTAGTAGAACTCGTGTTTCATCAGCTCTGGAGTTCCGTCCTGTTTGAGGAGAACTCTAGGCGGGAGATAGTCGGAGTAGAGGTAGCCGAGCGGGACCGCCTTGAGAGCTTTGATGAGATGGTCAAGAACGATCTTGGCGACACGGCCGCTGTCGGGTAGGCCGGCGATGAGGATGGGATCGTGGAGCTTCGGTGTCTCGTTGAGGTGCAGCTCTATCCGTTCTCTCATAGTCAGCATCTATACCAGGATATTCTAACCAAGCGCGGGAGAACACTCACGAATTGATAGGCATTCCTGTGAACAAAGATTCTCCTTACTCTAGAGGATTTTTTCCTACTTTTTTCCAGTAATGCTTATATGAACTGTCGTCGTTGGAACACCTCCCCCCCTTGTATCGGTGATTCTTTGGCAAAATTCATGCTGTCCCTCCGCGAAGAGAACTTCAAACTGCTAACGAACGAAGCTCAGGTTCGTGGAATAACGGTCCAAGAACTGATCCGGGCCGTTATCATTCCCGACTGGGTCAAAGGCAACACACTACTCAAAGCACAAAACAACGGCAACCGCGAGAAGGTCCAACCATACCAGACCGTTAGCGGTCGCGAATCCATCATCCAACCATTGGGCCGACTGCGAAGCTAGACGCCTCCAAACGACATCAACCTAGTCCAGCCCCTTTCTTCTTCATCCATCTAGTCAGTCATCTTCATGATCGCCCGACGACGCCCTGAGCTATGCTAACTTCCTGGAAAGCATCGAATCCAAGCTGACAGCACCGTTTCAGAAGACCGGATTGTATGTATCTCTTTGTGATACATTCACGTACATCTATGTGCGTTGTGGACGCCCCGCCTAAATCCGCCACCTAGTTCTATCTTTCCTGAGGCAAAAAGAGATGCAAACACTAGCGCGGCAAACACCGGAGCTGGAAACTTCTCCACACCTCGACAAGCGGAACAAGCTCGTCATCGTATGCTCCAAGGGCAGCCTAGACATGGCATATCCCCCGTTGATGCTAGCCACCACAGGCGCGGCTATGGGCATGGAGGTTCACCTCTACTTCACGTTCTGGGGAATCAACATGCTACGCAAGAAGACCGTCGAGTCACTGAAAATATCGCCTGTCGGGAACCCTGCGATGCCGATGCCCAACATTCTGGGAATGATCCCTGGAATGACACGGCTTGCGACCCGGATGATGAGGAAGAGCATGGACAAAATGAAGATGCCGACAATTCAGGAAATGATCAAGACCGCCCACGACTCGGGCGTCCACTTCCACGCCTGCTCTCCGTCGATGCAGATGATGAACCTGACAAAAGACGACCTGATCCCCGAAGTGGACGACATCATCGGCGCGACAACATACCTCGACCTCGCATCAGAAGACGCGATCACCCTATTCATCTAAGGAGACAACAGCCATGCAAGTACCAGTCGCCAAACCCACAACAGTCGTAGACAGCCGCGGGACAATGTGCCCCGGGCCAATCACTGATCTGTTCAGAGCATTCCGCAATTCGAGCATTGGAGACGTCATAGAACTCTGGGCGACAGATCCAGCAGCCAAGCCCGACGTCCAAACATGGGCCAAGAGGAGCGGGAACGAGGTTCTTGCCATCATAGACGAGAACGGGTACACCAAGATCCAAGTTCGAATCGTGAAGAAAGGAACCGCTAGATAGGGCCGAGCTATACGAAAGCCAAGATCGTCGTCGTCGGAGGAGGCACCGGAGGAACTCTTGCCGCCAACCTACTTGCGAAACACTTCCACTCTAATATCGCGAAGGGCGAGATCGAAGTAATTCTCGTAAGCGCTTCCAAGTTCCACATCTTCCAACCCGGACTCTTGGAAGTCGCGCTTGAAGGGAAGAAACCCGACTCAATAATACGGGAAGAACGTCCACTAGTCGACAAGAACGTCACATACATCGAGAATTCCGTTGACATGATCGACCTCAACCAGCGTGTTGTCTTTACGGCAGATGGAAAGAAGCTGGCATACGACTACATCATCCTCGCGACCGGAAGCGTTCCCGACCCAGACTCGATTGCAGGACTGCGCGCGGCATCACTCAACTTTCACACCAGCACGGAAGACTCGCTCAAGATCTGGGACGCGCTTCAGCAGTTCCGGAAGGGCCACATCGTACTCGGTATCGCGGGCGTTCCTCACAAGTGTCCGCCGTCTCCGAACGAGGGAACCTTCCTGCTCGATGACTATCTCAGAAAGTCAGGCAAGCGAGACGATGCGAAAATAACGTTCGTCACTCCCTATCCACGGCCCTACCCAGCAGAGGCCATGTCCAAGGTGGTCGAGCCTCTCTTCCAAAAGAGGGGAATCGACGTCGTCACATTCTTCAACTTGGAATCTGTCGATCCTACCAAGAAAGAACTCTACTCTCTTGAAGGAGACACTCTATCGTACGACCTGCTGATCATGGTGCCTCCCCACCGTGGAGCAGATGTGATCATCAAGTCAGGTTTAGGAGACAAGGACGGCTGGATACCCACCGACAAGTACACGATGAACGTCAAGGGCTACGATAACGCCTATGCGATTGGAGACTGCACCGACATTCCGGTTTCGAAGACGGGAGTAACAGCTCATCTGGAGGCCAAGGTGGCCGCGAACAACATCATTTCGTCAATCGAAAATCTAGGACAGACTCACAAGTATACTGGACGGATAAACTGTCCCTTCGAGATGGGCTCCGGCAAAGCTGCGTTCGTGGTCGGGTCATATGAAAAACCGGTCAAGGAGATTCATCCATCAAGGATCCGCCACGTGATGAAGAGGGGGTTCGAGCGAATCTACTGGCGATCTCTCACGGGAAATCTTGACTGGCTCCTCGACACGTACTTCGGAGCAACCGACATAGTGGAGAACAGTAAGCCAACCGTTGTGAGTAGCAAGTAGATTTCAAGATATTCCGAAGTGCTACGGGCACTCCTATGCCCGACCAGAAACAGCAGTGCTACCGCGTTGAACGCCCAGTATGCTTAGCTTGTGCTTCTCGCAATTCTTGAGAGGCGATGGCCCTTCGCCCTTAGTTCTAGTTCGTAGAACATTCCAAATGCGAGTTTTTGAACGTCAAGATTTTTCTTCACGAGACTCTTGTAGAGTTGGTCGAGCATTTCGATTGCGACTTCTGCCTTTGATGGCTCCGCGAACAGGTGCGCGAAGGGATTAAGCACGATCGTCCTAATTTTCAGCTGTGCCGCTATGGAGGATATCTCTCCAGTCGCCTTCTCTATCACTTCGACCTGATGCGATTCGTCGCTCTTCTCAAAATTGGCGAAGATCAGTAAAGCATTTTCTGCTCTTACGGGTTTGGACTGCTCTACCAAACCCGACCGGCCTCGTTCGGTTGGCTCAGCCTTCACGTAATCGACGTGCCACGCAAGAAATCTCATGTCAATGATCCCTAGTCAGCTTCTGGCGGCCAGAGGAGCTGAAACGCTTTCCACGAGCAAGAGGGTCGCGGGGTTCGAGTCTCATTTCTCGGCTCTGTTGGGCCGGAGACGCGTATAGCATGTATGCGCAACCAGGCCGGTTATCAGGGTCGCTGCGCCCAGCGCTAGCGACTGAGCACTGAGAGTGAGTAGCATAACGGTCGAGAGGAAGATCGAGAAGACCTGCACATATGGATATCCCGGCGATTGAAATTCGGATTTCACAGATCGTCTCCTCGCAATGGCGACCTGGACACCGGTGAGCATGTAGCTGAAGACTATTCCGAAGTTTGCGACGAGAGCTATCGTTGCAACATTTCCAAGCCCTAGGGAGGCGATCATTATTGCCGCTACGAGGAGACCCGGGGTCTTGGTTCCCTGGCCTAAGAAGCCTGGCAGCAGCTTGTCCTCACCCATTTGCTTGGCCGTTCTTGCGCCTGCAATAATCAGCGAGAGGGTCACTGCGAACGTAGCGGCTAGAGCGGCCACATCGACCGCGTAGGAGACGACAGACGGGGCTTGGATACTTGCCAGCGCAAGGCTGAGCGGATTAGAAGCTACGCCGTAGCCTCGCCAATCAAGCGCCAACAGCAGGCCAAAGACGACAAGAACATACAACACGGTGCTAACCACTATCGACGCAATTATCGCTCGAGGAACGATTCTCTCGCCGTTCTCAACATCGGGTGTAAGAGTCGCAATCGTGTTGAACCCGCTGTAGGAGAAGAAGGCTATGTTCGCGGCCACCAGAACGCCTAACGCACCGTTTGGAAATACTGGCGTGAAGTTGGCCGGCGTGTATCTGGCAAGCGTGAAGACTGCGACGAGGAATATTCCTAAGCCGATTATTTTCACGATCACGAGTCCGACCTCCAGCTCGGAGGCCAGTCTGATCCCCCGGACCTCTACAAGCGCAAGGAATGCGATGAGTAGGAGGGCAGTTGCGTAGTAGATTGTGCTCGGTACTCCTAGGCTTACCAGGTAGCCGCTGAACCCCAATGCGACCGCTGCGCCGCTTACTGCGTAGGCGATTAGGCGGAACCAGCCGACGAGAAAGCCGAGGGTGTCGCCCATCGTTTCTCTGGCGAAACTGTAGACTCCTCCTTGGAGGCCTGGATATTTCGAGGAGAGTTCTGCAGTATTGAGCCCGACCCCTATTGCTAGGGCAGCAGTTATTCCGAAGGCTACAAGCGCTCCAGGACCTGAAGCGTTGATCGCGCTACCAGCCAGAACGAAGATTCCGGCACCGATTATGTTTCCGAGTCCGACAGCTACTGCCTGAAGAAATCCCAGCTTCTTACGGGTCAAATCTAGTCGCTGTTCGACCGAGTCGTTATGTAAGGCCGGCGTCCACTACGGACACTTCGCGAATCCGTGTAACGCGTTATTACTGGTCCCAATAGTGGCATAGTCGTGACATCTGGCAGGCTTCGTCAGTTCGCCGAGTCTTTCGGGCCGGCATGGGTCGTGATGATCGCTGACGTTGACGCGCCCAGCATTCTGACAGCGGCGACTGTTGGAGCCACATACTCCTACGGTCTCACATGGTTCTTCTTGGTACTGATCGTCCCTCTCTTCGTTATCCAGGAAACGAGCGGCCGAATCGGCATCGCGACTGGAAAAGGATTGGGCGACGTAATCCGCTCCGCGTATTCCAGAAGNNATTGCTGTGCTGGCGAGCCTACCAATGGCGACCGTGGACGTGGTGAGCTACGTCGCGGAGTATGCGGGTATTGCCCAACGGATGGAACTGGTCGGTGTCCCGCCGATAGTTTCGATGCCTGTCGCCTATGTTGCACACGTCGCTATCGTAAGGAGAAGGCATTATGTGACGATTGAGAAAGCCCTTTTTGCCATTTCAACCGTCCTGATC
>DAFH01000141.1:15243-19579 GCA_002495485.1 Candidatus Bathyarchaeota archaeon UBA185
GTGGTCATGCCCTTCATGCTGTTCTATCAAGCCTCGGCCACGGCGGAGAAGGGGTCGGTCCGACTCTGGGCGATGAGAACCGAGACGCTGGTAGGGGCGGTTGCGAGCGAGATCGGGATGATAGTCATCGCGGCTGCCACCGCAGGCTTGGGCTCCTCGGTGAACTTCGCTGATCCGAAGACTCTTGCCTCAGCTCTCTCGTCGATCGCTGGCAGTTACGCTCCGTATCTGTTTGCAGTCGGTCTAGTTGCGGCGGCTTTTCTTGCCTTGGTCGTTATTTCTCTCGCAAGTTCATGGGCCATCGTTGAGGGAATGGGATGGGAGAAGGGCAGTTTCTTCTGGGTCTATCTGGCAGAGTCGATTCCTGCAGTGGCGATTCCAATCTTCTACTCTGACCCATTGTCGCTGGTGCTTAATCTGATGGTGGCTTTCGTCTTCGTGCTCGCAGGCCCGGGAATTCTCATGGGCATGCTCGCTTCCAACCGTAGGATCATGGGAAGTCTCGTCTCCAATGCGAGCTGGAAGGTGGCTTACTGGGTCAGCCTTGCGCTAGTTTTGAGTCTTGGAGTAGTAGCAGTAGCCGTACTAATCTAAGGAACCTACTGTTAACAACACTGTTAACGGAACTCGTTAACACCGATTCCAATAAATATTCCGTATGTTATGTCCCGCCATGGAAGTCACTCTGGCATCACGGCGTGCTAGGAGTGCTCTTCGATGGTTCCGCACCGCTATCATACTGGTTGTAGCGTCTGCAATCGCAGGTGTGCTCATCTGGGCGGGCATTACCAGCGCGGGAGCTCCGGACCCGACGGTGCACGGCACGACCCTGGCGTCGAGTTCGCTCGACATCGCCGTGCTTGTATTCAGAGAGGGCCTCGAATCGATTCTGGTCCTTGCTGCAATTCTCGCTGGTCTCCGTGCCAGGAACCAAGTTTACCGGCGATCTATCCAGGCTGGAATCGGGATCGGTGTGGGTGCAGGCGTAGTCACGTGGTTCGTAGCCATCTCCATAGTGACCGATTTGACTCTGAACTTCGGCGCGCTAGCGGTTCAAGCCGCCACTGGTCTCTTGGCGGTGATCGTCTTGCTCGTTGTGATGAACTGGTACTTCCACAGAGTCTACTGGTCGGGCTGGATCACCGGCCACGTTCGCAGAGAACAGGCCTTAGTCGGGCGGGCCGACGATAAGACTGTCGGCAAGAACTCTCCCCGCATTTTACTGGGTCTCGCGGCCCTCGGCTTCGCGTCCGTGTACCGTGAGAGCGTGGAGATAGTTCTCTTCCTCCAGAGTTACTATCTCCGGTTGGGAGGCTCAGTCGTCTATTATGGCGCGGCCGGCGGCATAGTGTTGACAGCGGCAGCGGGATGGCTCACGCTCGTCGAGAACAGTCGACTTCCCTACAAGAAGCTGCTTGTCGCGACAGGTGTCCTGCTGACTGGAGTTCTCTTTGTCATGGTAGGAGAACAAGTCAACGAGATGCAGCTCGCGGGCTGGATCGGAACAACCAACATAGCCTGGCTTCAGAGCCTTCCCGCCTGGGCGGGTGTCTGGTTCTCCATCTTCCCGAATGTCCAGACATTTGTGGGGCAAGCTCTCGCCGTTCTTCTTGTGGCCGGCAGCTACTTGGTCCATAGATTTCGGACGTATGGTGGTTGGGCCCCTCGTATCGCGCAAACCCGATGACAACGCGGGCGCTTGAACGGATCCTCAGGAATCTTCGGTTAGTAAGAACGTAACCGTTAATCTGTACAAGCGTACTAAAGAGCGGCGGTAATTTGCTGGGCGATGCATCATGCCGAGCGTTGGTAGACTGAAGCGTCGAGCTGTAAATCAAACTGGGCGCAATGGTGGTTTGCGATGTGTCCTCTGCGAGAAAGCCATTCGTGGAAAGCCGCGCGTTATGTTGTTGCAGATCACGAGCGACGAACCGCGTTTCATAGAGAAAGCCAAAGAGCTAGGATTCACTGCAGATGCTTGGCGTCAGGNNGCGAGTCTATGAAGGGCGTCTTTCACAAGAACTGCTTTGACCGGGCTGCGCTTCTTTGGAAGATTGCCTTCGAAACTAGGGCCGTAAGCCCACGACGGTAAGCGTCGGATTGGAATGAACCTTACAAATGAAAGCTACGTCATTCTAATCGACACCAAGAACTTCACCGAGCGCTATTACCGCGACGAGACAGGCTGGGGTAAAGATAAGCGCTCGGGGCCGAAAATTCCGCGTGACGGCGGAGCAGGTCCTGAACCACCTTCTTCCAGCAGTAGCAGGCATCAAGCCGAACGTGATCCTCAAGGTGAAACACTACGAGGATCCGAAGAGTCTTCGAAAAGGCTCTCAAGATTCAGTGTGAGACATTGACCGCCGATGGGTACCCAAGTCTTGAACCATGGGAGGTTTCGTACTGTCAGAGAAGCGGCTGAGATTAGATCTCAGGAACAGCGCGACGACTATCGCGAGTCCGATCGGTATCATGGAGTCGAGAGCCATCACTCTTCCTACTCCGAAGGCGAACAGTGAGGCCGCGATAAACGGAGAGAAGACAGTCGCGATGGATTGGGATGATGTACTGAGGCCGAGAGCGCTGCCCATCTGTCCTCCACTGTTTTCAGTCATGAAGGCTTGCATGATTGGGAAGATCGAGGCGCTGAAGAAGCCCATGGCGACCGCTCCAACGAGATCCAGCAGCAGGTTGAGCGATGCGAAGAACACCGCGTACGAGACCAGTGTCGCGAGAGTAACGACGACCAGCAGTCTGTGACGCTTCACCGAGTCCGAGAGACCTCCGAAAATCACCTTGCCAAAGCCACCCGCCACTGCGACGACCGCGGCTAGGAGTGCTGAGGAGAGGATTGTGAAGTGAATGACCTTGTAGAAGTAGTAGGGCAGGAATGCGACCTGTAGGATTGATGACCAAGTCGCGAGTAGGGCGAAGACCATTATCAGAAGGACGTTTCTGTGCCTCAACAGTTCTAGTGCGTCTCTGCCGAGCTTGATGCCGACCGCGCGCTGGCCTGCTTCCGGGACGTTCTTCCTAGTGAGAAAGGCTCCCCCGATTACGACGAGGCCGAGTAGGGGTGCGTAGAGGAATGCTGGCCTCCAGCTGTTTGAGAGAGCGTATGTGATTCCTCCGATTGATAGTCCTGCTACGCTGCCTATGTCGAAGCCAACGTAGAATATGCCTAGGCTGAGTCCTTTCCTTCCCCTGAAGTAGTTGGCTACGCTGGCCATTGCGACTGGCCAGAAGGCGCCTTCTCCGAGCCCGCTGATGAGTCTGAAGGAGAATGCCTGCAGGAAGTTCGTGGCGAAGGCGATGAGCCACGTGAAAGCAGTGAAGATCGCTATTCCGCTGATCATGACCGGCCACCTTCCGTATCTGTCGGAGAGATGCCCGGCCACGAACACGGTGCATGTTACGCCAATGAACTGGGCGGCGCTTAGGAGAGCGAACTGGAAGGAGGTCAGAGAGAGCGATGATGATAACGGGGCGATGACCGCGGACAGAACGGTCCGGTCGGTAGCGTAGACTGCATAACCCAAAGTCATGACTGCGAGAAATGCGGCCGAGAGCGGAAGGCTTGCGGATAGAACTGCCTCCCTGGCTTGAAGCCTGCTCGTCATCGTAGAATTGCCCCTTCACGAGAATGAAGGCGGTGGCGTAGCTCGAAAACTTGCATTTCTCACCAGAGCGGTTGTACGTGGGACTTTACTAGCCGGTTGGTCGCCTGGATGTCTAGCCTCGTGTACTTCTTCAGGTTTTTCAGCTGATAGGGTGTTAGCTTGTCGCTGGCGAAGTTCCAGTGAACGCTCACCCAGTCTCCCGCGCTGATGGTTGAGAAGGGTGGAATCTGCGGATCATAGTGTATCTCTCTTCGTTTCGGGCGAGTCAGCGAGAGTAGCTCGTTGTTCATTGCTAGCGAAGGCCGTTGAACCGTCAAGGTGTCCGTTCCAACCTTGACGACCTTTCCCCAGGAGACCCTGCAATTATCCATCAGCTGCAACAGTTTCTCTCCAGCTCCCGATTTCACGCTGGACCTCGCGTACATGCCGAGGACGTAGAACGTGTGGTGAGGCTTGGCCATGGTCCCGAGTTCTTTGAAGAGCGATTTTGTATCCTGCTTGGGAGTGCTGTCTCTCTTCCCCACCTTCATTCTGGAACTGCCGAGGTCGTGGCGGGCGAACTCGAAGAAATCTGAGGGTGATACTTTGTCTAGGAGCGGGTTTCCAATCCAGTAAGCTTCGGTCACTTCGCGATCGAAGGCCGGACGGCCTGTCGCCTTTGCTATCATGCGTACGAACGGGTAGGCCGCCTCGAATCTTGTCAGCGTCGAGACCAG
>DAFH01000141.1:19620-20134 GCA_002495485.1 Candidatus Bathyarchaeota archaeon UBA185
GGCCTGCTCGTCTGAGAAGTTCTAGCCTGAGGTCTCGTTTGAGTTCAGCCTCTTTCTTGGTGAGGCGTCCGATCGCGACGTCTGCAAAAATCTCCACATAGGATCCTCTTCTCGCGTTGACCATGGATACGTCGGCCTCGCTGGTTTCGTGGCTGTCGAGGTAGCTGATCTTCGCCCTGCCTCCTTCTGTACTGACGACTTGAGCTACCCTCGTGAGGCACATTACTAGTAGATTCCGCATGGGTCGCTAAAAACAGTTCGAGCGATGGACCATCGTCTTTGAGTTTGATTTCCAATCCCGAATTTGTTAGGGATATGTCATATATCGTATCCAGATGATGGGCGATTGAAGAAAATGGTATCAGAAAAGACACTCAAATATCAAGGCAAGAACTGGAACCTGCAAGACCTTGCTGGACGAATCGTCAACCAGCTTTCCCTCGAAGGGTACAAGACCCAGCAGAAAGCGGCACCGATGGGCACTATCATACAGGCACAGAAGGCAGGAATACTC
>DAFH01000125.1:0-1617 GCA_002495485.1 Candidatus Bathyarchaeota archaeon UBA185
GGAGTCACGTTCTTCGTCTGGACTGGTCTCCGATTCGTCCGTCGTAGGCCCAGCCGGAGGTTCCAGTACGGCTACTACAAGGTAGAAAGCTTCACTGCATTCGTCACTGGCATAATCCTCATACCTGTCTCGGCCTACATCCTCTATCGATCCTACCGGGCTCTGCTGAGTCCCGAATCTCTACGTTTGCCGGTGCTCGCGCTGGTGGTTCTGGTCGCCGCGGGTCTCGGGAGCCTCTATCGATCTCTCCAGATGCGGCGGGTCGCAAACAAGTACAACATACTTTCGCTCAAGCTTGACGCGAAGAACTCGATCAAGGAATCGACCTCAAGCTTCGTCGCCTTCACGAGCGTACTGCTCTCGTCTATCGGCATACACCATGCGGACGCGATCGGAGGAATACTGGTCGCCGGGTACATCTTCACCGTCGCATACGTTACAATCAAAGAATCAAGCCTCGTGCTCCTGGACGAGTTCCACGAACCTGAACTCACCAAGGAGATCGAATCCGTCATCAGGTCCCACGATCACGTCAAGGGAATCAGAGACCTGCGTCTCAGACGGGCGGGACCGTTCATAGTAGGAGCTCTCGAGGTCGAGGTCGATGGCAACATTCCCCTGAACCAGGCGCACGAGGTAACGACTCAGATAGAAAAATCGGTAATGGCTACCATCAAAGGCATCAGACGGTTTGTAGTGACCCCGGTGCCTCACATTGATCCCCACGAGCATCTCCATGAGCATTACACCGGCCGATGATCTGCGCTTCGCACAGGTTCCTTCTAATGTAGGCCGAGGTCGTAAACGGGGGCATCAGGGTTGTCTGCTCACAATTCTTGAGATCCAGATTACGGGCAGGGTAAGAACCCAAAGGAAAACTCTCAGCGGAAGAGTGAACACGGATACCGTCGCCAATTCGGATAGTGGTAATGCCGAAACTGCAAACAGGAGCCCAACCGCAAAGAAACCATTTCGGCTCACCCTGAATCTGCCAACTTGATCCAAGGGTATCAGCTTGGTGTCCTCCCTGGTAATCAGATGGGCGAAAAAGGCTAGCACGAAGTTCATTCCCGCAATATCGAGTCCGTAATAGGCGCTGGCCCACTGCCAAATGCTCGTCTCAGAACTCATACTCGTGATGAGGTTGAACAGAAAGGGTTCAATCGCAACTAAGAAGAGAAGCAGGATGTTTACTCTTATCATCGTACGCGTTTCCACCGGAACCACCTGCATCAGAGAAGTGTAACGGTTCCAGAGGTTGATCAAGATCAAGAAGCTGAACGCGAACCATAACAGCTCACCATCTAGACTGGGGACGTCCGTGGGAGCATGACCGACTAGCTGTATTGCTCCAATAGAGAGTGCCAGCCCGAAAATCAGGTCAGACAGGCCCTGAATCCTAGGACGAGGTATCGAAGGTGTCGGCACTAACAAGCTACTGACCAATTNNGGCGCTGACAAGTTGCTCATCAATTCTTGGTCGAAGTAATAAGGGCCTTTGCAGAACTCTTTTCGCGAAAGGCAGGGAAGTGCTTCTAGGGGCGGCAGACCGAACCTTGGACACGGAACTCTATCTGAAGCGCATCGGTTATCGAGGTTCGACGCGACCCACACTCG
>DAFH01000125.1:1624-5590 GCA_002495485.1 Candidatus Bathyarchaeota archaeon UBA185
CTTCATCGTAGACACTTGCTCTCAGTGCCTTTCGAGAATCTCGACATCCACATGGGCAGGCCGATCATTCTTGATCAGAGACTATTCTACAAGAAGATAGTTGACGAGCACCGGGGCGGCTACTGCTACGAGCTGAACGGCTGCTTCGCTTGGCTATTGACGAAGCTAGGTTTCNNCGGCCCGGAGTTCGATCACCTCACATTGAGGGTCGACTTAGATGAGCCGTGGCTGGCCGATGTCGGATTCGGAGACTCCTTCACGGAGCCGAAACGGATCGATGAAATTGAGGTGCAGAAAGATGGTCGT
Source organism: Candidatus Bathyarchaeota archaeon UBA185 (assembly GCA_002495485.1). GTDB lineage: Archaea > Thermoproteota > Bathyarchaeia > 40CM-2-53-6 > 40CM-2-53-6 > 40CM-2-53-6. The sequence goes on from DAFH01000125.1 coordinate 1,931, forward strand.
TTCTACTACAAGATAACCCCCGCAAACGGACGAATGTTGGTCTCGCGCAGAAGCGAGAAGGACGTTTCTTGGACCCCTCAGTACGCTTTCACCCTCCGGGCTCGGAGACTGGCGGATTTTGCTGCGAGGAACCGGTATCAGCAGACTTCGCCGCATTCCCATTTCACGAAGGGAAGATTGATCAGCAAACTGACAACGACTGGAAGGGCGACGCTGACCGATAGGAATCTGATTCTGACGCGAAGTGGAAAGCGTGTTGAGCGCTCCGTCAAGAATCAGGCAGAGTTCGACAGATTGTTGGCCAAGTACTTTGGCCTGACATTCTCGAGAGAGTAGGACTCTGGTCTGAGTCGTGAGAAATTCTTGGGCCTCTACACGCCGGTCGGGCCGGTTCTAGTCAGGGATGAGGTTGTTGACATGAATCGGGCTTTAGCCATGCGGACGAGGCCTCGGAAGTCGTAGCCTCTCCGGCTGTCTTCGGGGACTCCTACCTTGTCGAGTAGGTCGTCGGCTATCACTCTCTCCAGCACCTTCCCGTGGTTTCCGAATAGTTTGCTGAGCATCTCGGGTACCGCTTCAGGGTTTTGGGACAGGGATTTTGGTTCGAAGAAGAACCCTATTGACTTCCAGACAATCTGTCCGAGAATTTTCGAGAGCGTCTCTGATATCGAGGTCTCGACTAGATCTTCGAACGATGATGTGCTCACTTGTCCATTGCTCCTGTAAGCGGGACTGGCTGTGCCGGTCGTGGGGGCTGGGCTGGTTTGACTTGGAGGAACTTGAAGGATCGGGCGCCCACGAATACTGCGAATGCTGCCATGGAGACGAAGTGGAAGGCTAGGCCGAGCGTGTCATAGTCTCCTATTGTGACTAGTCCTAGATCTCCGCCGACGTACAATACCTCCGCGACGGCCCAGACGAGTATGAAGATTGAGAGCTGGAATCGGAAGCTTCCAATGCGCCTCGCCTTGATAGCGAGTCGGCCGAAAACTACTGCCGAAGCTAGTATGACTACAAGTGTGAAGACTTCCATTACCGTCGTTAGTAGGTCGTCCGCCATCGCTACTATGCCGCCTTCTTGGTGTAGTAGATGCCAAAAGTGAGAAGGAATACCACGGACACGGGTTGAAGGATGACCTCGGCAACAAAATATTCGCCGTATGCTAGGGTCAGGTGGTACAGACCGTGAGCAATCGCGAACACACCTAGTAGCAGGGAGAGTATCCTGAGAGCGCCCTTCACATGGATCGCGATCATGATCGGAACCGCGCTCACGGCGAAGAAAGCCGCCCAGGTGAGCAGATTGAGGAGCCAGATGAGTTCCAAGAACGTTTCGGATCGGTCCGTTACGCTGGCGTGATATTATGGGTCATGTTACGAGTTCGAGCACGGCTAAGTTCTGAAGCTCGACCCCGGACGAAGTTGCACCGAGCAGCCCCAGGCCCCCGGTGCTACGGAGCGACCCGGTGCAGCTCAACGGACTTCTATGACATGTGTACAATTCAGTACATGGAACGGAGTGTGCGCAATCGACTGCGAGCCCGAATTCTGTGACCGAAGACGGAGAACGGACCATTTGACTAAAGGTGTAAGAACGTGATGGGTCCTATCGATGTGGTTGAAGCAATGATTGCCGTAGGAAGTCCAGCACCGGATTTTACCCTTCAGACAGGCAATGGTGATTCTGTCAGTCTGAAAAACTTCCGGGGAGAGAAGAACGTGGTCGTGTATTTCTATCCGAAAGATTTCACCCGTGGCTGCACCGCAGAAGCCTGCAGCTTTAGAGACTCCTACGAGGCGTTCAAGAACCTGGGCGCCGAAGTTATCGGTATAAGTGGTGACGACCAGAAGTCGCACCAGACCTTCGCCGCGGAGCACAAGCTCCAGTTTATCCTGCTAAGCGACTTGGATGGTTCGGTCAGGAAAGCCTACGGCGTCAAGAAGAGTCTCGGAATCATTCCGGGCAGGGTCAGCTTCGTGATCGACAAACAGGGAATAGTCCGGCACGTCTTCGTCTCCCAGACGAGAGCCACGGCACACGTAGACGAGGCGTTGGCAGTTCTTCGATCCTTAGCGTAGACGAGTCAGACTAGGGGAGGTTCAGCTCGACCGCTGCATCGTACCCAGTGTAGTATCTCTTCACGTCTCCTGCGCCGTGTTTCTTTCGAAACTTCTCGGCCACCGAAGCGACTTTCTTCGATTCTGTTATCGGCTTCGCTGTCAGTTCGAGTGAGACATTTCCAGAAGAGATCTTGATCTTTTTCGATTTCTGGACGTTCTTGTACCATTGATTCTGGGATCCCTTGGTTGGCATGAGGAAGATCGTCTTGCCCTCGCGAACAAACCAGACCGGTGTCGAGTGTTGTCGGCCTGTCGTTCTACCCGTTACGGTAATCTGCAACTCCTCGGAGGAATCGAGAGCCTTCTGAACCTGGCTACTGTCCATGATTAGACGTTCTCAGAGGTTCAATATAACGGCTAAAGGTACTGCCCGCAACAAGAAGTGGGTTGTATCCGAGATGCCCAAGATCCCTGTGCCGCCGAACTAACCCGGTCCCGCTCTCTTGGGTCACGCATTCCCTATTTTGCTGGTAGGTTCTAACATTCTTCCATGACTCGCACGACATCCAAGAAGTTAGAAGCCAATGCACGCGCAGTTCATGCAGCGATATCGAATCTGGGTCTTGCGCTGAAGGATTTCCGAACGCTCAGCGTAGCCCAGTCACCTAAGGAGTCTGGAATCAAGTACGTTCTCGACCTAATTGAGAAGCGGTGCGCCGAATACANNACACTGAGCAACTCGCAAGAACAAGATCTGCGTCCACCCACCTCGCAACATTCGAAAGCCGTTCTCCAAATCAGGTTTCTCCTTATCGCCCCAGATTCCCTCTTCAACCGTTCATGCAGAATAATATTTAATTCGCTTAGGACGCTGGGTCTTGCCGTGGTCTTGGGTTGTCGTTGTTGGGGCAGATACTCTCACGGTAGCCATCCTCTGGCAATTGCGGCACTGGGTATCTCTCACCGTTCTGTTTGCAGNNTCAGTTTCGGTCACAGTGGCTTCACCCCTCTCGCGACTAGGAGGTTCAGTATCAAGCGATGATTCAGTAGCCTTTCAGAAATCCGCCGCCACGGGCGAGATGACATCCTTCAGGACGAGCACTACCACCTTCGGTTTCAACATATCGGCACCGAGTTCTGTAACTGTTGAGCAGGGAAGCACGACTCCCAGCATAGACGGGGTCCTGATTGTAACTCTGACGAGTGGCTCGCCGAGCCCCGTAACGTTCTCTGTAGCCTCGACTCTTCCGACTGGCGTGACCGCCAAGTTTGGGGTTGGCCCGTGCATCCCTAGTCCAACCTGCCTGGACTCGGTCTCCTTTACGGCCAATTCAACCGCGACCGTCGCAACTTCGATCGTAGAGATTCAAGGCACCGGCGGGCGTGCTACCAATTCGACGAGCATATCCCTAACGGTCCTAGCCGGGTTTGATTTCGATCTTTCCATTCCATCACCAAGCAGTTTGACCGTTGTCCAAGGCTCGACCAGCGAGGCTTCCACGATAACTGCCACATTGGTCGCGGGCTCTCCATCCTCCGTGGGTTTCTCTGTCAACTCCACTACACTTCCGGCCGGGGTCACCGCGTTCTTCACCAATA
>DAFH01000086.1:0-3053 GCA_002495485.1 Candidatus Bathyarchaeota archaeon UBA185
AACGCCGTCAAATGCGCGTACCAGATTCAGAACGAATCGCGGAATCTGAACAAATCGATCCACGAGCAGCGGAGGGTTCAGCTCCGCATCGGTATTCATTTGGGTGATGTGTTGGAAGCTGACGGCGATATTTCGGGCGACGCGGTCAATATTGCGTCTAGGATAGAGTCCCTCGCCGAACCTGGAGGCGTGTGTCTGACCCGTCAGGTCTACGACCATGTTCAGAACAAGTTCAAACCGACCCTGATAAGCCTCGGACCGCGATCCCTCAAGAACGTGGCCAAGCCGTTGGAGGTCTACCGCATCGTGATGCCGTGGGAGGACGCCGGGAGCATGGAGACGGGCGAACACGATACTAGGAGAATCGCGATTCTCCCGTTCGCTAACGTCAGTCCGGACCCGGCTGACGAGTACTTCTCTGATGGGATGACTGACGAACTAATCAGTGTTCTGTCGAAGATCAAGGGTCTCCGCGTGGTTGCCAGAACCTCGGCTATGAGGTTCAAGGGTGNNGGAAAAGACCACCGCCAGTCGGATCGGCCAGGAGCTGAAGGTAGGCTCCCTAGTTGAGGGAAGCGTCAGGAAGTCCAAGAATCGAGTTCGAATAGCGGTACAACTGGTCAACACACAGAGCGAGGAACAGCTCTGGACTGAAACGTATGATCGAGACCTCCAAGACGTCTTCTCGCTTCAGAGCGAGATTGCGAGACAAGTAGCAAACGCGCTAGAGCTAACGTTCGGAATTCGAGAAGGCTCACAGCTTCAGCAACAGACACAGAACCCAGAAGCGTACTCGTTCTATCTCAAGGGAAGATATCACTGGAACAAGAGAACAGAGACCGAAATCAACCGCGCTATCAAATACTTTGAAGAGGCCATAGGAAGGGATTCAAACTACGCACTCGCCTACGCGGGCCTGGCTGATTGCTACAGCATACTCGGCTACTACGGATTCCGACGCGCCAATGTTATGTTTCCACGCGCAAGAGGGCTAGCAGAGAAGGCCCTGTCGCTCGATGCGAACCTCGCCGAGGCGCACGCCTCTCTCGGCCAAGCGCTGATGCAGTATTACTTCGAGTGGGACAGATCGGGCTCGGAACTGGACCGAGCCCTAGAGCTGAACCCGAGCTACGCGACTGCCCGCTTCTGGCGAGCCACACACTACATCTCTCACGCGAGATTCAACGAGGGCATAGCTGAAGTGGAAAAAGCTGCAGAACTCGATCCACTTTCGATGATCATATTGACAGACGTGGGAAGGGACCTCTACCTCGCTCGTCGATACGACGGAGCGATAGAACAGTACAAGAAATCGCTTCTCGTCGATTCCGGTTTTGCGATCGCTCACAAGGGACTAGCTGAGGTCTACGCGCAGGTCGGCAGGCATGACGAAGCGATCTCAGAGATCGAGAGGGCGATCGCGCTCTCGGGCGACAGCGTATTCATCTTGGACGACTTGGGCTACATCTATGCCCGTGCCGGGAGGAAAGGGGATGCGTTAAGGGTACTTGAGGACCTTGACAGGCGAGCTGGCGAGGAATTCGTGCCTAGCTATGGCAGAGCCGTCGTTTATGCTGCGCTCGGCGACGAAGCAAAAACGTTGGAGTGGCTCCAGAAGGCCTTTGAAGAAAGAAGCTTCCTAGTATATGCCAAGGTCGACCCCGCCTTTGATTCGATCCGCGAGAAAGCAGGCTTCAGGACCCTTCTCGACAAGATCGGACTCTAAGACCTTTCTTACGCTTTCTCGGACGGCTTTATCTTCAAGCAATCCATGACTTGAGTATTGGGGATCCGTTGCCGAGCGGCGAGCGCAGACTTGGCGCGATCATGTTCACTGACATCGTAGGATACTCCTCGATAACATCGCTCGACGAAGGCCGGGCTCTGAAACTGCTCGACGAACACCGTACGCTCCTCCGGTCAGTCTTCGAGAAACACGCTGGAAGAGTCGTGAAGACCCTGGGGGNNCTTCCTTGTCGAATTCGCCAGCGCAGTTGAAGCGGTAAACTGTGCGGTTCAAGCACAGCGGGAGACCGAGCGATTTGATCAAGTACGCAGACCGGACGAGAAACTACTCGTCAGGATCGGAATTCACGTTGGAGACATCGTCCATGCGAATGGAGATATTCTCGGAGACGCCGTCAACGTTGCCTCGAGACTACAGGCCTTAGCCGACCCGGGAGGCATCTGTCTTACAAAGCAAGTTGTGGATCAGGTGGAAGGAAAAGTCAACAGCAAGCTCGTCAAGATGGGGACACGGGAGCTTAAGAACATCCCGCACCCTGTCGAACTGTACAAGGTGGAAGTGCCACAGGGTCTGTCACGAGCCGAGCAGGAGTCTCTCGATCCACGGAGGATAGCGATCCTCCCCTTTGCAAACATGAGCCCCGACCCTAATGATTCATACTTCGCAGATGGAATAACCGAGGAAATAATCNNAACGACCAGTATTTCGCGGATGGAATAACCGAGGAAATAATCTCAACACTCTCAGGAGTCGGCGGACTCAGCGTAATCTCACGCACGTCGGTCATGGGCTACAAGGGGACGACAAAGAGGGTCAGAGAGATTGGGAATGAGCTCGAGGCTGGTTCCGTGCTGGAGGGCAGCTTCAGAAAGGCCGGGAACAAGATACGAGTTACCGCCCAGCTGATAGCCGTTAACGATGATCGACACGTCTGGGCACAGAGCTACGATAGAAATCTCGACGATGTGTTCGGAGTTCAGACCGACCTAGCCAAGCACGTGTCAGATGCCCTACGTGTCCGGATTCTCGCCCCAGAGATGGATCGCATCGAGAAGAAGCCTACAGAAAACACGAAGGCTTACTCGCTGTATCTGAGAGGAAGATACCACTGGAACAGAAGGGGCCTCGAGGATCTCAAGAGGGCAGCAGACTACTTCGAAGAGGCAATTGATGAGGATGAGAATTTCGCACTCGGATACGCTGGAATAGCGGACGCGTCTGAAATACTCGCCTTCAACTGGGCTGAGGACGCTACCGCGAACCACAAGCGAGCCAGCCTAATGGTCGCCAAAGCGCTGGAGCTCGA
>DAFH01000086.1:3104-8147 GCA_002495485.1 Candidatus Bathyarchaeota archaeon UBA185
CAAGGTGCAGACAAGGAATACAGAAAGGCGTGCGAACTCAAGCCCAGCTACGCAAGCGCACACCAATGGTACTCGTCCCTCCTAGCTGCCCAAGGGAAATGGGACGAGGCACGCCGACACATCGAAAAGGCTGTCGAACTGGACCCGTTTTCCCAGATAATCAACCTGAATCACGCCTCGTACTACCTGAATCGCAGAGACTACGACAAGGCGCTAGAACTGTGCAAGAAGGCGCTTGAGCTGGACCCCAGCTTTTCCACCGCCCATTTCGAGCTGGCAGCAATCTACTGCAAGTCGAACAGGCTCGGTGAGGGTGAGCGGGAAGCGAAGATCGCATTGGACCTGGTTCAAGGATTACGTCCTCAGCTCAGTAGAGAAGTTGAAGTGATGATCGCCTACTATGGGAAGGACGTGGAACGAGTCAGAAGCCTCCTCCCCGACCTAGAGGCGCATGTCGACGAACCCCTCAGCCCGACACGGATGGAGATTAGCGGACTCTACATTTTTCTCGGTGATCTCGACCAAGGCTTCGAATGGCTGGAGAAATCGTTCTCGAAGAGAGAAAAGGACGNNGAAGACCCAAGGTATCTGAGCCTCGTCAAGAGACTAGGACTCGCCTAGAAGGATCCGACTCTCCCCACCGCTATACTGACGTTGTTAGCATATCTCTGGCAACGACTATCTCGCCATCAAAGGACGCTGCAGCTTCAACTGCATAGCGGTCTAGAACTTGGCGGTTAGTGGGCGCAATGTGAGTAAGGAATAATCTCTTCGATCGTGCAAGCTTCGCGGTCCTCCCTGCATCTCGTGCAGTCGAATGGTTTGTCAGGGCCGCGATGGATTCTTGGCCATCCAGAAACGTGGAGTCGTGAATGAGCAGATCACAACCCTTGGCGAATTCTGCCATCTTCTCAGACCGTGACGTGTCTGCGCCGTAGACGAAGTCGCACCCATCCATCTTGAAGCGATAAGCGAGAGTCTCGGGAGAATGGACAGTTCTGACGTACTCGACCCCGGCATTTCTTGGTCTGACGAAAAGGATGTCGAATTTTAGCCATGCTCGCGGTGTTGACTGAAGCTTGAGCACTTTCCGTAGCGTGGATGCAGTTCTAACTGAGCTTACGACACGGAGCAGTCTGGTCCGGTTCTCCATCGCCATCGCCCAGACAAGCCCGGTGAAATCTCCTACATGGTCCGAATGAGTATGAGAAACGTAGACATCGTTTATCGAATCAAGACTCGTCTCAGACTTCATCAAATTGGCAAGGACCCCGAATCCCACATCGATCAACTTGTCGCCGAACAAGACTCCAGCACACATTCTCTCCTTCGTCACGACCGACCCACTGGTCCCGAGGAACCTGATCGTCGCCATAAGCCACCGCGGGCTCGGCGACTATTTGGATTTGTGCCGATTCGCTGCCGGTCAATGACTAAGAATGAACGAACGCGGCGCTGAATCTGCCTGAAACGGGGCTAACGCTTTAAGTAGGCAGGCAAAAATCTGTCCGAGTGGACGGATCATCTCTGGACAAAGACAATCCACAGGTAGCCAAAATGTTGGCCGGGGTACCGCTGTTCGCGGGGTTGAAGGGAAAACAGATCAAGTCGCTCGCAGAAGCATTCGCGAGAGAACGATCCTATGATTCCGGCGAGGTCATCGAGAAAGAGGGAGGCTCAGGCGTAGCCTTCTATCTCATAACCAACGGATCTGTCGAAGTCCGCAAAGCGGAGAAACGGGTTGCAAAGCTGGGACGCGGACAGTTCTTTGGAGAGATGGCACTCATCGACAAACAGCCCAGGTCTGCGACCGTGGTTGCTGCAGAATCTGGAACGAAGTGCCTCGTCATGCCCGTGTGGAGCTTCCAGGCTGCGGTTGAGAACGACCCCAAGGTAGCTATGGGAGTTATGAAGGAACTCGCGAGACGTTTGCGCGAGACTACAAACGCTCTCAGCGAATAGCCACTCATATAGGACTTGGCTGAATACTCGAGACGTGACCTAGGCATCTATGGCTGTACGGTTCCTGAAGGCGACCCTGTATCTGAAGACCTTCCGCTTCTGACGACATAGACGATCAAAAGTACCTCAAAGACAATGTTGCCCACAGCGAATAGCAAGTAAGACCCCTGCCCGATCGATACGACGTAGAGGACCAGAAGACCCAGGAGTATCCAAACGAAGGTGAAATCCCTAACCCATCGCGTACCCCCACCTGCTCCCGGTTGGACCGGTCCTCTTTTTCGGCGATGGTAGAGGTACATGCTAGCGGCGATGACGAAAACGATGTTGAATGTGATGGAGCTTATCCACCAGCCGAAGAGATTAGAATAGTCCGTTTCAGATGGCCTCCATCAATACCCGCATATCTTGTAGAAGAACACCTTTCCAGCGTCGACCAAGAACAGATACGTGACCGTCATCAAGATGTTGAGAATCCAGAACGAGGCCGGAATCGCTGTGAATCCCATAAGCGCTCCCAACGGCGTGAAGGGAACTATCGTTCCGAAGGCGACGCATGCAAGGGTCAACACGACTAGCCATTTTGACGGTCTGCTTTTGAAAAATGGAATGCGGCGCGTTCTTATTACGAAAATTATGAGAGTCTGAGTCCAAAAGGATTCGACGAACCATGCGCTCTGAAAGAGAGCTGGGGAAGCCCCGAAGATGAACAGCATTATCCCGAACGTCAGGAAGTCGTAGACCGAACTGAAGGGTCCAAAGAAGATCGTAAAGTTCCGAACGAAGCCGATGTCCCATTTTCTCGGCCACTTAGTGTATTCGGGGTCCACGTTGTCCGTTGGGAGAGTGAGGTTTGCGACGTTATAGAGCAGATTTAGGAAGAGAATCTGTATTGGCAACATTGGGAGAAAAGGGAGGAAGACCGATCCGGCTGATGCGCTGAACATGTTGCCAAAGTTAGAGCTGGTCCCCATCAGCACGTACTTTATCGTGTTGCCGAAGGTCCGTCTGCCCTCCTCGATCCCGTTGGCAAGAACGCCTAGGTCTTTCCTGAGGAGCACGACGTCTGCCGCGTCCTTCGAGACATCCACCGCTGTGTCGACCGAGATTCCTGCATCGGCTTCGTACAGCGCGGGTGCATCGTTTACCCCGTCTCCCATGTAGCCTACAACATGGCCGTTCTCCTTCAGCGCCTTGATGACATCCAGCTTCTGGTTGGGAGTTACCCTTGCGAAGACTGTGGCGTTCTCTACCGACGACTTCAGTTGCGCCCAGCTTAGCTGTGCAAGTTCGGTGCCTGTGACGGTCCCTTTGACGGACAAACCGACCTCGTTGCACATCTTGTTGGCGACGAGTTCGTTGTCGCCGGTGAGAATCTTGATACCTACGCCGAGCTTCTCTAGCTTCGATAGCGCTTCGCCCACATCTTTCTTGGGCGGGTCGGTAAAGACCAGAAAGCCGGCAAGCGTGAGGCCTGTCTCGTCTGCGGGTGTGTAGGTGTTCTTCTGTTCTATGTTTCGATAAGCTACTGCGATTACTCGCAAGCCCTGCATCGAGTAGTTTGTGAACGTGGTGTTTAGGGAACCCGTCAGGGCGGGCGTCAGCGGCTGACCCTGGCCCTTCCATTCAACATAGGTGCAGTCTTGGATAAGCGATTCCGGGGCGCCCTTTGCGATGAGCGTGAGACCCTCTCTTGTCCGCATGATGACAGACATGATCCTCCGGCGATAATCGAATGGAATCTCATTGATCTTCGTGTAATCCTTGGTCAAGTCTCCCAAGGCTTTCTGAGTGGCATACTCCCAGATCGCTACGTCGATCGGGTTCCCGGTGATTGTGTCGCCTACTACGGCGTTGTTGGCGGCGAGCGAGAGACCTATAACCCTCGAATCGTCCGGTGTCGAATCTGGAGTGTATGAGCCTACAAGGAAGATCTTCCCCTCCGTGAGGGTACCGGTCTTGTCGGTGCAGAGCGTGTCGATGTTTCCTAGGTTCTCCATGCTTTCGAGGCGTTTCACTATCACCTTCTCCTTCGCCATTCGATGGGCTCCCGTCGAGAGGGTGATGGTGACTATCGCGGGCATCATCTCGGGAACGATGCCTATGGCTATCGCGAGACCGAAGAGCAGGGCATCAAAGAGAGGATGGCCCACTGCAATGTTGAGGCCGAATATGGCGAGAACAAGGAAGACGGTGAGTGTTAGAAGGAGGTTCCCGTATTTTTTCGTGCCTCGCTGAAACTCAGTCTCCGGATGAGCCCGAGCCAGAGTCTTCGAGATCGCGCCAATCTGTGTATTGTGACCGGTCGAGTACACCACCCCCTTTGCGCTTCCTCTGACTACCACAGTGCCCGAGAACAGCAGGTTGCTGGACTGCGTTAGGGTTCCTGGCGGTGTCAGAAGNNGAACTCTTGTCGACAGGAAACGACTCTCCAGTCAGCGCCGATTCGTTGAGCTGAAGTTCTGTCGAACTGACGACACGCATGTCTGCGGGGACAATGTCCCCGATGTAGACCGTCACCAAGTCGCCCGGGACGAGGAGTGATGAGTCGACCTCTGCTGTCTTCCCATCTCTCGTCGCGACGGCCTTGATCGAGACCGTACTCTCAAGGTCCTCGACGAGTTTCGACGCGCGGTATTCGTTGTAGAAGCCGAGCGCGGCGCTCAGGATGATGATAACCAGTATGATCTCAGCTTGCTGAGGCTGACCTAGAAAGCCGGATATTATCGCGACGACGACGAGGATTATCTGCATTGGATTGTCGAATTGACCCAAGAGAATCTTGGGCCACCGGACCTTCTCCTTGGGAAGCTCGTTGCGACCATAACTCGCCAGTCGTTTAGCGGCCTCTTCCGAAGAGAGACCCCTATCGCTTGTGCCTAGAGCAGAGTAGACCTCTCCGGGATCGAGGTCCCAATAATCCTGCTTGGTAGTTTCAGTTCCGTCCCGGTTTGCCGCGGCCGTGATCTACATCTCGGGTGCGGTCGACCGTTCCTCGACGATGTCTGCACCTACGGCTTCAGGATACGCGTCCATCAGCGCGGTCCCAAGCTCGGATCTGATTCGCAATACCGTGTCGCT
>DAFH01000086.1:8187-8329 GCA_002495485.1 Candidatus Bathyarchaeota archaeon UBA185
GCTCGGTACCGTGACCCCACCGTTCACTGAAGACCAGATGGGTGACGGAGTCTCGGTGAATTACAACTTCCATAATCTGAGGGTCGGCGGTCTTCAGCTTCTGCTCTATTCTCGCCTGAATCCCATCCGCGTCCGTCATGGT
>DAFH01000068.1 GCA_002495485.1 Candidatus Bathyarchaeota archaeon UBA185
TCAGGATAGTATCCATCATTCCAGGCATAGAGTAAGGCGCTCCCGACCTGACCGAGACGAAGAGCGGATTTGCCGGGCTGCCTAGTTTTCGGCCGGTGAGAGTCTCCAGTTGTCCGAGTTTCAGTTTCAATTCGTCGAAAAGACCATCAGGCACTCGGCCCCCTTGAGCGTAGTAATTCTTGCAGGCGTCAGTGGAGATTATCAGTCCAGGCGGAACGGGCAGACCGATAGAAGTCATCTCAACGAGCCCGTAGCCCTTACCGCCTAGTTGAAACCGGTCTAGTCCAACTGCCTCCTTGAAGAGCTTCACTAGCGTCATGGNNGGGGCAATATAATCACTCGCGTCATACGGTTGGACGAAAAAGGCAGTTGCCCCGTCCAGCCTCGATCATTGCTCTGGGACGCATCGAACTAGGTCAGTAATTGTCAATGCTTATATTTCTAGGAGGACTGCCCCTCCACATGCCCAAGTTTATCGATACTCACCCGATGGGATCCCTAACCGCCAAACAACTGAAGCAACTCCAGACCGCTCCAAAAGACAAACACGGCGTGACACATCATGACATACTCTACAACAAGAAAGAAGACAGAGTCTACTGTGTCCTCGACGCTCCGAGCAAAGAGGCGGTAGCCAATCACCACAAAGGTGCCGGGATCACGTGCGAGTGGATTCACGAGGTCGAATCCACTAGACGCTAGCCAGATCCAGTAACTCAGAAGACGGTTGCCGGCTACCGCCGAGTCCGCCGTTTTTTGGTGAATTGAGAGGCTGACGTTACATCGCTAGGGTTTTGACCCAGCTCCGGGCTTAGTCAGCTCCTTCGTAAGTTGCGCTACTGTGGATATTCGAGCAAACCGGCGTCTCAAGGCGTACTCGGTCCTTTCTACTATCGCATCGACTCCCAGTTCCTCGCCTGGACGGTCCCAGTTAGGAATTGGAAAAGTCATCGTCGCTTCCGTCACAAAGTCGACCGCATAACCTAGGTCGGCCGCTAGTCTAGCCGTGGTCTCGCAACATTGCTCGGTCTGAATCCCGGTGACAACGATTCTCCGAACTCCTTTCTCGAGCAACAGCGGCTGGAGGGAGGTGCTCGTGAAACAGTTTTTCGTCTTCTTCGTGAGGACCGGCTCGTTGGGCATGGGTTTGATGAAGTCCATCAGTTTGAAGTGCGGACTATCCGTCGCGAAGGCTTCGTCGTTGTCTGCGTGGAGGAAGAATATGACGGGTAGGTGCGCTTCCCGGTATGCTTGTATGAGATCACCGACATTCTTCTCGAACCTCGGGTTGCTCCGGCGTTTCCAGCGAGGACCAATCTTGAACGAGTCCTGCGCATCTATCACAAGTAGTGCTGACTGATCTACGGGGACCTGAGCAGGGTCCAGCATAATTGCTCTACCTAACCCTCTGTATCTTCAAGAGATCAGTCCGTCCCATTGGACCTTTCGGGTCTCCTGACACGATGACTATGGTATCTCCTCTGCGCGCGAGGTTGAGCTTCTGGACGGTCTTCTCCGCCTCGGGGAAGATCGTGTCGGTCGAGTCAATCTCTCTCTTCACAGTCTGGACGCCCCAGGACAGTAGCAGCTGCTTCTCAACATGTTCGTGGGAGGTCAGGGCGACGATCGGCAGCGGGGGTCTGTATTTCGAGACCCGCCGTGCGGTCTTGCCCGTCCGGGTCGGCGTCACGATTGCTCTAGCAGAGATCTGAAGCGCTGTTTCGCAGGCGGCGAAGGCGATGGCGTCCTCCTGGCTGTTCTCGTGCCAGGCGCGTCTCTGCTCCGTGATCTGTTTCGGAAGGAAGCGTTCGGTCTCTTGCGCGACCTTCTGTAGAACCTTCACAGCCTCAACTGGATACTTTCCGATCGCCGTCTCCTCCGAGAGCATGACCGCGTCAGAGCCGTCGATGATCGCATTCGCAACATCCGTCACCTCGGCCCGCGTCGGGGTGGGCGATGAGATCATCGACTCCAGCATCTGAGTCGCCGTTATCACTGGCTTCGCCAGCCTGTTCGCCTCGAAAATGATCCTCTTCTGAATGATCGGAATCCGCTCAAGACTCAGCTCAACGCCCAGGTCTCCCCGTGCTACCATGACTCCATCGGCTTCCCTGACGATCTCCTCCAAGTCTTCGACCGCCTCTCTCTTCTCGATCTTTGCAACCACGAATATTTGCCGCCCCCTTTCGGCCGCAACCCGCCGTGCGGTCCTGAGGTCCTCCGCTCTCTGGACGAAGGAGACAGCGACAATGTCGACATTGTTTTCAAGCCCGAAGTGCAGATGTTCGCGATCCTCAGGTGTTATCGCGGGAACCCTAGCCCGAAGTCTGGGCAGGTTTACACCCTTCCCCGACACGAGTTCTCCGCCGACCATGACGCGTGTCTCAACCTCGTCTCGTGTGGCACGGATAACTTCGAGTCTAATGCTTCCGTCGGCGAGATAGATCATGTCCTTCCGCCTGACCACTCTCGGTAGATCCGCATAGGCGACGGGAATCTTGCCTTTGGCCTTGGATGGCTTGGCAGTGAGGATTACAGAATCGAAGCGTCTCAGGTGCATGGGCTCGGAGGCGAGCTTTCCAACTCTCAGCTTGGGACCGGGCAGATCCTGAAGGATGGCCACGGGCCGACGGAGGCTATTGCTGACTTTGCGAATTGTCTCGATGCTTTTCAGATGCTCCTCGTAGGTCCCGTGGGAGAAGTTGATCCTGGCAACATCCATACCCCCGCGGATCATGTTGCGCAGAACGGAAGGAGAGCTTGATGCAGGTCCAATCGTGCAGACGATCTTTGTAGCAAGACTTGAGGGCACTAGACGCTCATCCCTGCGTGTCCTCATGCTTCGGCCGGCACGGCTGATAAGCCTCTCTGGTGTACTTTTTCGAATCCGGCGACGGTTACGGCTAGTTTTTGGTGATCACTAACGAGGAGGCAAATGTCCAGCGCGGACTCCGAAT
>DAFH01000076.1 GCA_002495485.1 Candidatus Bathyarchaeota archaeon UBA185
TTGCTCGCAAAGGTATAACTGCCGTGGGTCGGAATTGGTGTCGACTTTCGAGGAATGTGTCTCGCACGCTCACGTCAGTACCCGGGACTCGGTACAGCAGTTCCTAAGTTCCGAATCGTCTCTTGCCAAAGAAGACTTCGTGTTTTGCTGTATCGAAGACGGATTTGAGCCAACCTAGGTAGTGACAAATCTGACCCGCGGCATACCCATCAATGCTAAAACTGGTGGGCCACACCATGGGATGCTGCCGACCACGTGTTCGTTTGGGCTCATTGACCACTTGAGTTACCTTGAGTTGAACTAGCGACGATCCTACGAGTCACTGCCTACTGGCGTTTCGTCGTCCCGTTGCTCATCACGTAGAGCNNGAGGTTATGAAATCATCCCTTTCATGGAGGTTCGAGAAGGCCTCGTCCACCAAAATCATCCTCGGCGAAGCGAGCAGTGCTGTGGCTAGTGCCACTCTCACTCGCATGCCGAGGCTCAAGCTTCTGGTGGAACCGGTAAAGTCAATCCCGAGTTCGTTCTTGACCCTCGAGATTTTGCTCTCGTCTGGTTTGACCCTTTTCAGCCTCGCACCCCCAGTCAAGTGAGAGTCCACGTCAAGGTGAGGGAAGTAGGAGTTGGGGGTGACCATCGTCACACCTCGCTTTTCGGGAGGCAATCGAGTGACATCGGCCCCGTTGATCCTGATGAATCCGTCATCGACCTGAAGCAGCCCTGCTATGGTCCTGAGGAGCGTGGTCTTTCCTGAGCCGTTTCTTCCTGCCAAGCAGATGAATCCGCTGTCCTCGAGTTCTGCCGAAAGAGAGAATTGGCCGAGCTGTTTTCGCACCTTGGCCTCTATCAAATGCTCTTTCTCCTTTGGATGAAATGTCCGGCAAGCGTGATTGGCAGGGCTACCAAGATCATAGCCGCGGAGGCCGTCACTGCAGCATTCAGCCCGCCAGGTATGGCGCCGTTGAAGAGCTGGAAGATCGTCACCGAGGCAGGACTCACTCCGTAGAAGGGATACTGGAGCACGTAGAAGGCGATAATCGAAATCGAACCAAACTCCCCCAATGCCCTGCTCATCGCAATCAACGAAGCGCTAGCCACCCCCCTCAGAGACTCCGGCAGCACCACCGAGAACAGAGTCCTAATTCGCGAGGCTCCCATCCCCACCGCGAAGTCCTCGGCAGAAGGATCCCTCGATTCGAAGTACGGCTGGATTGACTTGACATAGATGGGCGCGGACATGATCACAAGCGCCAGCACTAGCCCTGTGATTGTGTTGAAGAAATTGATTCCGAAAAACAACAAGAATCTGCCAGTCGGTGTGAGAGGGCTGTCCAGAATCAGCAGCGCCACGCCGACGATGGGGTGAGGGATGCCCACCGGTATGTCGATGAGTGACTCGGTGAGCGAGCTCTTCGCCCTAGCCAGATAGTAAGCAAGGGGGGTGAACACGACAACATCAATGATTGCAGCTAGCCCAGACGAGATTAGGGAGAGTCCTATCGACCGAAAGATTCCCAGTGTGTAACCGGCGGGCGTTCGCAAT
This sequence comes from Candidatus Bathyarchaeota archaeon UBA185, assembly GCA_002495485.1. Classification (GTDB taxonomy): domain Archaea; phylum Thermoproteota; class Bathyarchaeia; order 40CM-2-53-6; family 40CM-2-53-6; genus 40CM-2-53-6. Next base: position 1,544 of record DAFH01000076.1, read on the forward strand.
GGGCCCAAGCCATAGTAGAGCAAAACGGCTATTGGGACAAGAAGGAGAAACGCCGCAGCGAGGGAGACGACCCTGAGCCAGTTCATTTCAAGCCCACGCCTTCAGGGGATGCTTCCTGCTTCGGCTACCAGACCTTGCGAAACCAGCTGGGTCACAGGCGCGGGTGGGGGCACATTGCTGTAGAGCCGTGCAGGCGAGAAGGGCTGCAGCCCAAATGATGACAGCGACCCGGAGTTCTTGACGACGTACTGGACGAACTGCAGTGCCTCGGACGAGTTGGCGCTGCTCAGTGGTACGGTGATGCAAAGAATGATTGGCGCGCCGGCTGTCACACCCGCAGAATCCTTGTAGGAGACCTTCGAGTAGAACGAACCCAACGTCGGGTCCCCGAGGTTGACGCGGCGATCGAGTGAGAGAAAGTCCAGGTGGTCAGCAACGGCAGCCGATTTGTAGAGGAAGAGGAACTGTAGCTGGCCGGATTGGAGGGGAGCTACGAGGGCGGCGGCGTGCGCCCCGGTTACGTTTGCCTTCGCCTGCAGTAGCGGGGTCACGTAAGCCTCCTGACTACCATTAGAATAGAGAAGACCGGCAGCTTCAAGCACGAGCCAGCCCCGAAGACCAGCAGGGTCAGCGACTGGGTCCGAGATACCGATCTTAAAGTTCCCCGAGGTGAGGGAGGTGAAGAACGTGTTCCAGTCAGACGTAGTGTTAGACTTGGCGGCTGCGTTCCCCTTCGCAATTATCGTTCCTCCAAGAGATGACTGCGAAGTGGAGTTGGAATACGCCAGAACCATCTGATCCGAGGCCAGCCCTATGGCCCAATTCGACGAGAGACTCTTCAGGTATGCGGGGCCCGTTGCAGAGAGCGCTACGGAGATGAAGACGTCGTCAGGCGCTCCGGCCGCAATCTGGTTCGCGTCTGCGAACGAGCCTCCAGACTTCACGGGCGCAACCGGTACTCCCGTGCTTTGAGAGAAGCCGGTGAGAAGCGCCGTTGTTTCAGCAGCGTAAGCATCCGCAGAGTACGAAATCAGGGGAGCCAAAGCGACCGAGGAAGAAGTGCTAAACGACACAGACGGAGTCGTCGGCGCGGTCCTGCCAGACGCTGCGTAGACAGCGTAGGCTGCGACGCCTAGTACGGCTACGATTACAGCTACGGCGACTACGGCTCTTGAAGTTCCACTACTTGACACCTTCATAGGCGTCATGCACGCTCATGCATAACGCTATATATCCATTACGAGAGTCAAAGCTTAAGTTTCGAATGGAAATTGCAGGAGGGCGTCGGGTAGAACTTGGGTAGCAATGTGAAGCTGAAACCAGTTCCGCATCTCTCCATGGAGGACAAGAGGCGAGCCGTGTTGGAGGAGGCTGACGCGCTTCTGCTCCGTAGAATCTCCGAGACCAACTCCCTAACAGAGGCAGCGAAACTCTTGGGAATATCCTATAGGAATGCCTGGGACCGAATCAAGAGAATGGAATCGGGGTCGGGCAAGAAGATACTCGAGTCGAGAGCAGGAGGAGCGACCGGAGGGAGTTCCAGGCTCACTCCAGACGGAATCTCTCTCCTCGGGGAATTCAGGAGGGTCCGAAAGTATCTCTTCAATGCGATGGACGACAGAGATTCCGCAGGCAATGTAGGCTACAAGCTAAGCGCCAGAAATCGAGTGAGGGCGAAGATAACAGGAATCGAGAGGGGCGACATCACCTCCATGATCAAGATGGCCGCGGAGGACCCTGTAGCGCTTACTTCCATAATTTCCAACGAGGCGGTTCAGGACCTCGGGTTGCATGAAGGAGATGAAGTTCAGGCGATAGTCAAGTCGACCGAGGTTATGATAGCAAAAGCGATTCCATCACCTCATGATAAGAAGACTCAGAAAGGCAAGTGAACTCGACTCCCGTCCATTCATGTTAACTTGGATTGGAGACGGCCACTCGCCTTCGACAGCAGACCGTTGATTGTTGGTTCCCAGTAGCGAAAATCGTGTCGCAGGTGTATATGCCACTAGATCGTTGGAATCTGTAATCAGCTGGAGAGGGATAGGCTTGGGAAGAGAGAAGAAGAAGAAAAG
>DAFH01000084.1:0-3684 GCA_002495485.1 Candidatus Bathyarchaeota archaeon UBA185
GCGGCCGAGACCGATAGACCCGATGCCCTCACCCCTCAGACCCGGCCAGTACATCGGCCCCCAGGAAGACCTCGGAAGAATACTGAAAGAGATACTCGACAAGCTGACCCTGATGGAGAACAGACTCAAAGCCATTGAAGAGCATCTGAAGACAAAGCACTGACTGCTTAGTTGCTCAGGTGCCCGTGTGCTTCTCATATTCTAGTTCCGACTTTGCGGCCATGATGAAATCGTTCGGGCTCAGGCCCTTGATCGCGTGAGTGGAAAAGGCGACCCGGACCCGACGCCACGCGACCAGCATCTCCGGATGATGCTCCTCCGACTCGGCAATCCCACCAAGAGAACAGGCAAAGCGCAATCCAGACAAATAGGATTTGAACCGGAACTCTTTCTGGATCGAGTTAGATCCAGACGACCAGCCGGGAAGATCCTTCAATCGAGCCGCAATCTCATCAACCGCATAGGGCTTAACGGTCTTACAGGGAACACATTTCTCGGACGCTAGTTCTCGAATCCGCTCGCTCAGCCGCTCTTGATCCATGCCACTAGTTGGCTGAAGGGACCTAAAGCCTTCTAGGGACGGTAACACGAGACGAGTGTCCTCTTCCAAAGGATTATCTTACGACTGCCCCGGGTTAGCGTTGGAAACAAAACCTGAGGACGCCAAGTGAGCCGGGTCTAAGCGAAGGAAAATGTCTAGTAGCAGAATTTCTCGGGCTCCGGTCCCATCGTCAACGACGCGCCATTCGCAGACTCCTGAGAGTGTTGACGTGCTGGTCCCTACTCTCAAGGGGCTAAAGAGCGATTTCGTGGAGCACGTGCGAAGTAGGGTTCCGGTCCACTGTCTATTGACGTCCTCGGTTCCCGGGCCTGCGAGAGCCAGGCAAGAGCTGATGGAGCGTGTGGACACTGACTGGTTCGCCTTCATAGATGACGACGTGAAGCTGAGGCCAGACTGGTGGTCGACAGTGACGGGGGTCATTGGTCCAGATGTCGGGGCTGTTGAAGGTCTATGGAGCTACGTCGCGGGGGACAAGAGGGTTGACGATTATGCGCGAGCGATGGCGCGACTGGTGAAATTGCTGGGGAGAGAGTCGTGGAAGGATAGGATTGACAGGGCCTTCACTGGCGACACGTTGGTCAGGACCGATGCGGTGAAAGGTATCCAGATGCCGAACATTCCGGTCTGGGAGGACGAGTACATCCGAATGTGGGTAGAAGAGAACGGGTACAAGTGGCTGCGAACACAAAACGTGGTCTGTGACCATCTCCGCAGATACAACCTTGGACCCTCGTACAACGTTGGAAGATACGGCTACTATCTCGGGCGGTTGACCTTGAAGGGGCAGCTCAAGCGAGTCGCGCAACTTCCGGTCAAAGTACTGTTCGCACTCGCTTACACCGGCGACATCCACACGGGATCGTTTGCCGTCGAGAAAGACCTGAAGATCTTCAAGGGAGTACTGCAGGCGTACGTTCAGCGAAACAGCGGATCACCACTCTATCGTCTGTCGCAGCCATGAGAATTCTTGTCGTTCATCCAAGGATGAGCGTCATGGGTGGCGGGGAGCGCGTCGCGATACACTCGGTAAAGGAGGCTCTGCGAGAGGGGCATGAAGTGTATCTTGCGACCGAAAAGTTCGATGTCGATCGTTTCGAGGATTTTTTCGGGGTCCAGGGGCTCTTCAAGGACGTTCGGTTCTTCACCTATGAACCATTCCGGCCCTTGGTCAAGAAAGCTGTCCTGTATCAGAGGCTGGTCTACAATCAGCTACGGCTGCGGAGCATTCTCTCCAAGGCTCCTGCCTTTGATCTTGTACTGAACACTGCCGAAGTCGCGAACCAGCCTGCCACGAGAGTGGCATCAGTTCAATACTGCTACTTTCCCGAATACTTCAGTCACCTTGAGTCCTGGACTGGAAATGAACTCTGGGAGGCTTACTATTGGCCCGCCAAGGTATTCTATCATGAGCGAGTCGAACGCATAGACCGTCTTCTCGCGGTCTCCAACTTCACGCGGGGCTTCGTGCGACAATTGTGGGGCCGAGACTCCACAACTCTTTACCCTCCGTGCCCAATAGACCTCTACAAGCATCTGCCGGGTCCAAAGGAGGATCTGGTGATAACAGTCGGGAGAATCTCGCCTGAAAAACGCATGGACTTGTTCGTACAAATGGCACGAAGTCTCCCAGAAATCAAATTTGCCATTATCGGAAGCGCCACAGTTGAGAGTGAATCGTATCTCCGAAGACTGCGAGACGCAGCCCCGTCAAACGTCGCCTTCGTGATCGCTCCGCTGAGAAAGGTGCGAGATATGCTCGGCAGAGCCAAGCTCTACGTCCACTGTGCGCGGAACGAACACTTCGGCATTACAATCGTCGAAGCGATGGCTGCTGGTTGCGTGCCGGTCGTGCACGACAGTGGGGGCCCTCGGGAGATCGTAACGGACGATGTTGGCTATCGATGGACCTTCCCGGCTAACGCGGTCAGCCAGATTTCGGCTCTGGTCAAAGATGAGATTTCTAGGACCGAGATGTCCGATCGTTGCAGGTCTCGAGCTGAAATGTTTCGCCCCGAAGCATTCGAATCTGGAATCGGCCAGATACTTTCCGGTTATGCAACTTAGAACAGGACGATGGGGGTACCATGATCTTCGTTGGAGGGAAGAAAGGTCATGCTGCGTTTGTTTGGTGCGAAGAGTTAGGCATTCTTGACTATCCATGTTCCCCTCTTGTCTCTCGCCACAGTTGTGAAATGAAACGCTTCGACGAATCGTCTGTGAGTGTCTGCGTCATGGACCTCAATCGAGCTGGGCGGCAGGGAATCGCGCTTGAGCAGCGCCCTCTCGCATCCTTCACAGTCCATTTTCATGAAGTCGAACTTCCATCCCAGCATCGCGAGGTCGAAACCGCTGAGAACGGTCTCAACGTTCCATCCGTTTCTCGAAGCGTTCTTCCTCAACAGTTCCATGTTCTCCTTGTCTGGTTCGACGCAGATTACTTTCTTCGCTCCATGAGAGAGGAAGAAGAGTGCTGACTCTCCACAGCCAGCGCCGATATCGAGAACTGTCAAACCCTCCAGACTGAACTGAGGAAGGTAGACGGTCTTCCATGACGGCCACTCGCCGAAGAGCGTGTCGAAGTATCGCGGGTTCAGGGTTAAGATTTGGCCGTTAATGTCGACAGTCGGCGGATGTCTCTTCAGAAGTCGCCAGCTCCGCAATGTCACCATTCGATGGACGAACTGGTGAGGATAGAACGTGCGACGATACACCCTGAAGACAGGTATGTGCTTGGACGCGGATAGCTCGATACCAGCGGGTAGTATCATCGTCTAGTACAGACGGGTTTGAATGCGGTCTTCCCTAATTAACCAGTCCAGGCACGCGGTTCCAACTTTTCTTCGCGCTGTGGATCTGAAAACGACCACGATTNNAATTAATACATGTCATAAGGTCCTTGCTATGAAAGCGCGACTTACGGGCAGAGATTTGGTAAGCCATACAGTTGCAAGGGTGAAGGTTCCTTACAGTACAAGATAGTTACATTGGGTAGGGACTATCCAGGCAAGATTACTGATTTCGCGGCGGCAAGGAACTCCTTCTTGGAGAGCAATGATTGGGTGCTATTCATCGACGATGACGAGGAGGCGTCCCGCATGCTGCTAGATTATCTTGAAGGGTTG
>DAFH01000084.1:3721-7076 GCA_002495485.1 Candidatus Bathyarchaeota archaeon UBA185
TGTACACGAGCACGTGGTCCCAAGAGATCCGCACGGGGTCATCGATTTTCCGATTATCCATAATCATGTCGGTCCCTCAACATACAAGAACTACTGGTATCAAGACCATCCTGCCTACCGGTTGTGGATGGGAGTAAAGAAAGCTGTTGAAGTCGCGCGAGACCGCTAGTAGACGGACGGCCTCTTCTGCCTCATTCTAGCCCGATCTTCGGTGTAAATCGAATGGCATACGATTCTCTCAGATCGACAACTGGGGTGCCTACTCGAATGAAAGTGAGTGCTGTTTGCATAAGTCGATATTCGGAAACTTGGGGTCTTCAGAGCATCCCGCTCTACAACTACACGGAAGGGTGGAAGCCGTTTCAGCATGAACAGACCAAGGAGAGAGTCGGTTATCTAGCGTCTAGGCGTAACGCGGCAGTCGTTAGAGCTCTTCAGATGTTTCCGGAGACCGAACACATATTGATGATAGACAGCTACTACATGCAGCAGGAGAAGGAGATCATAGGCCTCATCCGAGAATACGAAGAATTGACTCGTTCTCAATACCCTACGGGCTGCATTTTGGGAGCGAGCACGTGGATAATTGATAAGCGGAGGATTAGAACCCGNNGATGTCGAAAGGACTGGGGGGGTCATGAAAGCGAATGCGGTTGGAGGATGCTACGTCTATCCTAGACGGATATGGGAGAAAACTCACTACGACGTACCAGAAGATCTTCACGGTTGTGAACATAACTGGCTTTGCGAGCAGAGCGGGTTGCCAGTCTTCCTCAGTCTCAACGAAAGGCTCTGGCGGGATCCAACGATCTATCCCTGGATCAAGAGAATTAGAGTATCCCTTCATCTGGGCAGGCTGATAGGTCGCTAATGCCTGATCAAACACTTGTGAATCTTNNATTGTCTTTGCATCCCGAGGCCATCTATCCAAATCAGACCTCGAAAACCGCAGACATGATTACTGCAGTCTGCATCAGTGAAACTGAGCAACTACCCCCATTTGACATTCCCTTCATTTCGTACACTGAAGGGTATCAAGCAACTGCTTCAAGGGACAGTAACGATATCCGTCGAGTGGAGTACCTCACTAACAGGTACAATGGTGCGATAGGACACGCCCTAGAAACGTACCCAGATACGAAGGATCTATTGATCATAGACCACTATTACTTGCCATTCCGAAGCGAAGTTCAGCAGTTGATCAATGACTATCGGTCGCGAGAACAGGTAGTACTAGGGGCATCGATTTGGTACTGGGCCAGGAAAAGAATAAGGCCTTGGATCGCCTATTATGATACCTTGTCGGCGCCCGAATTCAAAGGACGATCGTGGAAAAACATTCGAGCTCTTCCTCAAGGCATAATTCCGGTTTCAGGAGTAGGTGCCTGTTGGATCTTTCCACGCGTTGTATGGGAAAGAACTGATGGATTTAGGATTCCCTCGCCGCCACAAGCAGGTAGCAGCAGAGGCTTGGATACTTCCGGTCATAGCGTTCTGCTTGATTGCGACTCCCGACTCTGGAGAACGCACGAAACCAACCCCGCGATTCCGGATGAGCCGATAGTACGGCGCATACTAAATACCGCTGATCATGCAAGAGCAAAAATGCGGCGGACGATTGGCGACCGGAAGCGCACGTGAGATTCATTCCCGCACCTACGAATGAGAGATGGGACTCACGGGATTGAAGCAAGCCCTCGTAATTCATCCCATGATGTCTTTCTATGCTGGCGGAGAATATCTTTGTCTCGTAGTTTGCCAGGCACTCCAAGAGGCAGGCTTTCGTGTCAATTTGGCATCGCAAACGTTTGATCCATCCGAAGCCGATAGGGTCTACGGTTTGGGGGCCGTTTTGGGGGAGTGTACCTGGATCCCAATACCGAAGTTCAAGACTTCACTCCCCCGTCTGGCAGGTCTTCAACGACTGAGATTCTCGAGGCGCGTTTGGTCGATGTTTCGAAATAGCGATCCAGATATCGTTTTCAGCACGCAATCCTCTCCCTTTGTGCTGAAGAATCGAATGTTTCATTTCGTATACAACGCCGATGATTTGTACGGCTATCCAACATACGCCGCACCCGTGGAACGACCCTACCGAGGCATGGGTCTTCGCAGAGCCTATTTCGCCACTCTGCGTCGAGCAAAAAAGTTGCTTTGGGAAAAAGAATCAGTGCGTCACGACTGGTTCTTTGCCGTCGGGAGGCAAGTTCTCCAGGACCTCAAGAGACGACGACTGCAAAATTCCTCGCTTGCTTTCCCACCGTGCCGGGTGAACATAGCACCCAAAATGCCGAAGAAGAGGCAAGCTGTACAATTTGCGAGACTGATTCCTGACAAGAGACTCGAACTTTACATTGAAATGGCCTCCAACATACCTGAGCATGAGTTTATTCTCGTAGGGAGAAGAGATTCCCTTTCGGAGACGCTATACCCAGGTTATGCTGACAAGTTGACCTCAACGCTCCCTTCGAACATGACTTATGTGGAAAGCACGTTGCGCGAGCGACCAGACCTTCTTCAAGAGAGTCAAGTCTACATCTACACCGGCAAGGAGAGGGGGATTGTACTTACTATGGCGGAGGCTATTGCAGCNNTGCCCCAGAAGGCACGGGAGCCGCAGACGTCATTGAGGTCGCTAAGATTGGCACAGTCTATCGGGCTACCGAAGAAGCAATCCGAGAACTTCGTTTAGCTCTCAAACGTGAACTCGACTCGAACAATGTGTTCTCAATCTCTTCGAAGGCAGAGAGATTCGCGCCTGAGGCCTTCAAACAATGGATAAGAGTGATCTGCAACTTGAACAGGAATGCCCAGGTTCCGAATTATTGGCCCAGCTAGCCCCTTTGATGAGCTCTGCGTCTAGATCGCTTCAGGGCATCACTCTGGTATGTGGTGCGCAGCGTGGTTCTAGAGAGTTTGGAACGAATACATGAAATATCCCCGCCAACTCGCCGCGTCGATGGAGTTGAGCTCGGCTACCGTATCTGTGATCAGTAACTGCAGAGTGTGCGGGGGACCGAGGCTTGAGGACATCCTTTCCCTCGGGAACCAGTACGTCTCCGACTATGTATCTTCGGATGGGCGCAGTCCTCAAGCCCCGCTTGACCTAGTGAGATGCTCCGATTGCGGATTGGTTCAACTCCGACACACCTTTTCCCGGGGAAGCCTGTATCGCCATTATTGGTACAAGTCTGGCATCAGTCCCACTATGCGAAAGGCTCTCGCTGAGTTGGTGTCTCGGACCTGTGATATCGCCAAGCCGAGGTCCGGAGACTTGGTGGTTGACATAGGTTGTAATGATGGAACATTGCTCCGTTCCTACCCTGACCTAGGGCTGGTCCGGGTTGGATTCGAG
>DAFH01000183.1:0-2309 GCA_002495485.1 Candidatus Bathyarchaeota archaeon UBA185
ACTTCCACTATGTGATGGTAGGCGGGAGCATAATGGGACTGATCGGCGGTCTCTACTACTGGTTCCCCAAAATCACCGGTAGAATGTACAACGAGGGGATGGCCAGAATCCATTTTGTCCTTTCTTTCATCGGATTCAACGTCCTGTACTTCCCAATGTTCCTCCTTCTGGACATGCCCAGAAGAATCGCAACTTATTCTCCGGCTACCGGATGGGGTATTCTGAACTTCACCTCGACGGTTGGAGGTTTCATTTTCGGCGGTGCCCAGTTGCTCTTGTTCTACAACCTCTACCGAAGTTCAAGAGTAGGGCCACCCTCGGGTCCGAACCCATGGAATGGTTGGACGCTGGAGTGGGCACTTCCATCTCCCCCTCCCGCGCACGACTTCGACACTATTCCGACCTTCTCCGATGATGGAACAATCCATTTCGGAAGCAGTATCGGTCTGCCCAATGGCTCATCGCATGGAAACAGTATTGGCGAACCCAACGGCCACCACATCGGAACCGACTACTCTGCAGGTCATTCGGAAGGGTTGAGCCCATGGCCGATTATGATGGCATTCTCAGCATTCATTTTCTTCTTGGGAATAACCATCGGAAAGCCGGCTACTCCCCAGCCTGTAAACTACCAGCCGTTCTGGCCGCTCATCGCCGACGGCGTAATTCTCGGTCTGATTTCTCTAATTGGCTACAGCCGAGAAAGATTCACGGTGCACGAAGACGGCCGGGTGGAGAGCTGGCCCTTCAGACAGATTCCCAACCTGAAATTGGGAATCTGGACATTCTTGGGAGCTGAAGTGGTCTTCTTTGGTGTTCTCATCGGCTCGTACTTGTTCGTAAGGACAGCCTCTGCTTCTTGGCCAACGCCCGGAACTGTCTTTGACATCCGAAACGGTTTTGCGATGACGCTTGTCCTGCTGACCAGCAGCTTAACCGCGATAATGGCTCTTGCCTCCGCGAGAGCTGGAAACAAGAACGGAGTGATCGTCAGCTTGGCGGGAACCCTCGTGCTAGGCGCTGCTTTCCTCTACATCAAAGCCGGCGAATGGTTCTCGCTAGGTTCAAGTGGGGTCTTCAATAACTATCCCCTGCCCGCAACTACGTACTTCATAACGACCGGAGTTCACGGAGTGCACGTCTTCGCAGGCATGTGCATCGCAGTTTTTCTCCTTGTGAACGCTTTGAAAGGCAAGTACATCAATGGGGACCATGCGACCCTCGAGCACTTCGGACTCTACTGGCACTTCGTCGACATTGTCTGGGTCTTCCTATTTCCACTGTTCTACCTAATATGAGGCGTTTAGATGAACCATAACTACCTCTATTTGGCCATATTTGCGGTGCTTATTGGAGAAACCGATATCGAAGTAAACTTGCAGTCAGTCTTCGGGCTTACGACAACGTACGTTTCCGTTCTCTTATGTNNACCAAAGCAATCTTGATCGCTATGTTCTACCAGCATCTTAGGTACGAACCACGATCCCTTTCGACGTGGGTAATCCTAGGAATAGTAATTGCCTCAATATTGATGAGTCTCACTTTCGTCCAGTTGAGCTTCCACAGCTTCCACTACTCCTAAGCTTTCTCAGCGTTTCGGTGTGACATCAGGAATTGCATCCTCGCCCAATGCTGAGAATTCCTGCGCTGGTAGCGTCTGTGCTAGGTGCGACTGTGGTCGCGCTTTCACTACTATGGTACCAAATGAGCTTGGAAACCTCACAAGCGATCCAGACGACACGAATCGGTTTTCTCGAATTCGTAGCCTACGTGACCCTAGGTCTCGTCATTGCTGGTCTACTGATTACTTTCGTGGCAATCACTCACGCGTTACGAGCGATCGGATCTCACGCAAACACGCTCGGGTCATCCACCGTTTCACGACTATCGAAAGCTCTGTCCGATAGAAGATCGTTACGGATATTCAGCCTATGTGCGATAAGCTATGGTGTGTTGTTTAGCGTCGTTTCCAGCACGCTTGTTTTCCAGCCTGGGATGGTGTTCTCTAACGTCTACGGTGTCGAAGTCCCGTCAATAATTCCCGTTGTTTGCTGCGGTGCTTTCGGTCAAATGCCTCAGTTCGTTGTGTACGTAACCCAACAGTTTGCAATTCTCCTCGTTCCAACGAACATTATTCTTCTGTTTGTTGTATCATGGCTCGTCGGGCTGAACGCAGCCGCGGNNAAGCCCGCCTCTGATGTCGGGGCGTAGATGGATGGGCGGACTTGGAGCAGCCGTAGGACTGTTCACCGCGTGCCCTTCGTGTGCCGGTTTCCTCTTGCTATCCGTTATTGGCTTGTCCGGCGCCG
>DAFH01000183.1:2341-10320 GCA_002495485.1 Candidatus Bathyarchaeota archaeon UBA185
ACTCTCGCATCACTTCAAGGCGTTTTCGTGCTCATCGGCATTCCCATACTTGTCAGTGCACTTTTCCTTAACACGAGACGGGTTCCCATGATCTGCAGTCTAGACACGAATTCGCTTACCGGAAGTAGGTAGATGGGAGGTAGATGCCTCAGTCAGACGTAGACGGAATGAATGATATTTGCAAGATTGGATTTTAGACTAACCCAAAAAGAGGGGAGTCGAGTACAAATGCGTTTTGACGGGACGAGAGTCGGCGCTAAGAGCTGACTATTACTACGGCTTGCATCCAAACGTGGAAGCTGCAGTAGTAGTGGTAAGTGCCTGCTTGAGTGAACGTGTATGTGTATTGCTGGCCGGATGATAGCCCACCGGAACCGGAATTGAACGAGGGCAGACTTCCATTGGCGGTCTGATTTGATGTCACGGTATGGGGAATAGCACCGTTGTTGGTCCAAGTAACAGTGTTGTTTGTTCCAATCTTGACATTCAGAGTTGAGGGACTGAATCCGCAGTTTGCAGCCGACGAACATGTCGCGCCATTACGGCCGTCGTAAATTGACACGGGGGTCCCGTTGTTCGCTGGCGTGGATGGTCCTCGTGTTAGTATGTACGCTCCAACGCCGACGACGACGAGTATCACTACGATGATGACAGCAAGTAACATCGTCCTGCTCTTCGGTTTTGGTGCCTCAGCTGGTTTGGCTGTTTGCTCCATTTTTTCTCACTGATCGCGCTCGCCTCAGACTTTTTGCTATAAAGCTTGTTTTCGGGATCTAAATACAGTGACGGCAAGTTCCAGTCCTGACCACAACCGATTAAATAGCAGTGATGAAAGCTCAAGTGAGAATCAGGGATTCGAAATCATAAATGAGTAAGTTTCCCTCCTCGTTTCAAGGATGGCGCGATCCAATAGAGAAGACGATCGACAAGACCCTACAGACAAACTTCGACCGGCGCGAGGCCAATCAGATTATCAAGTACATGTTCAGAACGGGAGGGAAACGTTGCCGACCTCTTCTCGTCGTACTCTCAACGGAGGCCTTGGGCGGAGATCCCAAACAGGCGCTTGAAGCCGCAGCCGCGATCGNNATAATTCACGCGGCCACAATCGTTTTCGATGATTTGATCGATAAGGATCAAGTGCGCCGTGGTGCTCCAACTATCCATACGGCTTTCAGCAACGAAAAGGCGCTCACGTCGGGACTCTTTCTCGCCTCGAAAGGGGTTCAACTCTTGTCCAACTACAAGAATCCCGAGATCATGCGAATGATTGGCACGACTCTTGTCGATATCAGCAAAGGAGAGCTGCTGGATATTCTCGGCGATTTCAACGCAAGTGTGAGCGNNCTATTCGGCACCGCAGCTGGGATCGGCGCGGCTATCGCTGAGGTTAACGGACGAGACATGGTCGGAATGCAAAAGTTCGGAAGATCATCTGGGATGGCCTTCCAAGTCCAAGATGACATTCTCGATTTTACAGATGGCTCGGACGAGCCCATGTTAAAGGCACCCAACATAGTCACGTCCCACTGTCTTCACGAGGCACCTCGCTCGATCGGCCACTCCAAGCTTATGGAGTCGAACGGCAACGCGACCAACCGGGAAGTATTGCGAATACTCAAGAGAGCTGGTTCGCTCGAATTTGCTAGGACGAAGGCGAAGGAGTACGCAGGAATCGCCAAAGATGCGCTTGACAAGGTGAAGAGGCTTGAGGATCGAAAGATTCTCGATGATTATGCCGACTATTTGTGGAGACGCACGGAATAGGGACTGATTAATCGCTAGCTCAAACGTTTATACGGCGTCAAGACGCCGCTTCCGAAAAATAGCCGGAGACAGGCACAGTATTGGTTGCTCAGGGGATACCCGAGGAGACGGGTTATGTCATCTTCCTCTTCATCGCGACCATTCTGCTCGTCGTAGCCGTCAGGATTGTGATTAGCCCAAAGGACCCGAGACCCACCCCCGAGAAGCGTGCACCCTTCGAGTCCGGCCAGATCTCAACAGGACCCGGAAGAACCCGATTCATAATCCAGTACTATCCGTACATTCTGATGTTTGTCGTCTACGATGTCATTGCAATGTTTCTTTTCGCTTGGGCCCTCAACCTGAGAGCTCTGGGAGCCTCAGGCACCATTCCGGTCCTGGTATTCTTGGCCGTTGCTCTTCCACCACTTGCATATGCGCTACATCTCGCCGGTAGACGGGAGAACTGGTAGCGAAGTCTCTTGACGGATCTTATCACGTATCTTCTTGAAATCGTCGTCTTTCCAGGGCTAATCTCGATCGCCCTTCTGGGTGCCATGCTGGGCTGGCTCGAAAGAAAACTGACCGCAAGAGTTCAGCTGAGAATCGGTCCACTCTATTCGAGCCCTGCTGGCGGAATACTCCAGATGTTCGCCGACATAGTCAAGCTGCTCTTCAAAGAACTCTCGATACCGGACGGGGCTGATCGGTTCTTTTTCATCATGTCGCCCGTGACCGCCCTTGTGATTGGCGGGGCACTCCTCGGGTTGATCCCGTTCGCCCCGGGAATCCAGATAGCCGATATCCAAGTGGGCTTGCCCGTCTTTCTCGCCATAGTGACACTTTCTCCGACGCTGGTCCTCCTTGCGGGCTGGAGCGCGAACAGCAAGTTTCCATTCATCGGAGGATTGAGAGCATTGTTTCAGCAGACTGCATACGAGATTCCTTTGTGGCTTTCAACGCTTGGAGTTGTAATGGTGACCGGTACGCTCAGCTTGAGTGGCATCGTGCAATACCAGCAGAGCAATGGATGGCTAATTGTTCCACAGATTCTGGGAGCGGTTCTTTTCATAGTTACATCGACTGCTGAAATGGAGCGGTTGCCGTTTGACCTGCCCGAGGCCGAATCCGAGATAATGTTGGGGTGGCAGGCCGAGTATCCGGGGCCTCTATTCATGTTAGTTCAGAGCCCCGCCTTCGTCAAGCTCTACGCCTTTTCTGCGCTTTTCACCACCTTGTATCTAGGGGGATATCTCGGGCCTGCTCCGATTCCTCCTATTGTCTGGTTCTTCGCAAAGACACTGGTGATCATCATTGCTATCATGCTGTTTAGATCAACGTTCCCTCGTGTCCGCATTGACCAACTGCTGAGACAGGGCTGGACGACACTTTTCACACTCGCAATCGTCAACATCGCAATCGCCTACTTCGTAGTGGTAGGGATACCAAGGATCTGACAAGCGTGACCGACCTGGTCTTTCTCGCACTTGCAACCGTGACAATAGGCGCCTCAATACTCGCGCTCGAAGCGAGAGACTTGGTGTATGGTGCTGCCGCGCTCGGAATCGCATTTCTTGGAATGGCCGGCCTATTCTTCCAACTCGACGCCGCCTACGTAGGTGCCTTCCAAATCGCAGTCTACATCGGCGCCGTAGTAGTCCTGATCCTGTTCACGATCATGCTCGTGGGTCCACAGCTAGGCGAACCCCCTATAGAACTGAAGAGACTCGCACTTCTCGCGGCGATTCTGATATCGCTACTGCTAGGAACCGCAGGAGCAGTCTCAAGTGCAACAGCGTTTCCGGGACCCGACAATTGCGGATCAGGCTGCGACCTTGTGGGATTGAGCAATGCCCTAATCAATCAATACGGGGTCCAGCTCGAATTCCTGTCGCTAGTGCTCGCCGCGGCCGTCATTGGAGCCCTGACCCTCGCTAAAGCGGATAGGAAGACCGAATAATGGAACCGCTCACCAGCTACTTCGCAGTATCAGTCATACTGCTCGGTATCGGCATCTACGGACTCACAACGAAGAGAAACGCGATAAGGATACTCTTCTCCATCGAGCTCATCTACAACGCCGCCAACCTAAACATAATCGCCTTTGCACGACTGAGTAATCCACCGATCGTCACGGGACAAGTCATCGTTCTCTTCACGATCGCCCTGGCGGCCATGGAGGCGTCGGTAGGACTGGCAATCGTCATGCTCGTCTCAAGACTCAACGTGGACATCGACCTCAGAAAACTAACACGGCTAAGAGGTTAGACAACGCTTGACGTTTCTCCTACTAGGCGCAATAGTCGTACCCCTAATCGCCGCACCCGTCGCCTATCTCTCATCATCACTCCTCAAGGAGAAGACTGGCTACATCGTCTCGGTACTCTCTCTAGTCCCACTCGCCGCGATCCTAGTAGCGGGAGACCAGGCCAGGTCCCTACCTCAGAGAGTCTACACAGAATCATACTCCTGGTCTCCCATTGGAACATTCGGAGTCCGAGTCGACAACCTTAGTCTGCCAATACTGCTCACGATCTCGCTACTCGTAGCACTAATCGCGCTATTCTCGGTCCCCTACATGCGGCAAAGGATCGGAGATGATCCAAGAAGATACGGACTCTACTACAGTCTCTATGCGCTCTACTCACTCGGAATGCTCGGTACTGTTTTAGCGACCAACCTGATCGAGTTCTATCTGTTCTTTGAACTGATGCTCGTCCCATCCTTTTTCCTCATTGCAGAATGGGGATACGGCGAACGCGACCGAATCTCGCTCTCCTATTTCATCTGGACGCACGTCGGAGCGCTGGTATTGCTGGTTGGCATTCTCGTCACGGGATTCCTGACAGGAACGACGGACATGGACTCGGTAGTCGGCAATTTGGCGGCGAATCCATCGTTGATATCGTCAACCGTACGACTAGCAGTGGTCGGAGCGATGTGCTTCGGCCTCTTCGTGAAAATAGCACAGTTCGGCCTTCACGCTTGGCTGCCCTCTGCCTATTCGGAGGCGCCAACTCCAATCAGCGCTCTACTAGCGTCGGCGATGACTGGGATCGGAGGGTATGCGATTGTTCGAATCGTCATGACGATCTATCCTTCTGCATTCCAGACACTATCTCCAATCTTCGCCGGCTGGGCTCTTATCACAATGTTCTACGGGAGCGCGATGGCGTTGGTCCAAGACGACGTCAAGAGGCTGCTCGCCTATTCCAGTATGAGCCAGATGGGCTACATCCTCTTCGGCCTGGCGACCTTTACCTCATTCGGAATTTCCGGCTCGATGTTTCAGTACATCAGCAACGCGACGGCCAAGGGAATCCTGTTCATTGCCGTGGGAGCAATAATGCTCCAGTTTGGAGGGGAGAGAAGCATGAGGAAGATGGGTGGGCTCGCGGGAAAGATGCCGATAACCGCCACGGCCGCCTTCATCGGATCACTCGCTCTGATGGGCTTCCCCTCAACTAATGGCTTCTTCTCAGAGTTCCTCCTCTTCCAAGGAGGATTCATACGAGCAACAACCGCCTTCTCTGATTACCGCATCATCATCGCCGTTCTCGGAGTCGTCGCGACTGCATTGACTGCCGGATACTCGTTGATGGCGCTCAGGAAGATCTTTTTCGGGCCGGCGAACACCGACTCGGCAGGAATCAAGGAGGCGCCCTGGTCGATTACTGTCCCTCTGATCGTGCTGAGCATCGTCACTCTCGTGCTGGGCATCTATCCGACTCCAATAATCAGCAGATTCGTCGCGTTCGGACAATCCATCGTGGGGGCATGACATTGTCGATAGTTCCATGGTTGATCTGGACGCTACCCATCGCAGGCGCTATTCTCACGCCCTTATTTGCAAAACTCCACTCGAGGGTCAGAGATTACGCTGCGGTCGCATTCTCGCTGGGAGCGGCGATAACCGCCACGTTCACTGCATTTGCCGTCGCTAGAGGTGATTACCAGATATCTTGGGTGCCGCAGCTCAGTCTCAATGCTGGCGTCCTAGTTGATCCACTCAGCATCTTTCTGGTCAACATTGTCGCATGGATCAGCTTCCTGATAATGGTCTACAGCCTGCAGTACATGAAGAACGAGTTCGGACTAACCCGCTACTGGTTCTTCATGAACCTCTTCATCGGCAACATGCTTCTCCTCGTCCTTGCAGACAATCTGCTCATGATGTTCTTCGGATGGGAAGGAGTGGGGCTCTGCTCTTACGCCCTGATTGGACACTTCTACCATGATGAGCCTGAGCACTGGGTTGGAACTCCAGGCGACACTGCGCTTGGAGTGCCGCAGGCATACTCTCCCAGCCAGGCAGGAATGAAGGCGTTCATAATGACTCGACTCGGAGACATTGCACTGTTGATCGCCATCTTCCTCATCTTTGCCACAGCTGGAACGTTCAACTACAACGCATTGGCGGCGCAGCTGGGAAAGACGGGCTCGTGGGCCTCCACCCTTGCGGGACTCGGTCTACTCGTTCCCACAGCGCTTCTCTTCTTTGGAGGCCCGGTGGGCAAATCAGCCCAATTTCCGTTACAAGAATGGCTTCCCGACGCGATGGCCGGACCGACCTCAGTCTCAGCCCTAATCCATGCCGCTACAATGGTCAAGGCAGGCGTATTCCTTGTCGGCCGAATGGGTCCGATCTTCTTCCTCGCGCTTCTCCAGTTCAACCAAGTCACGCCCTTCTTTGGGACGATAGCTTGGGTCGGTGCTTTCACGGCATTCCTTGCGGCGACTCAGGCGTCCGTGGCTCGCGANNTACATGATGATGGGGCTTGGAATAGCAGGACTGAGCGCGAATTTCATTGCAGGATATTCGGCAAGTCTTATGCAATTGATGAGCCACGCGGTCTTCAAAGCTGCCCTGTTTCTCGCAGCTGGATGGGTAATTCACGCAACTGAGAGCCGGTTCATGGATCAAATGGGAGGGCTGGCTAAGGCGATGCGAATCACTTCGGTCGCGATGTTGCTGGCCGGACTTTCGCTAATGGGCATTCCTCCTTTCAGCGGCTTCTGGACGAAGGATGCCATTCTCTCCGCCACCTTCCAGAGCAACCAGTTCGCCCTCTACGCTGTGGGACTCGCGACAGTCCTACTCACGGCGTTCTATACGACAAGGATGCTCGGAATCACTTTTGCTGGAAAGCCCAGCAAGAACGTGGAAGAACTTGCGGCCAAAGGGGAACACGTGCACGAGGCCGGCGCCATCATGCTAGTACCATACGTTCTGCTCGCTGTCGCGAGCCTAGCACTAGGTCTGCTCTACCCATTGTACAACGGACCCCTCACCAACTATCTCATGGGCACATTTCAGTCGCTCCCAGCAGGCCTTCCAGTAGGCTCCGTTCCGAGCCTGTCAACCACGGACATTCTTCTCCTACTAGTCAGCACGGCAGTAGCCGCGGTCGGTCTCTGTATTGGATACCTTCGTTACTACCGAAGACAGTACCAGGCTCCCAGGTTGGGGGGAGGCCTTTGGGGATTTCTATGGCACCGCTGGTACATTGATGCAATCTACTATCGAGTCTTTGTTGGCGGCTTGACATGGGCCAGCCAAGGAATATACCATTACATCGAACAGGGAATATGGGAACGGCTAAGCTCGACCGTTGCACGGGACGTGATAGACTATACCGTNNGCGTTGCCAGCGGGACCCTTGACGCGGATGTGGTCGACAGAGGAGTAAACGATGTGGCCAGGGCAGGTTCTCGGCTGAGCAATCTTTTCCGAAGGATTCAGAGCGGTGTGACCGAACAGTACGTGATTGCATTCGCAATTGGAATCATTCTTCTTCTCATCTACATGATTTTCGTCATTGGAGCCCGCTAGAAGTTGGTCGGGCTCCTTACACTGCTTATTTTCCTACCCGTAGTAATGGCGATTCCGACTTTTCTGCTCGGCAGGAAGAAGGCAGGAGTCGCAAGAGTCCTCGGCCTCGGAACGACCGCCGCTGTGTTCGCTGTTTCGCTAGTTGTAGTTGCACTGTTCCAGTATGGCGCATCGGGCTTCCAATTCGTGGACACGGCGAACTGGGCAAGCTCTTTCGGTCTGAACTACATCGTTGGAATCGATGGAATNNCCTGCCACTGCTCATCATTGCGAGCTTCCTCTGCCTGCTCGCAGGAGCAGGGTCTCGAGACATGATCAGCACGCGGGAAGGAGAATACTACGCACTCTTCCTTCTGTTCGAGACAGGCATCATCGGAGTCTTCACGTCCCTCAACCTGAT
>DAFH01000013.1 GCA_002495485.1 Candidatus Bathyarchaeota archaeon UBA185
CTCGTTCTTCGATTGAACAATCCGCCTTGTCCAAGTCCTCGAAGCTGGCGAATCTCTGAACTGCCTCCTTCGAGAGATCGCCGTACGGCATTGGATGGCGGATGATCGCGACCCTCTTGCCGTGATCTCTCAGAATCGATGCGACTCTTCGAGAAGCTGTGCTCTTGCCGGCACCAGTACGAACGGCGCACACGGATACTACGGGGAGCTTTGACTTGAGCGTCGTCGATCGAGGTCCTAGCAACTCGAAATCTGCCCCGGCTGCCATTGCGATGGACGCCTTGTGCATCACGTCAAGATAGGAGATGTCACTGTATGACAGAACCCCTACATCGGCGTTGAGTTCTCTCACAAGACGCGCCAGTTCGTCCTCAGAAAAGATCGGAATACCCTTCGGATATCGAGGGCCCGCCAAGTCTGGCGGATAGGTTCTGCCCTCAATTCCAGGAATCTGAGTCGCAGTGAAAGCTACCACTTGATAGTCTGGAGAGTTCCTGTAAACCACGTTGAAGTTGTGAAAGTCGCGGCCAGCTGCTCCCATGATTATGACCTTCTTCATTAACTGGTCCCCAACGGACGCGCGGCACCCCCGTTTGACCTATATATCTTGGGACACCAGCGATCGCAATCTTGTCGAACAGACCCGTTTCCGAGGTTTCTCGGCCGAAGGTGATTTTCTCTATCGAAGGTGTTGGAGACGCCATNNGATTCGCCAGTCCTCGCACCGCCGACGCGATTTTGAGGCTAATTCCCATTGGCGGTCGGGTTGTGAGGTATGGTGAGGAAGTCTATTTCCAGATCCCAGTTAAGGCTCCAAGTGAGAATCCGCGAAGTAGTATTGAGGTTGGCGGGGTTGGCTACTGGCCCATGGGCAGTGCAGTCTGTGTCTTTTACGGGCCTACGAAGCCGTACAGTCCTGTGAATAAGCTAGGAAGAATTACTGAAGGACTCGACTTGTTTCGTAGCGTCAAGGAAGGGACTATTGTAATGCTCCGGAAAGCCTAAGCGGCTGCCGGTCGATATATGCGGATCCGGGCATTTCCACCAACTAGCGTGATGAGTTTTCTCTTCTCAAGTTCGTCCAGAAGATCCTTGGCGACGCTGAGCCGCAGGTTGAACTGGGTTGCGAGACTGAAAGGTGTGATCGCTCCCATCTTCTGGACCTCGCCCAAGAATTTTGGATCTCCGATCTCCGGTGCTTGAAGTCCTCGCGGCCTTTTCTCAGCGACGGCCTTCGTCTTACCCTTCTTTTGTTGCTGCGCGGGCTCCTCTTTCTTATCCGTTTGGACTTGAGTCTTCTCCATCTGAGCCATGCTCTTCTTCTTGGCGCCGCCCATTATGCTCGACCGTTTCTGCGTGTTCTCTGGATAAATACGTTATCGGATCCTCGGGAAATCCTTATTCGTCTTTCAGGCGAAGCGTGGCTAGGTTTGCAACCGGAAGTGCTTTTGTGAAACTTGTAACGGTAAAGCTTCCAGAGAGGCTTATCGCCGATGTAGATCAACTGGTAAAGGCTGGTATCTATCACAATCGGAGCGACGCCATACGGGCGGCCGTGAGGGAGCTTCTCCGGCGCGAGCTCTGGCAATCGAGTCAGGGCTAGGGCTCAGTCATTGATTGCCGTGCAAAATTGTGCGCGGCCCTCTCTGGATCGGATGCCCGAGTTATTGATCTGCCGATTATGAAGAAGTCTGAACCTGCTCGGGAGGCTTGGATTACCTTTCCCCCTTGGGTTCCTATGCCCGGAGAGTATATTCGTACTTTATCGCTCAGCTTAGCGCGTACTCTCTTCACAATTTCAGGTCGGGTCGCTCCTACAACTGCTCCGTCGGCACCCCACTCATCGGCTCTCTCTGCAAAGATCTCGTACTGTCGAGTTGGTCTCCCTCGCCGGTTTCGCAGGACGAACTGACCGAAATCGTCTGAGGCGCCGGGGTGGCTCATGTACACCAAGACGATGATGCCTTTTCCCTGGCGATGTGCTATCTTGAAGACCGGCTCCAATCCGCCTTTCCATCCTGCAATTGGGTTGACGATTATACCGTCAAATCCCATGTCGAAATAGGCTCGAGATATTGCTGAGTTTGTCTCGTCGATGTCCCCGAGCTTGTCGTCGATTATGCACGGGAGATTGTTGCCGTGAGATGCTTTGATGAGGGCGCGTGTTCTCTCCACTCCGAGATTCAAGATTGTTGGTCGGCCGAGTTTGACCGCACAGATGTAGGGGGAAGTCCTGTCGACTAGGTTCTTCGCGTTTCGTAACAGTTTGCTGGATGAATCGCCCTGCAGGTCGAGGGCGAGGATTACTCTAGAAAAATTGTTCTTGGAAGAACGAATAATATTTTCGCGAAAAGGGGTATCGTTCTTTTGCAGATTCCTCAATGCTGCCTTGTGCCTTTCAGCATCGAACCTAGCCCTTCCTTAAGGATTTGGTCAGTCAATCGTTTCGGTGGAGCTTTGAATCCGTAGGCCGACGCTGTGATGAGAGCGCCGCTTTCGCCTCGATCCTTGGAGAGCTTTACCATCCTGATCACATCGGTCGCAACCGCTGCGCATGCTGGACCATCCTCTAGTGATAGTCGCATGTCGAGCGAAAAATCTGTTCCGCCGAAGTATTCGCCCTTGAAGTTGAAGTAGCTGGTCCTGCGGTTCTCCATGAAGTCGACGAAGTCCGACGACCCAGCTACGATTGGAAACTGGTAGGGGACGGCTGCGGCTACTTNNATCTTATCAAGAGCTAATTGCGATTCCGTTCCACCGCCAATGTCCAGCTGGTAGGTTTCGCCTATCCTCAAACCCCTGTCCACCAAGAGGGCTAGGACATTCTTGTGGAGAATCGTGGAGCCTATTTGATCCATTATGTCGTCCCCTGCGACCGGAAGTTTGGTTTTCTTGAATTTTGATTGCCACTGGGCGTTCGAGGCTATTCGCGCCGGAGTAGCGTTGATGAACGCGGACTTTGACTGGAGAGCTGCCTTAGCATACATCTCCGTCGCCCGAGTAGCGCCTGTCGGTGTCAAATTCAGTAGGACTTCGGCCTTGGAATCGACCAGCACCTTTCCAGGGTTTGATGGCTTGGTGTCGCTTAGCACAATCTTTTCGCCTGCAATTGGTGAAATACCGTCTAGGGGTTGCGCCATCTGGACTTTGACTCCGAGGTCTGGGGGTTGGGCGAACTTTCGCGTGTTGTTGGGCTCTTGGAAGATGGCTTCTGAGAGATCCTTCCCCACTTTGCGTTTGTCCACATCGAACGCGGCGACAATCTCAATGTCCGATATCGCGTATGGTCCTATCTTGGGATAAGAAAGTCCCACCGGCTTCTTCAGTTGTTTGTAGTACTCAACGCCTTGCACCAGGCTTGAGGCACTATTGCCGATGCCTGCAATTGCGACTCGTATTCGTGCGACCATCTGCTTAGCTCGGACTCCTCGCGGCCTGAGAAGGAAGAAAAGGGTTTGGCTACCAGTCTCATACAGCTTCGAGGAAATTCGTCTGTCCTGTAAGGAAAGACAGATGAGGAATGTAGACAGAGTGCTAGGTTAGGCGATACCTTGAAGGGAATGCCTCATACGGTCAAGATAGAGAGACATGAGAACGAACTCGTTGTGCACCTCGCATTGCTCGACGGCCCTCGTCCACGGCTGCCGCACGGGGTTCTTCTACACTCCGAAGGATGGATCGATATTGGATATGGTTTGAGGATGTTTCTCGTGATCGGATCCGCGAACACGACTTTTGTTCCCCCGCGGCTTGAAGAAAAAAGAAGAATGATTGATCGTTTGCTCGGGAGAAAGCCTGAGCAGCCTCTGCTCGAAGCAAAGTGAGCGCTCTCAGCTTTCGTGAGCTGAGATTTCTTTTCGGATTGCGTCTCCGGACGGGTTACCGGAATAAGTCGAATTCTTCGGGTCGCAGAAGATCCTTGACTCTTCCATTTCCCTTCGGAGCTCTGTAGCCGCGAACGAGAGCGACGGGAACCCGGTCCGCTTTGTTCATGACAAGCTCGGCCGCGCATGCCAGCTCATCGGCGACGGCTATCTCCGTCACTTGCAGCGTCCTACGGTACATGTCCTTCGTGCCTCGATAATCACGAATAGGTTTGAGGCCCGAGATTCCTATCGCAAAATTCACCTGGCCTACTCGCCAAGCACGTCCAAACGTGTCGGTAATGATGACAGGAACGTTCTTGCCCGTCAGCTGATGAATTATCTTCCTGATTCGGTCAGCTGAAGCGTCTGAGTCTCGGGGGAGTAGGGTTACTGAGTCTGTCCTTCCAACGTTGGACTGGTCGACTCCTGCGTTGGCGCAGATGAAACCGTGCTTCGTCTCGGTGATCAGATGCCCTGCTCTCATCCTGATGATCTTCTCTGTCTCCCGTAGGATGACTTCGACTTGCCTAGGGTCTTTGTTGCTCTGTTTCGCGATGGTCTGTGCAAAGCCTGATGGAGTAATTCTCGAAAGTTGGACTGTCATTCCTTCTGATTTTGACACAATCTTCTGGGAGACCACGGCAATGTCTCCTTGCCGGAACGCCTCCCCCTGTTCATTCAGTCTATCCACGATGATTTTTCCGAGAGAGTCTCCCTTCTTGACGTCCGGAATTCCCTTGACCGGGATAACAGAGACGCTGATGGCTAGCCGCTTCCGGGAAAGAATGATTCTAGCTTCCTTGCGCCCGTCAATTCTTCATAATCTAGTCCTAAGGCGTCTAGTACCTGTTCGAAGGTGGAACGGATGTATTCCGTGTACTTTTCGATGTCTACTTCATGCAAACTCGCGAGCTGTACAGGTTTGACGCCTGCGCTGGTTGTTACTTTGACGAAGCTCACGAGGTCGCCTGCCTTGATTTCGTCCCCTTTGTCTTTGAGCTGTTGTGCAGCTTTCACGTGTTGGGGCGTGGTCTTTGTGTAGCCAGCGACTGATTTTCCTATCATCATGTTGAAAGCTAGATCGTTCAGTGAATACTTTCTATTCCGCAGTTTGCTGTACGAGTCTTGGACTAGGCTCTTGATCTTGCCTCGTGCGTCGTCGAAGTCGAGGGGACTCTGCACTTGACCCAGAATACCTATCATCTGACTGAACATCTCTTTGATGAACTCAGGCGTGTGGCGTTTCTTGCCCGTGAGTCCCTTGATATCGACTCGGTTGTCTGGGTGGACCCCGAGATAGTTCTTCTTGCGTAGGCTTAGGGCTACGTAGCGGTAGTTCTTGTCGACTTCCAACTCCATTCCGAGTTCTTTCCTCGACCACTGAATCAGTTCGTCAAGCTTGGCCTTGTCCGGAGTGCCTAGGAATAGCGAGTCAGTGTCGCCGTAGAAGACCTCTATTCCCAGCCGTTTCGCCTCTTGGATTGTGCTGGTGATGTCGTATCTCCCGACCGCGGCTGTTGATTCTGCTAGTGGAGGGCAGTAGAGTGAGAATCTGTCGCTTCCGAATACTCCGTAGCTTGCGTTCAGGACGACCTTGAGTGCATTCTGGACCACTTGGTACCAGCTCAGAGTTTCCGGCGGTAGGCCTTTTTCTTTCGATTTTGGCTTGTACCACTTGATCCGTATGTCACGGAGAGATCCTACGAGTTGGCTCTCCATGGCCTTAGTCTTTCGGCATACCCAGTGATCTGTCCCAGGTATCTTGTTCGTCCGATCCTCGGGATGGTTGCAGAGAATCGTCTCGTAGCCTAGGTTCCAGGTCTTGATTATTGACGGATACAAGGATGCAAAGTCTAGAACGGCAACTTGGAAATGGACGCCAGGTATCGGGTCAACGACCATACCACCTTTGTACTTCTTGCCCCTGATGACGGCGGTCGTGCTGGTCGACCCCTTCGATTCCGTAATCTCTTCCGATCTCGGAATGATGTATCCTCGCAACCGGTGCTCGCGGAACATCATGCTCCGTATCCAGCCTGAGACGCCCTGCCTGGACATGTCTTCGATCGGTAGGAAACTGATCCGGGAGAGCGCGGTGACCAATTTCATGACGACCTCGCCGTCGAACTGAGTTAGTCTCAAGACAAGCTGAGCGTCTTGGTAACAGTATTCTGCGAGTTCGGAGTATGAGAGTCGGGATACGGATTCGGAAATCTCGATCTTGCCTTCTTCGAGAAGCGCTTCGGAGATGGCGTCTAGGGTTACTTCTCTGTATCTTCCGCTGAAGGCGTAGATCTGGATGGACCTGTTGAAGAAGAACTTGTAGAGGTCGAGATGGATTCCGTACCTGACTCCCGCTGATTCTCGTCCCAGCTCGATGGGAATCTTGTCGCGGGTAAAGCCTAGTCGTTGAGCGCGATGGAAGAGGTATCTGAGGTCGAAGTCGTCGCCGTTGAAGGTCAGGATGAGAGGGTAGTCGTCAAGTAGCTTGAAGATTGCGGCGAGGAGTTCTTCTTCGGTATCAAAGAACTCGAGGAGTATCCCCGAAGACGATTCCGTTGCGCTCTCGTCATTTCCGTGTCTCCTGAGCAGGAGAGCTTTTCTCACTCCGTCATTAGCACAGAAGCTTACGCAGATGACTCTATACTCGGCTTCCTGTGGGTCAGGCACTCTCGTATCCTTCGAAGACTCGACCTCTATGTCGAAGGCCAGTCTTCGATAGTCGGGGACTGGGAATTCGAGAAGTCTTAGCCATCGGTCGAGGAGTGACTGGTAGTCGGGATCGTTCGGGCCGAACACGCTCTGAACGTTGATCGAGCTGCTGCCGGACTGGAGAGCGGTTAGCTTGCCGCGTCTGACAGCGTACGACATTCCGGGTTCGAGCTGCCGGTCGTAGATGTAATTCTCTGTGTATCGAATGTCGGCTTCCCAAGCCCTTGTTATGTCCCTGATGCAGCCAGATGGACGGCCCCCTATCGAGAGGGGGTCCCGGGCGTAGATTATTGTCACAGGAATTTCTCTGCCTTGAAGCGCCTCGTAGCGCTTCGACTCCTCAAACCTCAGGAAGCCCGGATGCCTCACTATAGCCTGGTTCTTGGCCAGGGTGGTCTGCGATTCCTTGGAGAGACAGTAGGGCAGGTGGCCGGTACTGTCGTACCAGAAGTGGATCTTCTGCGATTTTGGCTCGTAGAGCTTCAGAAAGACGACGCGTCTCTCACCGTCGTAGCCTGCACCTACGAAGTATGATTCGGCTAGATCCTGAGGTGTGCTTGGTCGAAAGTATAGTTGTGCCTTGGGATCCTGCCTCGGCCGCTGCGGTGCCGGGAGCTCCGGTTTCGCAAAGTACTGGTCGAGGCTCGACATTACGGCACCGTCGTGTGGCTGGCGACTCGTTAAAAGGTTCTCGCGATGGTCCTTTGCGCGTGCCAGACTCGGATCTGCAGACCTGTGTGAGGCTCGCTCTTCAGGCACTCTTGCTGGTCGGGAAGGGTGCGAGCGAACGCGGAGCAATACTCGTGGCCTCAGCGTCGGATCCGAGTCTTTCGCCTGCTAGGGTCGAGGCTCTAGATCTTGTACTCGCCACTCTTGGCCAGCAAGATCTTATCGACACGATTATCGAGCGAGTCTTGCCAGATCGACAGTTAGGCACCAAGACTCGCTGGTTGTTTCGCTTGGCAGTGCAAATGTTGCTGCGGTGTCGCGGTGGTGCCGATCTTAGGCGAACAGAGAAGAGCTTACGTAACGTCATGCCAGTTGAACAGCTAGCAGACTTGGAGATCTTGATCGGATCCGTCTTGACACTTGACGCCAACCAAATATGGTCAAGTCTTATCGATCCCGAAAAAATAGCTCTCGAAACGCACAACCCAACATGGTGGGTCTCATACTGCTATCGACTGCTGGGACGCAGTGAAGGCGTCAAACTCCTGTCCGCCGCTTCGAGGCCCAGGTACATCCGAATTAATCCGCTTAAGAATCATGGCAGAACGACGCTCCCGTCTCGGGCGAAGCCTTTGGAAACCGCGTTGGCCAAGGTCGCACATAGTCTTCCTGTCTATGCGGTGCAGGGTTCCTTGTCCACTTTCTCAGAGTTCTTTTCTGAGGGAATTTTCCAGATTCAGGACCTCGCCTCTTTCCTCGCCGTGAAAGCGGCGGATCCAGCTCCCGGAGAAGACGTTCTCGACATTTGTGCTGCGCCAGGCGGGAAGACCGCTGCCCTTGCCCAACTCATGAAGAATCAGGGAAGGATAGTCTCCGTGGACTACTCGACGGGAAGAATGAGGAGCTGGAGGCGTGAAATCACAAGGCTAGGCGTGAAGATCGCGGAGCCGGTGATCTGTAGCGTGTCTGACATGGCGGTTACAGGCACCTTTGATCTGATAGTAATCGATCCTCCATGCACTGGAAGCGGAATTCTCGATCGACATCCAAGCATGAAGTGGCATTTGACTCCCGAGTCGACTGAGCGGTATTCCAGACTGCAGCAGCACTTTCTGAATTCGTCCTCCAGACTGCTCGCTCCTGACGGTAGGATTCTGTATTGCACGTGCAGTCTAACGGTGGAAGAAAACGAATATGTTGTGTCAGAGTTTTTGAAGTCTCACCCCGATTTCGAGACTCGTCCTGTTCTTCGAGAGTACGGCTCGCCCGGTCTGGAGGGCTTCACAGACTGTCGTAGACTGTGGCCACACCGTGACAGGACTGCAGGATATTTCATTGCTCGGCTCCAGCGATTGAACTAGAAACGAGCGCATGCGCTGTCGATATTATGAAGACACCGGACGAATATCGGACAATGAGAGATTCCTGGCCTCAGGTCCAAGTGGCACTGGACTTTGTTCGCCTTGGCGACGCTTTGAGAATCGCGAGAATGGCGGTGTCCGCTGGGGTGGAGTGGGTGGAGGCCGGGACACCCTTGATCAAGAGTGAAGGAATGAGAGCCGTTAGAGTTCTCAGCCAGAGTTTCCCGCGGAACAGTGTGGTTGCAGACATGAAGACTCTAGACGCTGGTAGTATTGAGTGTGAGATGGGTTTCAGAGCCGGGGCGAAAGTCGTCTCAGTCTCGGGGCTGGCGCATGACAGTACGATACGAGACTCGGTTCGAACCGCGTCGAAATATGACCGGTTGCTGATGGCCGACTTGTTGATGTCCCCTCAACCACGGACAAGAGCGCGAGAGCTCGAGAAGCTTGGCGTGGACATGGTGTGCTTGCATACGGGGATCGATGCCCAGAAGGCTCTCCATTCAAAGCTCAAGGTGAGCCGGAACGTCCGAGACATTGCTCAGGCCCTTCGAATCCCTGTGGCGGCGGCTGGAGGAATCACTCCTAATGCGGTAGAGGGGCTTGTAAGGGCTGGTGTTAAAGTGGTGATCGTGGGGGGTTGGATCACCAGCTCGAAAGATCCGGCTAGGGCCTCTCGTCAAATGGTAGAGAAGGTTAGGGATGCCGCTCGCCTAGGACCCGT
This sequence comes from Candidatus Bathyarchaeota archaeon UBA185, assembly GCA_002495485.1. Classification (GTDB taxonomy): domain Archaea; phylum Thermoproteota; class Bathyarchaeia; order 40CM-2-53-6; family 40CM-2-53-6; genus 40CM-2-53-6. The sequence continues at coordinate 9,333 of DAFH01000013.1, forward strand.
AGAGTCGGCTCCTGCCCATTAGGTCCGTTAGCACGGGCATCACGTCGATTCCCCGTATTCGTCCCAAGTTGCCGCGGGAGGCTGAAGATTCACTTAGCTTCAGCACCCTGCTCGCTGGAACATCCGGTCCGCCTATTACGATCGGGACAGGATCTCCGGTATGGTATCCGTATCCTACTGGGGTTGCATGGTCAGAGGTGAGGCAGACGTAGTTGGCGCCGATGTCGACCTCGTCGATGACGTGTCCCACCAGCGTGTCGACCTCTTCGAGAGCGCGAACCTTTCCCTTGAAGTCGGCGTCGTGGCCCGCGATGTCGGGTGCTTTGACGTGTACTAGGACGAAGTTCCGGTCTTTGCTACCCTCGATGACAGCCTTGGCCTTGGCCTCATAGTCGGTCTTGATACTGCCCGTTGCTCCTCGAACGTCGATTATGTCGATACCTGCAGCGATGGCTATGCCCTTGATTATCGCCGTGCCGGAGATACAGGCTGCGCGAACATCGTACATCGACTTGAAGCTGGGCAAGGACGGACGTGTCCCCGCGCCCCTAGTCAGGATTATGTTGGCAGGCTTTTCGCCGTTGTTTGCTCGCTCTTGGTTGAGGGGATGCTCTCTCAGGACTTCGTGGGATCTCTTGACAAACTCGTTCACCGCAGCCGCGGTTCTTTTCCCTTCCTCGGATCCATCAGTGGCTCTAGATACAACGAGTTTCAAACCCTCTTCTCCAGGGTCCGTGTCTGTAACCATCCTCGATAGTTTCTCTCCTCGCAGAACGAGAACGGCTCTGTGATCAACTGTCGGCTTAAATATCGCCTTGACGCCCGGAGTGCTCTCGACCTTAATCTCTGAGACAGACTTCGCCAGCTTTGAGGCACCCTTCCTGATTCTTCCCGCGCGCCGATCTTCAACTCTGAAGTCGTCATCAACGGTGGCGAAGTTGACCCGGAAGGCAACATCGTTGGGTCCGAGGTCGATGCCTGCGCCCAGTGCCTCTAGTGCGCCTCTGCCTGTGTAGTACTTGCTCGGGTCGTAACCGAGTAGCGCGAGATTTGCGACGTCACTGCCTGGTCGTATACCCGGAGATATCGGGTCTAGCGCGCCGACTAGGCCTCCCTTGGCCAGCCGGTCCATGTTGGGAGTGTTCGCGTATTCTAGGGGTGTCTTGTAGTCGTGGTCGATGAGGGGCCTGTCGCCCATTCCGTCGACTACGATCAATACCGCTCTCTTGTCTGCCATTCGTGGAACTACCGGCCGAGCTTTTTACGGTAATCCAGTTAAAACGCTTTGCATGTATCTGTTGAACGTGGCTCCGTCTTCGTTGGCATGAATCTGTTCAAATTGGATGGGGGTCACGGATTGTTTGAAATCGTAACGCCTGTCAGGAACACCAGCGTCGTTGGCTGCTCGCATGAGTAAGTCGGAGTATTCCAAATTGCGGTCGCGTTCGACATTCCGCTAATTACTTTTCCGAAGACAGTGTACGACCCATCGAGATCTGTGTTGTCCTTGATGTTGATGTAAAATTGAGAGCTGCCACTGTTGGGGTCGCTCCCTCGAGCCATGCCCAAATATCCCGCGTAGTTGTGTAGGGATCCGACGATCTCAAGCGGGACCGTTGGTGAANNTTTCTCGTTTTAGGATCTCCCGTCTGGATCACATACGGATCGACCTTGCTGATTCTGTGCCAAACTAGGTTTGTGTAGAACCCAGACTTTGCGAGGTCCACGAAGTTAGAGACGGTCTTTGGAGTAGCGTTGTAGTATAGCTCGACTTCCATCAATCCGTCTGAGGTATTGAGTTTGGCATAGACGACTGGTGGCAAGTTGCTAGAAGCCTGCGACGAGAGATAACNNCTTAGAGCCAAGTATATTCGGCCTCTACGTTGACGTTTGCGAGCCGCCTGCATGATCTGCTTCTTCTTAGACGATGGCATTGGCAAGTCTTGTCCTCACGGACTTCATGGGATTGAAATATCATTCGGTCTCTGCGTCAGCCATGAGTGGCTACGAAAGACCACTGAATAGACGTGAATTGCACATCACGGTTCTGCAAACGCCTAGAGTATGTTTAAGAAACTCGCAATTAAGTCGCTTCGTCTGAGTGGACAAGCGTTTGGTAGAAGTTGAGATCCGGACTTTCAGAGAGGTTGATCTTCACGAAGGGACCGTTATCGCTGCTTTTCCAAGCTCTGGACTTGTCAGCACCATTGTTGCATCCTATCTCATCTCTATGCTCGACTCAGACCAAGTCTGTGCAATAGAATCGGAGGACTTTCCGCCAATCTCGATGGTCTACGCAAAGAAGCCGAAATTCCCCGCGAGGGTCTATGCTATCCACCAATCCAAGGTGGCAGTCTTTGTCTGCGAGATTCCCCCGCCCAGAGGCACCCACAGACCTCTCGCCCGAGCTCTCCTCCAATGGTCTCGGGCCCACAACTGCCGTCAGATAGTTTCTCTCGAAGGCTTCCCATCTGGAAAAGAAGAGGCCGAGCCGGAGGATGAGGAGCCGAGAGTGTGGGGTGTCGGCAGCACCGATAAGGCACGCGAGGAATTGGCAAGAAAGAGCGTTGACCTGCTTGAATCGGGCGTAATCTCTGGGGTGACTGGGGTCTTGCTGAACGAGGGACGGTGGAAAAACTATGACGTCATGNNGCGGCGATCGCTCTAACGAAAAAGCTCTCGAACCTGCTTCCAGAGCTGAAGGTCGAACTCGGCCCGCTTCAAGAGACGTCGAGAAGACTGGAGGACTATCTGAAGAGGTTGAAGAATCAGGCACGGCCTGTGATTCCCGAAGCGCCCTCGCTTGCACCCATGTACCGTTGAACGCCTGCAACTGCAATTAGTGCCTAAGGACCTCCGATCTCTCACTCGTAACGAACCGGAGAAACGGTTATTCTCACTTTCGTCCGCGCAAGACTAGACCTGAAAAAGAATTCCTATTTTGAAATATTCCTGTTTGGTGAGTCACAGACGCGGTCGGCGATTGGAAAATGAATTGTCCGCTTTGCAATGAAAAGACATCTCTTGGAGCTGAATACTGTATCGCGCATGCGAACGCGCTAGAGAACCTGAAACAGGCCTTTCACCTCTGGACAACCGCTTTCGGGACACTGACGGTTCCAGACTTTCTTCACCGTCTAGAGAAACTTCCTGGAACCGGAAACAAGACCCGAGAAATTGCGCGCTATTTGCTTGAGAATCCGTCGAGGTGGACCTGATTCAAACACTCATCCTGTGCGAAAAACCGGATGCCGCCGCGCGTGTTGCACAGGCCCTCGACGAGGACAGCGATCCTCGCCGAACAATAACTCGCGGTGTACCCTACTACGAGTGCCGGCGCAAGCAAGAGACGATAATCGTATGCTCGGCACTCGGACACCTGTACGCAGTCGACTCCAAGAGCCGCACGCCTCGCCGCTTCTACCCTATCTGGGACTACGGCTGGAAGCCCAAGAACCTAATCGACAGGGATTCGGCGAAGCTCTCCTTCTGGATCGAGACGATACGGACCCTTGCCGATNNGCCTGTGACTACGACGTTGAGGGGTCTCTGATAGGCTACACAATCCTGCGATACGCATGCCACAATGCCGATCAGAGAGCTGAACGGATGAAGTTCAGCACAATGACCGAGAGGGAACTCCAAACTGCCTACAAGACGCTGGCTCCTAGGCTCGACTTCT
>DAFH01000131.1:0-519 GCA_002495485.1 Candidatus Bathyarchaeota archaeon UBA185
CTGCAATCGGCTGGCGAATTGGCATCGAAGGGAGACTCCATTTCTCATCTATGTCCGCTACTGGATTATTAAACTCTGGAGTTCACTTAGGCGTCGAGAGAAAATATCGCGGATTCCCTCTTCGCGTTTTCTATACTGTCAGAAGCATGAATAACGTTGGCCGTAATTGATACGGAAAGGTCGCCCCTAATCGTTCCCGGCACGGCAACCAGCGGGTTCGTCGCCCCAATCAACAACCTTAACGAATCCACGGCCTTAGGTCCCTCAAGGACCATCATCACCACAGGACCCGAAGTTACGCTATCAACAAGTTCCTGAAAGAATGGCTTCCCCTTATGGATGCTGTAGAGTTGTTCGGCTTCCTTTCGCGTTATGTGGTGCAGTTTCAGATGCCGGAAGCTGAAACCCTTCCGCTCAAGTCTACCGAGGACCTCACCAACGAGACGTGTCCGGACCGTGTCGGGTTTGAGAAAGGCGAACGTTCTCTCGGTAGGATCGGTCAGCGGCCCTTCTCTCTCT
>DAFH01000131.1:618-9909 GCA_002495485.1 Candidatus Bathyarchaeota archaeon UBA185
CCTGATCTTCTTCGCTTCCCGTTCCGTCTCGCGCAGCATCAGAACGTCATTGAGACGAATGGGGCCCTTGATGTTCCGCGTGATAATCCTGCCCTTGTCTCTGCCTTCGAGGACACGGACTCTCACCTGTATCACTTCGCCTGTTACGCCAGTGCGTCCTATGACCTGGGTTACTTCAGCGGGTATGAGTGCTTCTTCTGAGCTGTCCCTGGCTCGAGAGCTCACTTCGTTGCACCGGACTTTCTGGCATTGTCGATTATCCTCGTGACTTCTTTCAACGACTGGGCTCCGTCGCCTGGCTCTACAACCGATATCGCTGCTGACCCAACGTCAAGCCCGGCGGACTTGCCGAGTTCGAGCTTGCTTGGCACATAAAGATACGGGATCTTTCTCTCCTCGCAGAGAATCGGCAGGTGAGCAACCACTTGGGGTGGTTCTACATCCTCTGCAATAACGACCAGTTTGGCGATTCCTCGCTCTATCGCCTTGGTCGATTCGTTCGTGCCCTTCCTCAGCTTTCCAGTGTCCTTTGCGACTTGGAGTAGCTGGTAGGTCTTGTCAACCGCTTCTTTCGGAACCTGGAATTTTGCGTAAACAGATTTTTGAGCCATCTAGCCTCACTCTCATCGGCTTGGAAGAGCACTTGGTTCAGCGGGCTTTTAATAAACTCTCCTTGAGTCCAACGCAACACTAAATACGCGGAGCCTCGGCGGGCGGAGTCTCCATGTCTCAGGTAGCCCCGCAGCAACAGAAGCAGAAGCCGAAGAAGCTTCGAATGAGAAGCGAGCTCTACGACGTGTCCGGCTCAGCGGCCAAGCTGAAGAATCGGAAGTGCCCTCGGTGTGGCTCCGTAATGGCCCACCACTCGTCCGGTCAGCCCAGGTGGGTCTGTGGCTCGTGCAGCTTCACGGACTACGCCCCAAAGTAGGCTCTTACCGTAGCTTCTAGCGGACTCTTACCGCGAATCGGCCTGCCACCTTAATGCTCATCAAGCGGGCAACCTCCGAGTTTGCAGGGTCGAGGACTACAACAAGCCCAGTCCAGTCGTCGCTGAGGTTTGTCGACTTGCAGTTCGGGCAGACGGGACCCGCACTAATCATCCGGCAGTTCTTGCAGGCTTTATCGCTCAACCTTGTGCTCTCCCTTGGCCGGTTTGACTTTTAGGTCCTCTTGTAACCACTCCAGTCGTCCTAGGAATGGCTGGCGGAGCGTGATACCGATTTTGCCACCGGAGCCTCCTCTCGGAAAGCTCACTGCAATTATCCTACCCCTGACAACATTGCCCTTACCGAGGCTTCGCTTGCTCTCACGGCCGGATAGGACTCCATGCTTCTCGTCGTAGGTGATGAAATCGTCCATGATCTGTGAAACATGTAGCAGTGCGTCCTCGGGGCCGATCCTGACGAACGCTCCGAAATCTGTGACCTCGACTATCTCTCCTTCTACCACTTCGTGGAGCTCCGGAAAGAAAGTCAGTAGGTTGAAGACCGATTTGTGGTGGGTGGAACCGTCGCCTGGGAGAATCTTTCCCGTGGCCTCTACATCGACGTTCGTTACCAGAATAACGTAGCCTAGCTCCTCGTCAACATAGTTCTCGTACTTGAGCTTGATCTGTTCTCTGGCGACATCGTCTATCGGGTCCCCGAACTTCTGGGGGGGAATGCGGACGACGTCCTCAACGGTCACGATTCGAAACATAGTCACCAATTCCTAAAGGCGTTATTTTAGGGCTCTCTTACCCACCCACTCTTGAGGGCATAGGTCGATCCTGACGAATACCATTTCGCAAACTTCTGAAACGCCTTCGCCCGATGCGAATGGCTGTTCTTGAATGTAGAGCTAGTCTGACCGAAAGTCTTCGTTGACCCATCCGGAATGAATATCGGATCATACCCAAATCCTTTGATTCCAACGACTCTTCGCGATATCTTCCCCGCCACCTTTCCCGTGAACAGATGTGCATCTAACCCGGAGGATCCGAAGGCAACGGTACACTGGAAATACGCTCTTCGATCTGAATGTCTCCGCAGCATGTCTAGTATACCACGTAGCCCAATGGTCTCGTAAACGAAGGACGAGTAGGGTCCTGGGAAACCGCTGAGGGCTTTGATGAATATCCCAGAATCTTCCACCAAAAGAGGCCCTTGGTGATTCTCTAAGGCCGTCTTGAGACCAAATCTTGCTATGTTCTCGAGCCGCGGGTCTTGGACCTCTACTTTCGACCGTTTCAAGTGTCGAATCGTTATTCCAAACGGGGCGAGGATCGAACTCGCTTCACGAAACTTGTTGCTGTTTCCGGTCAGGAGCCAGAGGGGTTTGTCATCGGATGGCAAAATAGCGTCCTCTTCGGGCGATCTCCCGGGCCTTAGCCCAGCTCGATTGGAAGACTTTTTCGCCGGCAGTCTCCCTGTATCCTCTGGCCAGCGCCTTGAGAAGTGGGGGCACGTCCCTGCGGTGACTCGTCGAAATCGATCTCTGAAGCAGGTGAAGGTCAACTCCTCGATCTTCGGGATTATTTGAGCGACGCGCCATTCCGAAATCGACGATGAAAGGTGTGCCGGATGCGGTGACTATCACGTTTGAGGTCGTCAGATCTCCATGAACTATCCCTGCAGTGTGAATCAAGCCGATCTGAGCCCCGAGTGACCTGAACAACTCCATGGAGTCGTTCGGGCTCATTGCGTCTAGACAATCGCGTGCGACCACGCCGTCGATTTGAGTCATTACGATCGTGTTGGTCTCAACTTCGATCCCAATGACGCTGGGAACTCTTGCCCCTGCAGCCTTCGCCTCGTGAAGCAATGTAGCTTCTGAGAGGGTCCGTTCTCTCCGGATCGAGTCGTCCAGAGACTCGTGGCGGTATCCTTTCCTGACCCGGCGTTTTAGGACGGCCTTCCATGGATCGACATTGGAGCGAAAGAGGTCCGCTTCGGCGCCTCTGTAAAACGTTTCGAGGGTTAGTCTCGCGGTATCCACGGTACGTCAACCTCATCCATTCTCCAACGCGGTATCACGTGGCTGTTTTCGTTAGACACCTTCATGTCGTGTGCGAATGCGAGGCTTCCGGAGAATGCGATCTGTGCACCGCAGTCTCCTGAGTACTGAAGTGGGATCGAGTAGAAGGACGCCCCATGGTCTTCCGCGACCGATCGGATCATCTCCTTTAGATGCGTGTTGGCAGCAACCCCTCCAGCGAGCAGAACCTCTTTCCGTCTAGTCTGGACGAGGCTTCTCTCGACTGCTTCGGAGAGCATCGAAAAAGCGATTTCTTGAAGCGAGAAGCAAACATCCTCAACGGCGGCTCGATGATTCAATTGACTGATTGCGGCCGTAAGCAGTCCAGAATAGGCTACGTCGTTCCCTTTTACAGTGTACGGAAGTCTGAGGAGACGACTCCCTTTCTTCGCAAGGTTCTCGATGGAGAGGCCGCCCGGAGCGGGAAGCTTAGCTTCACGGGCGAACATGTCTAGGATGTTTCCGAGGGTGATGTCTTGGGTCTCTCCATACACTCTCCATCTCTTTCCCATGTGCACGAGGATCGAGGTATGTCCGCCGGAGACTAGGACGGCGAGTGGGTCGTGGACTTGGCCCAGCGACATTGCAATGTCCAGATGCGCGACTCCATGGTGAACCGGAACCAGGGGCTTCTTGAGAAATGAAGAAATTGCTCTAGCGACGGTCGCGCCTATCCGTAGACATGGCCCGAGGCCTGGACCCGCAGAGTAGGCGATCACGTCCGGGTCAAGCTGTCCCCCATCCGGAGATAAGATCGCCTTTTCCATGATCGAGTCTGCGATGCCCGCGTGATGTTCTGACGCTTTTCTGGGGTGTATCCCCATGCCGGCCGGAGGTCTGTACGTCGAATTCACATTTGTGATGATTCGTTCATCATCTTCGACGACGCTTGCGCCAAAAGTGTGAGCGGTCGACTCTATCCCTAAGCATAGCATCGAAATCTCGGGCCCAAACGGGCGGAGTATCTCGAAAGGTTAAAACTTGCCTCACGGCGGTACGCTCTATTCGGCAGGAAGTGTCTACAGATCCAACCTGAGGTCAACATTGGCACGCTTGGACACGTTGACAATGGCAAGAGCACCATTGTCCAAGCCTTGACTGGGGTCTGGACTGCTAGACACTCGGAAGAACTCCGCCGCGGAATCACCATCAGAATTGGGTACGCGGATGCTACGTTCTACGAATGCCCCTCCTGCGAGCCTCCATCCAATTACTCAACGACCAAGGTCTGTCCGAATTGTGAGAGTCCGGCAGAGTTTCTCCGGTCCGTCAGTTTCGTCGACTGTCCCGGACATCATAGTTTGATGGTTACCATGCTCTCCGGCGCAGCCATCATGGACGGGTCACTGTTCGTCGTATCAGCCAACGTGAAGACTCCACAGGCACAGGACCGGGAACACATGCTTGCAGCCCAGATGATCGGCTTGCGCAACATGATAGTTGTCCAGAACAAGATAGACGTCGTTGATCGAACGAGAGCCAAGCGGGACTTCGAGGAGATCAAGGAATTCACGAAGGATACCGTTGCGGAAAACGCTCCCGTGATTCCCGTCTCCGCCCAGCACAAGCTCAACATGGACGCTCTAATCTGGGCTATCCAGGAGAGGATTCCCACTCCGAAGAGAGACCAGTCGCTTGACTCGAGAATGTCGATTCTACGCTCTTTTGACGTCAACAAGCCCGGGACCGAAGTGGAGGAGCTCGTTGGAGGAGTCGTAGGAGGGTCGATCACTCAAGGCATTTTCAAGAAAGGTGATGAGGTCGAAATCAGACCCGGGATCAAGACGGAGACGTCGGGAAAGATCGTCTACGAGTCACTCATAGCCAAGGTCGATGGGTTGCAGGCGGGTGATGGAGAAGTGAAACAGGCCACTCCAGGAGGCCTGATAGCCGTCGGAACCGACCTTGATCCATCAGTTACAAAGTCCGACGGACTGGTAGGAAACGTCGTTGGGCGGGCTGGAACTCTACCTGAAACCCTCGAAAAGGTCACTTTGGACATAGACCTATTCGAGAAGGCGGTAGGCACCGAACAGCTGGTGGCGGTACAGAAGATAAGAACAAACGAACCATTGGTTCTGAACGTGGGAACCGCTGTAACATCAGGAATTGTCATGTCCGCACGCGAGGACGTGGCTGATGTCTCGCTGAAAAAACCGATCTGTGCCGAGGTTGATTCGAAGGTTGCTCTCAGCCGCCGGATAGGGGAGAGTTGGAGACTCATCGGGTTCGGGACAATAAGATAGAATAGCGCTGAATCGTGCTGATTCCTGAGAATTTCGCTTTCTTAGGGAGTCACCTTTTCAGAGAGTGTCTGAGTAACATAACCGTCAACTAGAATCAGGCTTCACCAGGGGTCGTCTCAGTCGTCTTGATTGTGGTCTGTGAGCAACTATGGACTCTGACAATAGGGAAAGCAAAAGCTCGCCTCCAGCCGAGAGAGAAGGCCGATCGGCAGGTGAGTCTGGCGACAGAGTCCCCACAGGCATTGCAGGATTCGATTCTCTAGTCGAAGGAGGCATTCCTCGAGGCAGTCTAGTTCTACTTGCCGGGAATCCAGGCGCCGGTAAGACAAGCTTCTCTGCAAAATATCTTCATTATGGCGTCACGAAGCGCAACGAGCCTGGGATCTACGTCTCCTTTGCCGAGAGCAGAGAGGCCTTTTTCGCGAACAGCAAGAGAATGAACATGGAATTCGAGCCATTAGAGCGACAGCACAAGTTCGAACTCCTCGATTTTGCAACCCCCTCAGTCGAGAAGGGGGCGGGAGACATACTTACCGTGGTCTTGGGAGAGATCAGCAAGATGAGAGCGAAGAGGCTCGTGATCGACTCATTCTCTGCGCTCTCACAGTCTTTCAGATTGCCGATAGAAGCGCGAGCAGTCCTTCACACCGTCCTTGGAAAGATGGTGAGGTTGGCAGGGTGCACGACCCTGTTGGTGGTGGAGAAGCCTCTCGGCGAGAACAAGGCGGGAACGGGAATCGAAGAGTTCGTCGCGGACGGAGTCGTGTCTCTAACACTCAAACTTGGGAAGGGAAGTCTCAGCCGAAAAATACAGGTCGTCAAGATGCGCGGAACCAAGGCAAATACAAGACAACATAGTTACGAGATTGGAGATGACGGCGTTTTGGTCACCGATCCCGAGATCGTGATGGTAGAGAGAGTCTCTATGGAGAGAATGGGAACTGGTACTCCAGGCCTTGACAGGATGGTTGGCGGGGGCCTTTTCAAGGGTTCAACATCTCTAGTGGAGGGGCCCTCCGGAGCGGGCAAGACCATCCTCGCTTTACATTTCCTTGCCGAAGGAGCCAGATTGGATCAGAGAGGCCTCTACATGTCCTTCGAAGAACCAATACGACAACTAGTCATGACAGGAGAAGGATTCGGCTGGCCGATGAAAGAGTTTGTCGACGAGAATATGATCACAATCTCGTCTCACTATCCCGACCACTACACCCTTGAAGGACTCGTATCTGAGGCGACAAGTCTGTTCAGACAGAAGAAACCCTTGAGGCTTGTCATCGACAGTCTCACCGCAGTTCGGAGAGTGCTATCCCCGGATGAGTACGTTCAGTGGATCAAGAGCATGAACAGTCTCGCAAAAAGTAACGATGCGACCTCTGTTTTGACCGCGTCTACCGAGCCAGTAGGACGAGAAACGACATCAGAGATATGGATGCTCATGGACAATGTGATATCACTAAGAAACGTTGAGGTCGAAAGCGCACTAAGACGATCTCTCATCATCTTCAAAGCAAGAGGCACAAAACACGACAGAGATATCAGAGAATTTGAGATCACGCCAGAGGGCATGGAAGTAAAGCACAAGTTCGTAGGGTGGGAACAGCTCTTGGCAGGCGCTCCTCGGAGGAAGGGAACGGGTTCAGGAGAAGACAACGTTTTGGGAGACTCCTCAAAAGGCATCGTCCAGAAACCCTAAGACGTTGTTCGAACATTATCAGAAGAGCCGATGATTCAGAGCAATCCTCCGATCACCGAGCCTCAGCTCCAGATACTTGTGGACACGAGTTTCTTGCTTACGCTGCTCCGACAACACCGAGACTTGGATGAAGAGATTAGAACGGCTGTATCTGGAAAAGTGAGAATAGCCGTCCTTGACCTAGTCGTTCTTGAACTCGAACGACTTGCGCGAAGAGGATCCGCGTCGGCCCGCAATTGGGCAGAAGTAAGCCTCGCCTATCTACGCGCGAAAAAATATCCGGTCGTTGAGCACAAGACGGGCCCCTCAGATGTTGACGCTTCATTGGTCGTCTACGCGCTAGCCGAGAGGGCACCGACGGGAATAGCTACTGTTGACGGAGAATTGAGATTCGCACTTGAATCGCTCAGCATCCCAGCTATCTGGCCTAGAACCAGGCACGGACTCGTTGCTGAAAGGTTCCACTTCTAGCGACTTAAATAACGGCAGACCGAACTAAGTCCACCATAGGACCAGAGATCATGGCGCGGCTGTACTCAGGGAAGAGGGGGAGCTCAGGCTCGACACGGCCTGTCAGCAGGCGCCCTCCGTCATGGTTCAAGTACCAGCCAGAGGAGGTCGAAGATCTTGTGCTCAAGCTGTCCAAAGAGGGGAACTCTCCCAGCATCATCGGTCAGATTCTGCGAGACAAGTACGGGATTCCGTTGGTGTCCCAGATAGCAGGGAAGCGGCTTGTGACTCTGATTCCGCAAGATGCTCGCCCTAGGGTTCCTGAGGACTTGGAAAGTCTAGTGAAGAGGGCGGCTAGTGCGGCAAGACACCTCGAAAAGAACAGGAAGGACTATCCTAACAAGCGGGACCTTGCTCTGATAGAGTCTAAGATTCACCGGTTGGCCGCTTACTACCGGTCGATCGGTAGACTTCCTAAGGAGTGGCAATACAAGCCTGTTGCAGCCTCGCTCCTCTAGCGAGGACGAAAAACATCTCGCGCTACGAGCCCAGGCTGCTCGAACAGCCGGTCTCATCAAAGAAAAAGCGCGCGAGGATATTGTAGTACTCGCAACCCATTTCGACGCTGACGGAATAAGCGCGGGCAGTATCATGCTACGTGCACTCAACCGGCTGGACGCCGTTACTCATTTGAGAGTAATAGACCGCATCGATGAGAAGATTCTTGAGGACATAGAACAGATACAATCCAGCCTCGTCATCTTCACCGACATCGGAAGCGGCTACATCGACATTGTATCAAGGATTCTGAGAAACCGCGATATTGTCATAGCCGATCATCACCAGCCCCAAGGGGATTCTGCCAAGATTCACCACTTCAACAGCCATGCAATCGGCTTCAATGGGTCCGAAGAAATCAGCGGGGCGGGCACAGCGTATCTCCTTGCCAAAGCAATAGACTCGAAGAATACAGATCTTTCAGCAATGGCGATCGTCGGAGCAGTAGGAGATCAACAAGACAAAGCCCCCAAGCGTAGCTTCAGAGGCTTGAATCTGGAAATTCTGAAAGATTCCGTAGATTCCCGAATGATCGAAGTGAAACAGGATCTAGTCTTTTTCGGACGACAGACCCGCCCTATCCATAAAGCCATCGCATCAACGACCGACCCGTTCCTACCTGGGCTCAGCGGCGAAGAAGATCGGTGCTTAGCACTGCTAGATTCAGTTCGCGTTCCTACAAAAGTCGATGACCGATGGAGGACGATATCCGATTTGTCTCTGGAAGAGAAGCAGAAGATTGTCGAGAGAATAATCTCTCACATGGCGTCCCTCAATCTCCCAGGAGAGATCGTGATGGAGCTGGTGGGTTCCGTCTACACTCTGCTCAAGGAAGACCCAGGGACCCCACTAAGAGACGCGAGAGAGTTCGCTACGCTGCTGAATGCATGTGGACGGATGAATCGAGCAAGTCTGGGAATCGCGATCGGCGTGGGAGACCGCGGAGAATCCTACAGGGCCGCCCAACACGTCTATGTCGAATACAAGTCGACCCTTTCCAAGTACATGAACTGGGTCGCAACAGCATCAAACGAAAGAAGAACTGGAAAGCATGTTGTTGCAATAAACGGAAGAGGTGTGATCGACGAGAGCATGACAGGGGCCGTGTCATCGCTCGTTNNCTCAAACGAGCACCGACGAAGCAAAGGTCTCCACGAGAGCTACAGAACAACTTGTTGAGAAAGGAGTGAATCTCGGCCAGATACTGCAAACTCTCTCTGCGAAATACGGAGGAATCGGAGGCGGACACGCAATCGCCGCCGGCGCCACTATACCACGAGAAAATCTTGAACCATTCATGTCCGAATTCGAAGCTTCTATCGACAG
>DAFH01000131.1:9993-10155 GCA_002495485.1 Candidatus Bathyarchaeota archaeon UBA185
TTCATATCCACCTTGGACGACCTCCTGCGTTGCATTCAAGCCGCAAACTCAACACTTGGAATGATCAGGAAAAACAGAGCAGGTTAGGTCCCACGTCTAAAGCCACAAAGAAGGTTCGAGACAAATGGCGGGTCAAGGAGTGGTACTCAGTTTTCACTCCAT
>DAFH01000131.1:10194-10362 GCA_002495485.1 Candidatus Bathyarchaeota archaeon UBA185
GCGAGCCGACACGATCCTTAAAAGCCACGAGTACTCTACGGATTATCTTCGAAGCCTAGTACGCAGAGGCAGCACGAGAATCGACGGCATATTCACTGCGAGGACCATCGACAACTACCTGACCAGGGTCTACATTGTCGCTTTCAGCCATGGAAGGATCAAGGGCTC
>DAFH01000097.1:0-1777 GCA_002495485.1 Candidatus Bathyarchaeota archaeon UBA185
CGTGATCTGACAGTCGGTCTCTTTCTTGAGCATGCTAATCATCGACCCTTTCCGCCCGATGAGACGTGGAATCTTTGCCGCGCTTATCTCCACGACTCTCCCCGTCGCTACTTTTCCAAGCCCAGGCCCCTTGACTGTCAGAAGAGGGTCCCTCGTACGATCAAAGGCAAGAACCTCCGCAAGCAACATGTCTCCCACATCGTAGGAGGTCGAAAGGTCGCGCCTTCGGGGTCCCCTCGGTCCCGGGGTCTCTGAGGCGGGCAGCATCGCCTCGTAAGGCGCCCGAATGTCTACCGACCACCCCGATAGTCCGATGTCAACGACTCTGCCAGCGACCAGGTCGCCGACTCTTGGAATGTAACCGCCCTTCAGGGGCACCACGAAGACCCTGTTCCCGTCGACTTCCAATATCCCGATGCAGTCTGAGAATATCTTCGTCCCAATCCGGTACGCATTGTCTCCAAGCAAATGGTCGCCCTCCGCGAGGAGTTCGCCCGGAGCGACCACGTCCTTGGGTTCAGCTACTACCACCACAAGTGTTCGCCTCCTAGTTCAATACCTTGGTCTGTATTGTTCCTTGGGTCAACTTGCCTATCTTCTCTATGAACGAGCCGTACATCCCCGCAGGCATCTCTATAACTGCTACTAGAGAGCCGTCTGACTGCCACTCCTCCCTGCTCACAGTCCCAAAACTCTTGAAAGCATTGTAGGCTCTCGCTGCATGTTCGGCGAAAACCTTCACCGCGATCCTCATCTGTTCAATCTTCAGCGGGAGGATAGGTCTCAGCTCATCAATTACGACCTTGGCCTGCTCTTCGGCGCTCTTGTAGGGATCAATCGATAGGCGAATCTGCCCCATTGCCTGTTCAATTCTTAGCGGAGGATGCGGCGTTCCCGTTCTCGGGTCGATCGCGTTCCTCGAAATGATTGAGATGATCTGTCGCCTCTTGTCTTCGATCAGTTGACGGCGCTGTTCGGTGGTGAGTTGGAGCTCACCGCTCTTCATGACCTCCTCTGCGATCTTCACAGGGTCACTGGTTCCAAAGTACTTCTGAAGCTTCTCTTCGGACGCCCGGGTGCCCTTACTAGAGTCCGAGTAGACTTCTTCAATCAGGAGTACTTGGGAGATGGGCACTTGTTTTCCCAGCTTGTAGTCTAATGCCTGTTGGGGCTTGACGAGTACCTCGAAATGGTCTTGTCCTTTTGCTAGTCTGGCTGTTGTGTACTTGTCACTCATTTGCCAGCCGGGGCCTTTCTTCCTGCATCCATCCTTCGGAGGTACTTGTCGACCTCTTCCACGGGAAGCTTCTGGAACTTGCCAGTGTCTCGTGGAATGATCGCAACTCGAATCTTTTGCGGCTCTGCCTTACCCTCCAAGACCTTCGTCATGCACTTCATTCCCAGGAGCAGTGCCGTATCCATGGTCAGGTTGTCTCGATACTCGGCTTCTAGAATCTCGTTCGCGGCATCTCCTCCAGCTCCAATCGCCCATGCTCTGTATGCGAAGAAGGCGCCACTTGGGTCAGTCCAGAAGAGTCTGCTACCCTTCTTGTCGACTCCTCCAAACAACATTGAGATTCCGAATGGTCTAACACCAGCGTGCTGCGTGTACAGCTGTTTGATCTCCCCAATTCGTCTGGTCAAGATCTCAATATCGATAGGCTCATCGTACATGAGTTTGTTACTCTGCGCATAAATCCGCGCCTGGTCTACCAGAATATGCGCGTCGCAGCTCAGTCCGGCAACGGCGGTTCCGACGTGTTCGTCGATCTGGAAG
>DAFH01000097.1:1798-10894 GCA_002495485.1 Candidatus Bathyarchaeota archaeon UBA185
GCGTATTCTACCTGGAAGAGCCTCCCGTCAGGGGAGAAAACGGTGATCGCCCGGTCGTATGCGCCGGGCACTGCAAACATTGACAATTCTTACACCTAGATCGATTTGGGGATTCGAGACTTCGGTGCGTACTTTAACCTTTCCGAGTTCTTCCAATTTGCAGGTTTTGGGGTCGGCCCGTCGCAGAGAATATCATCCCCTTCCCGGTCAGGCTGGGACTGGCTTCCTCATCCCCCTAACCGAGATTCAGTACCGCTCTAATATTATCTGTCCTTGGTGAGAAACAGGCGTCGGCGAAAATCATCCTTGTCTCTCTTGCGATTCAAGAAACTCTTGGACCTGATCTCTTGAGACTGAGACTCTTTGGAGCGAAAATTGCGCCTTTATTGGATCTTGCTCTTTGAGTCGTAAGAATCCTCTGAAACACTCCTGCTTGTCCAGTCGCAGATGCAGTCTCTGCTCTTCGTCGATGCGGCTTCCAAGCCCCTCCCGGAGCTTCTGACGATCAGAGGAGGAGAGATTCCTCAAGACAGTGAAGAGAAGACTGTTCGCAGATCGACCTCTGACGCTGAGAGCAATCGTCGTGATCTCGTTTCCAAAGTGGCCCTTCACCTTTCTCTTTTCGACAGTTGGGTGAAAGTACTCTCTGGAGCAGGCAAAGTTTAGCGCTCGCATGACCTTCGCAGGATCTTCTGTGGCATGCACGATAGCCGAAATTCTTGCCGAAGCGACACTCAAGACAGAAAGCGACCTAGCAAGCGAGATTTACCTTGTTAAATACTGTGAGCAGCTCCGGCTTTCACTGGAAATGTCTGACCGGTTCCGGTACAAGCAGGCTCTGATCGTCAGGTTGGACTTGAAGATTGGGCGTGGAAAGATTGCGGTCCAGTGCGCTCATGCGGCAGTGAGTGCGGCTGAGGAGGCACGCACGAGATATCCCGAGTGGTGGAAGCACTGGATTGATGAGGGCCAGGCGAAGATTGCGCTGAAGGTGCCTGACCTTGCCTCGATCCTTAGGATTGGAGCTGAGGCACGGTCGAGACGTTTACCGCATCACATTGTCGAGGACAGAGGCCTAACTCAAGTCCCGCCTGGAACCATAACGTGCCTCGGTATTGGCCCGACCCCGTCCGGGCTACTGGACACACTAACTGGAGAACTGGCCCTTCTTTGATCGCGTTATGTCTACTGTATCATCGTGTCGATGCGCGATTATCTCATATCTTCTCCTCGCGTCCAAGACGTATTCGCTGAAGTCGGTGTCTGGTGCATCGCGGAAGGTTGAGCCTGTCTTTTCAAAGAGTTTTCGGAGGATTACGCGTTCGATCACCTTCGATGCTCCTCCCAGCGCTTTCTTGAGTCCTGCAGCAAAATCCGGGACGCGCTCTGGGATTTCTTCGTGTGATAGGGAGCATATTGTCTTCAGAAACTGGTAGACTGCCTCCCGTGGTTCGTTGCCGAGGACCGACAGCCCTTCATCTATGCACTCCAAGAGGATTTGAGAGAAGGATTGCATTCGACCACTCATACCTGAATCCTCTTAGGTTCTTGGGCCTCGGAAAACGAGTCTGCGACGCCTTTGGNNCCTGATCTTCTTGAGGCCATACGAGTCGAAGTGTAGTTGCGACTGAAAGAGACCCCTGATTCCGCTCAGAGTCCTGTCCTCCAATGCCTCAGAATTCATCAACACTAGAATGGTCGCCAGCTCTGACTCGACCATTTCCACGACTGATGAGATTACGCCGTAAGCCTTCTCAAATCCCAACGAAAGGATGAGGTAGGTGAACACTTCGAATATTATTCCGATTCGTCTCCCTCTGTGGGCCTGTAGCAGTTTGTCAACCGCATCAAGCAGTAGCGAGGTGTCTCTTTCTGGAAGAAGGACTTGCTCGGTAGAAGCCCTTGACGGTGTAGATGTCTTCGTGCTGAACGTGAAGAGCCGTATGTTTCGCTGGTCGACGAACTCACGATACACAGGGCTCCCAGCGTTTGTAAAGACCGCTACGGGTTCTACGTTGGCCTGGAATTCTCTAGCAAAAGCTCGGACGAGCGCTTCATAGTCGCTCGTCGGCCCGTACTCAAGTAGCATTCTTCGACCAAGTATGTCTTGGTGCTTCAGGCCAAGATGGCTCGAAAACAAGTCCTGCTCTTGCGCCGGGTCTATTACCCTCGATCTCGGATTCTTGCCCACAAGCAAATCCAAGATTCCCGCTCGGGCACTCTCGGAGTTGAGAGCCCATATTCGCCCATTTCGTCCCTTTTCAAACGCATTATCCAGAGCGGTAATTTCTTCGATGATCACCTTGGATCTTTCTATCCCGAGTTCATCAAGATCAATCAGCTCTCGCAGATCATGTGATGAAGCGGAGCGTGTTTCTACGTCGTCAGAAAAAGCCGATACCTCGATAGGTCTAATCACCACATCCTGTCTTCCTATCGCGGGATCCCCCAGTTCCGAACTCTTTAGAACCGCACGATAGAATGGTACCTCAGACTTCGTCACTCGGCAGACCACCGTCTGCCCTCTCGCAAGGCCTTCACCAACGAAAGTTTCAATCAGCCTCTGGCGATCTGATTCCGTATTGTAGACGATTATTGTGGGTTCCGCATCAGGATGAGTGCTCAGCGAGCTCATTCCCTGGCCTACCATCTCGCTCGCGGTGACAATCCTCGCCAGAACGGTGGGCTCTCGTAGCGCGAAGGCGATTAGGACGAAAAGGAAACTGTCAGCAACGAAGCCGAGACCTTGGGTAGCGGGAAGATGGAATAGCCCGCCGCCAATGGTCTGGAAAAAAACCGATACTGCAAAAAGAGCCCAACAGACGCTGATGATCTTCATGGACAGTGATGCAGTCTTCTCTTTCACGAGTCTTGATTGACGATAAACGGAAGCCACCGGCAACGCGATGAACAAAGCCAGAAGGGCAACGCCCAGTCCGATGAGCCACGCTGGGTAGAGTAGATAGTAGGTGGTACCACTAGCATCTGTTTCGCTCTGCACCAGTGGCGGGNNAAGACGCAATTGTCCATGCTACGGTGGCTGCGAGGAAACATAGGAAGGGGATAGGCGGCCTTGAAAAGAACCTGTTTAGTCCGGCAACTCCGTTTGGCCTCATCGGCTCGCTGTTCTTCAGTAGGTAAGAGGCAACTCCTGTCGAAGCGCCCATGATACCAATGAGCACGGTGTACAAGTCGACGAGAACTGGTTGACCGAATAGATCGGAATAGGTGGCTACTGCCACGTAACCGATGAACCCCATGGTTGCGATCGCGATGAAGAAGCGTGAATCTAGAAAGTACGTTTTCTTTGCACGAATGAGGAAGAAGAGGGCGAGACACGAGCTTGCGTATGCGATAGAGTCAAGAATAGGGTTCAAAAGAGGTTGCCTTTGTCAGAGTCAACCTTTCTTGGTGTCGTTTGACTCGGCCTCTCCTTTCTTGAGTTCGTACACAAGCTTGACTGTGTCTTGGTTCTCGTCCAGCCTTAATTGGAAATCGGAGGACGACGCAACCCCCAAGAGACGGGCAATGTCAACCGGGATCAACAGGTAGAGACTGTCTCGCAGTTTGACCGGGCGGACCTTTAATGGCACTTAGAACACAACTTTGTATGCGCAAAGTTGTCGGGCCCGATGGGAATGATGGAACCCAGAGAAGTGCTGCCCGGTTACAGCTGAAGGTCGCCGAAAGACTCATCACTACCAGATAGTCCTGCCCAGCCGAACTTGTCCTTAATCCGGTCGGCTGCCTGTTGCGAGTTCTCGGCTTCGATCGTCGAAATTCTGTAAAGGGATGCAACCTTCCTCGCCTTGTCAGTCAGTCCGGGAATCGCGACAAGGATTGACTGGGACGGTGTTACATCGAAGACCTTGGCGTACATGGATGCGACCGGCACTTCGTCAATCGCCTTGTCGCTAGCAATCACGTCCAGCACAACTACTTCTGATGAGCCTTTCGTTGCTACTACATCGAAACGATGAAGTGCACCGGACCTACCCGCGATCTGGCCCGGCATCTCAACCTTGAACTGGAAATCTTCGAGTACGAGCCCTATCGGCTTCATGATGAGATAGCTTCGTTTGAACTCCTCCTCAGCGTCTGAACTTAATCTGTAGGCGTAGACATTGACGAACCCAGTATCCCGTATTGTAAAGATGTGGCCGCAATTACGACATCTGTGAATGGGGCTCGGCATGTCCGAACGTTTCCCGCATTGAGTGCACTGAAACCAGGCCCCGAGCTTTTGATAATCCACGCCTGCCTCGATCAACTCCTTGTTGCACTTCGGACAAAGGAGTCCTCCTTCGACTAGGAAGTTGTCGACGCTGTCGATGTTCCCACACGCAGTGTGCTCAAGAAGCGTCTTCCGTTCGATATCTATCGAATTGCAGTTTGGACAGACATAGTCGTTGCTGACATTGGGTGAAAGGCATGAGGGACATACCAGTACCTTCTCGTAGAATTTTCTCTTGAAGATTCCAACGTCCCAGAGTTTCTGGACTAACTGCTTAGCTTCGGTTGCGTCGCCGTCAACAACCTGTTCGACCTCAGCGTATCTTACAGTCTGATCCAGATCGAAGCTCGGTGTGAGTTCGACTATCTCTCCGCGCACGAACTTACTTATCAGTAGCTGGACTGCAGGGTCCTGATACAGAGCCACTCTATCCTTCGATGTCACTCTTCAAGACGCCTAGTCTGTCTTTAGCTACACCCTGACTCGAACGAGTCGACAGGAGTTCGCCGATATTCGTTCCGTGTATCCTGTTCAAGAGGGCCAGCGTATCAGAACGAATATGCTTCTGGGCCATCGCTGGCACTCTTGCGAAGATTCATGGCCGCTGCCCCTGCTGACTCGTCCGCAACCACTAGAACCCCAACGGGCATTCCAGGGCTAGACAAGCTTCTAACGGGTGGACTGCCCAAGAGCAGGATTATTCTTCTCTCTGGGGGTCCCGGGACTGGAAAAACTATCATGTCCTCTCAGTTTCTAGTAAACGGCATCTTGGACTATGAAGAACCTGGTGTCTATGTGAGTCTCGACGAGAACAAGCAACACGTTTTCGAAGAGATGTTGGATTTCGGATGGGATTTTGATGAGCTGGAGAGCAATAAGAAACTGATCTTTCTCGAAGCGTCCCCGATACGATACCTTCCTGCCGAGATCAAGGTTGGAAAACTGACGGTTGGACGCAAAGAGTTCTCAATGGCGACCTTGATAGAAATGATCCGGACGAGCGTCAAAGAGATAGGCGCGAGACGGATAGTCGTGGACCCCGTCACGACGTTGGTTTTTCAGTATGATGGAGTGGTCGCCCAACGAAACGCTCTCGTCGAGCTGATGGAGGCCCTTGCAGACACCGGAGCCACGTGTCTAATCACCACGGAGTTGCGGCGACCAGGATTTGAAAGGAATATCGACTACGAGGAATACCTCGCTCACGGAGTTATTCTGCTCCAGCAACTGCAGGTCGGCAAATCGCTTCTAAGGGTTATACAGATAGAGAAGATGCGCAAGACTCCGGTTGACAACCAGCCTCGACCGTACAGAATAACCGACACTGGAATCGAAGTCTTTCCTCGCGAAAGCGTTCTTTAGAGAACTCACTCCGAACTTCGGAGCATCGAGTGCACCTGCAGGACTCTATCTTCGCAGGCGTTTTTCAGGGGCCAGACCCACGGAGGGAGAATGAGAGATACGAGTGAGTCACAGTACGGCATTTCGTGACGGAATGATGAGCCCTAGGCTTGGATCCCTATTATAGGGAGTCCATGCAGTTACGTGTCGCGCTCCTTTCATCTTCGAGACTCGTATGTATCTCGCGAGCCCATCCTTCGTATCTTCAGCTTTCATCTCGATCACGCCGTCCACCTTGTCTTGGATTGCGGCTATGATAGCGGGATGGAATGCCTTCCGAGACAGAGAGGTCACACAACTTGCTTTGCAACTTCTGATCTTCGCCACGAGTGTGTGAAGAAAATCGAATGATGGCCTCACTCCACTCCTCTGTATCAAGGTTGTTAGCGAGTCCATGGCGAGAAGCGTGTTACTTGGATCGTTAGTCTCTGAAAGAGCCTTGGAAACGACAATGCTAAGGTCAGAGAGTCGCTGGGGATCTTCGCTATACTGCTCTTTGCTTTTTACGCCTACGAGAAACGAGTAGCAGTCGATGAAGGTGAGCCTCCGTCGGCCTTCAGTCTCATAGTTGGCCGGCGCCACGCCCATTACCTTCATTGATGCTCTTACGCTGTCTGGAAAATCGTCTAATGTCGCATAGACGATGTTCTTGCCGTTGCGGAGTGCTTCAGTGACGAGCTGCACCATGAGAGTGGTCTTGCCGGTTGCAGGATCTCCCATTACGAGCACTACCGAGGAGGACGGGTATCCTTCAGGTAGAAGCTCGTCTATTATTCCAACCCCCGTCTTCTCCTTCAACGCTGCTTTTTCAGCCTCATCCAGCGGGGAAGGTGAAGTGAGCCTCTTCGATATTTCTCGTTGGAGTTCTTGGTCTCTTGCCTTATTGAAGGACAGTGTTCTTACTTCGTGCAGAAGCCCTAGATCCACGAGATCTGACAGGTCCTGTTCGATATCTTTGGGACTCCGGTGAATCCTCTTGGCTATCCCTTCTAAAGTGTCCGTGGTTTCTGGGTATTCGTGAAAAAACATCAGTAGCTCCGCCTTCGTCTCGGAACCGATTAGCTTCTCGATCAGCTCTGCCTTCGAAGCCTTCTCGAGCCGTTCGCCGTTTCGCGTATCCAGAAAAAAGGCACCCTGGAAGTTGCTTAGGCCTTTCAGCGGATCTTGTCAGGCGGGATCGGAGTAGGAGCTAATGCAAAGCCCTCTCTGGTGATGTAATAGTCGTATCCCTCAAGCCGGTTCTCGGTTCCTCTCATCTTGGGAATGTAGATTCGACGGCGAATTCTTGAATTGTCGAAACTCGATTCGAGGACGATAAGACCGTCACCAAGAAACTCCTCGAAGTTGGTGCCGAGCTGCTGCCTCCCCCAAGGCACCTCGCTGATCATCAGCGTCGTGCAGTTCGCCGCTTCAAGGAACTTTAGCATTATGTGAAGGAAGCTCCTCGCCTCGGCGGTACTCTCAAACGCTGTCATCAGGGCAGATAGTG
This sequence comes from Candidatus Bathyarchaeota archaeon UBA185, assembly GCA_002495485.1. GTDB lineage: Archaea > Thermoproteota > Bathyarchaeia > 40CM-2-53-6 > 40CM-2-53-6 > 40CM-2-53-6. The sequence continues at coordinate 8,923 of DAFH01000097.1, forward strand.
AGTCGAAGACTAATCTCCTCGCGTTGACAGTATGTAGTGCCTCCAGCACCGTTTCCAGAGCTGTGCTCACTCCGGCCTTCATTGTCGACTGCAGCGAAACCAGTTGGATTTTGCCTTCCTTCTCCAACGCGTCGAGGTCCCATCCGAAACGTCGAGCATTGCGCTTCAGTTTCTCACCGCTTTCTATGACAGAAGCGTAGACCCCATTTTCTCCGCACCTGACGGCTCCGTGGACTAGGAACTGTAGACCCATTGTTGTCTTACCAGTGCCCGGCTGACCGGCAACTATGGTAGTGTCTCCCCTTACGAGTCCGCCTTCGATGAGCTTGTCTAGACTTCCAATCCCGGTCGAGACCCTGTCGTCTCCTTGTTGCATGGTGGAGACACTGGCCCTTCGAGTCTCCATTACCTATTCTCCTCAAGTGACCAGAGTTTTACCGGTCCGACCTGTCGAAAGTTGACCCTTTTCTTGGCTCTAAGGACGTGGAGGTACTTCGAAGCGGTGGACCTGTTAACCCTCAGATCTCTAGCTATTTCTCCAATGGAGCTTCCCGGCCTCTCGCCGAGAGAGTGGACTATCCTGTTCTCGATGAGATCGAGGTGACTGTCCTCGGAATCAAGTCTGGCTGTCAATTTTGACTGCTAGTTGAGACGCTCGTCCCTGATTATCATAAGGTGCGTGTTACCTTGATTTTGCTATGGTAGTCATCCCGAAGCGGCTAAATGCCCCAGCGGAGCCAAGAAAGGTCAATGGACGCGCCCGTTGTCGTGAAGTTCGGAGGCTCAGCGATTACTGACAAGAAGAAAATCTGTACTCCAAGACTTGACCTCATTCACCGCGCGGTCGGAGAGATCGCCAGCTATCGCAAACCGTTGATTCTCTTGCACGGCGGAGGATCGTACGCTCATCCCTTCGCGACCAAGTCGCGGATCGCGAGGAGCTTTAGGGGCAGAAACGGCCTCGAAGCTATCTCGGAGATCGAATTGAACCTGGACCAATTAACAAGAATCATCGGGGTCGCTCTCCTGCTCCGCCATCGGCCTTTCGTTCCGATTCGCCCCATGAGCTTCATGACACTGCGAGGACAGGACGTGGGACCATGCTTTCTCCGTCCGCTGACCGCCGCGCTTGATCGTGGAGTCATTCCAGTCATTCATGGAGATCTCGTAGTAGATGAACGAGGAGGTTTTGGAGTGGTCTCGGCTGATCGGATCGCTTCATTGTTCGCGGAGAAGATGCCCGTGTCAAGGGTTCTTTTCGGATGCGACGTGGAGGGCGTCTACCCCAATTCTAAGGCTTCGACAATAGTCAGAGAAGTTGCTAGGACAAACTGTTCTGACCTGCTTAAGGGAATCCGCGAGTCGAGCTTCGACGCTACCGGCGGGATGCGTGGGAAGGTTGTTGAGGCTCTGAGACTTGCAAGGAGGGGAGTGGAATCGTACATTTTCAACCTGAAGGATCCGTCAAACTTGCGACGGCTGCTCAAGGGCGATTCTTCGGTTGGGACACGATTTGTCCCGTGGAACTCTTAGAAGGATCTGTTGACAATATCATCAGCCAAGTTCGAAAGCCCAGATCGGTAGGACGACTCCTTCAAGACGACCAAGTGTTTCTTAGCATCTTCCAAGTATTTGAGCGCAATCTCCTTGCAGTCTCTCTCCGCGGGTGTCTCGCCTACGAGCGCGATGGCTCGCGACACCTTGGAGTGTGTGACCCTCTCTGTGCTGAGAATCTGTCTGAGCTCAGTTCCTTTTTTCTTGGGCAAGAATCGAAGAGCGACGAGGATGGCAGCGTTTCCTAGCTTGTGCTCGACGACATCCTTTGCTTGTTGCTTTCCGGTTTTGCTTCCGCAGATGTCCAGTACGTCGTCCATGATTTGAAAAGCGAGACCGGCCTTCCAGCCAAATAGGCCGAGTTCACGAACGATTCTTTGGCCTGCGTCTGCTGCGTGTCCTCCTATTTCGCCGGCTG
>DAFH01000097.1:10915-11177 GCA_002495485.1 Candidatus Bathyarchaeota archaeon UBA185
CTGCTCGAAGAGCAGGTCGAGACGTTCTCCGTCGATAATTTCCTTCATCGCTTGCACTGCCACTCGTCTTATCCTGCTTGTCGATGAACATTCTTGGACGAGATCGTCGAGGGCTTCTCGATAGAACATGGCGACAAGTAGAGCTACAGAGTCGCCCAGGAGAGCGCGTACCGTCGGTCTGCCTCGCCGGACCTCTCCCCTGTCGATGAGGTCGTCCATGACGAGGGAGTAGTTGTGGATCATCTCTATTACAGCCGCTGGT
>DAFH01000194.1 GCA_002495485.1 Candidatus Bathyarchaeota archaeon UBA185
CGCGGAGGGACATCGACCCGGCACTTTGCGAAGGGAAATGTCGCGGATGAGGAGGCGGATTCAACGCAAGCCGAGAGCATCTCTTCAAGGCTGGTACGACTCGGGACGGTGCCTAAGAATGAGGAGGCTCTAGAGGATTCTTCGGTTCAGCCCCTCGTTCACCTGGCAGCTCCTACTGTAAGGACGTTCGAGCTGGTCTACACGGGTGGGAAGACTGAGGTGTTGCTTTCAGCCGAGTCGGTCGAGGACATGAGGAAGTATGCCGGGCTGCTCAGCCTGGTGTACGGAGGCANNCTACAGATGCCAAACCTGCTTTCCTGCAGCAACTGCCTTCAATTGTTGGCTATTGATTGAACGAGGCGGAGAGGTCCGGCACAGAGAGAGTCACGTCATACTTTCGGTCAGTTAGTCCCGCATGAGTCGATTCAGGTCGAGAACCTCGACTGCCACCGCTTGATCACCACTACCGTGGTCTTCCCGCTCATCGTNNGAAGAGGACCACTAGACCGTCTTCCGTCGGCTCGCCGACAGGTTTCTCCACATGCCTGAATCTGATGTACAGATCGCCGCCACTTCTCCGCTCGCTGCCGTAATCCACGGCCTGTACGTTCCTCGAGAGCTTGACCCTGTACTTCTTCTCGATCTTTGACAAAATCTTCTTGAGGTCCAAGTCAAGGATTGTCCTGCTGGTCATGGTTGTAGTCGATACCTCCTCTTCTTCCTCTTCTCGTTGATTATGAAGGCCGTCCTAATTAAGCCGTTAGTTAGGTTCAGCGATACCTACTCGGCCCAGAAGGTCGGTGAGANNCTCTATTACTTTCTTCTTCTTCCTCTCCCGCAAAATCATAGATCACCACCAGGAAGTGCTTCGGATCAACGCGCTTCAACGCATGAAACCCTCCGCGAGTATCACGGTGCAATTCGTCGGGGTTCGAGACGACATTGAGCAAAGGCACTGGGTCCGCTCCCACCTCCGGGTGCCGGAATTGTATGTGCAACCAATCCTCCCGTGTCAGGGTTACCTTTCTCCCGTCTGAGGCTACCGCATCGGGGGGAAGTCCTTCCAAGCTCGGTTCTCCCGTTTCCCCTGCTTTGTGAGCTATAAGCGCCCCGCTATCTTCTGCCAAGCTACCCAGATTCTGGCGAGAACAGTCTCTCTGGATGGTTCGATGTGACAGCTAGTCCAAACTCTGACAGACTGCCTTGACCGCCATGGAATCCTTTGCCGTCTCGTTGGTTACTTCGATCCAGCGGACTCCATGCCTGTTGTAGAAGTCGACCTTGGCGTGGTCGTGGATTGAGCTCTTCTCCCCCTGAGATTTCTATAACAATCCGCTTCTCGCGGCTCAGCACGAGGTCGGGCAGGAATGCCCTCGGAGCAGCGTCGCCCCCGCACTTCGGGCACTCTGTGGTGGGAAGCGTGTCACAGGGACCTATGATCGGAGCGTCTGCGCGGTCGAGAGAGAACTCGGCCCTGCAGTTCGGGCACCTGACAGAAGACCAGTCTATGATCCTATAATCGCTCTCCGCTGCTATGCCGCACCAGTTGAGGGAGGCAAGGAACGAGGACTCCGAGTCTGTGTGACTGACCCGAAAATCGCTGTTGTTTCGACTGAACCTGTTCGGACTAGCGGCTCGGGTCGGCAAATTCAGCCACCCGTCTTAGGACGTTTATGCGGGCATTCAGTATACCATGCCTTCGCAAAGTTGCAGTTATGACACAGCACTTGGAAACCGTTAGGGTAATTGTTATTCTTCATCCACTGATAGATTGAACCCGTGAAAGTCTTACGATGTAAATTACCGTCATTCTTGACGTGGTCTAGAGATAAGAACTCCTTGTTTGACTCACCACAACAAGCGCACGTAGGGGGTTGGCCTCCGTACCGGAAAAGTGCGGCATCTCTCAACTTATTGCTATGCGTTCGACGGGCTGTGATCCGTAGATTCCTGATCGCAAGGAGTCTATGCTCCTTGGAACAATATAACTGAACGCTTGAAGTTGTTTCGAAGATTGTAGTACACAGTTTACAGGCGATTTTTCGGGGAACTACACTTTGAATTAGTCCCTTTTTTCGTAGTTCACTGAGCTTGTGACTTATCGATCCTGTGCTACGGCCCATCCCTGAGGCCAAGTCCCTATTCGACGAAGTTGCGCGGTTCTTGATCAGCGTGTCGAGTTGCTCTTGGGTCCAGTAACGTCTGTCGCGTTCGGCCTTCTTTTCGAGCTTGGGCTTATCGACCGAAAGGATGCTACCTGTGTCCTCTGGAACCGATACAATACCGACATATCGTGAGACGACCTTCCCGTTTACCCGCGTGACCTCCTGGGCGAACGCGTACGGACCGGTTCTAGCTGCCTTCGGGTATGTTTTCCCACGGATGCACTTTCTGTAGAAGACGATTGCGCACAAAGCACCATCTTATCGCTGACGACAGATAACCACCCCTGTTCTGTAATAGAAAGCAATACTTTCGGAGAGAAGGTGCATCTTCACTAATACCATTATGGTATGGGNNTGATGGTGGAATGGCAGAAGCCGTCACCACGATAGACAGGGCGGGAAGGGTCGTGATCCCGAAGGAGATTAGGGAGAGGATGAACCTTGAGGAGAACAGTGTCCTGTTGTTGGCTGAGACGAACAAAGAAGATGCGCTGATCCTGAAGAAGCTCGACNNGTGGATGAGATAGCAAGAAAGGTCGAAAAAGAATCGAATGACGAAGCGAGAAAGGAGCTCCGGCGCCGCAACATCAAGCTTCGTCATTGACACGAATGTCATCGTTTCAGCGCTGAAGAGCCTGCTGAGAGGAGAAGGGAAGCTTCGGGCCAAAGAAGGAACCAATTCTCTGTCTCTGCTGGTGAGGCTCGTCGTTGACCCCAGCACGGAGCTGTTCGGAAACGAGATTCTTCTCCATGAATATCTTGAAGGTC
>DAFH01000170.1 GCA_002495485.1 Candidatus Bathyarchaeota archaeon UBA185
CGCCGACACCCAAAAAAAGGGGGAGATAGAAAAAGAATGAACATCCCAAGCAAGCGTAGCATTGGAGTGATAGCACTACTCATCGCTGCAATCGCTGCGGTCGGAACACCACTCTTCCTTCTCCATTCAGGCTCTCCACAAGGCACGAGTCCAACCACAAGCGGAAACAACAACGGAAATAACAACAACGGTCAGAGCACCAGGAAGACACCTACAACTACTACCACCACCACAACCACGAACTCCAACAATGGCNNGGTGGCTCAAGCGGAGGAAACGGTGATAATAGCGGCACAGGCAGCTCAAGTAGTAGCAGCAGTGGGAGCACGGGGTCGTGCAACACCAACAAGTCGCATGATCCAAAACACGATAACGATTCTCAAGCCAAGGGAAACGATGACCACGGCGGCAATGCTTACGGAGCAATCAAGAACCGGTTGGACACCACGGTCGCCCTAGTAAAGGCGATAGGAGTACAAGACTCGGCGTACCACATGCACCACGACACGAAGACTGACAATGACACGGTCCACGGTCATCGCACTGGCTCTCAGGATGCGGAAGATGGTGGCTCACCCTGTGCCTCGAGCGATCAAGACCACGACGAATACCAAGACTAGACTGTCCTCGGATCTTTCTACTTCCCGAACTTTTTTTCCGGTTTCAATACTCTAATCTTCATTCAGAACCCGATTGGTCATGTTTGGTGTAAGGTTTAGAAACATCCACGGTCGAGCCTAGGCCCGAATTTAGAGATGGTCAACCAAGGAGAAAAGGCTCCAACCTTCACGCTGCCAGACCATGACAGAAAGCCGAGAGGACTGCAAGAATTGCTGAAGCCTAGAGGAGCGACATTGCTCGCGTTCTTTCCAGGCGCCTTCACCAGCGTCTGCACGAAGGAAATGTGCGCTCTCCGAGACAGCCTCGCCGAATTCAACAAATTCAACGCGCAAATCGTTGGTATCGACGTGAACGATCCCTGGACCAACAAGGCATTCGCAGAGAAGAACGGGCTGAACTTTCCCATCCTCAGCGATTACGGCAGAGACATCGTTCGCCAGTACAACGTCTTCCATGAAAACTTCGGAAATCTCAAGGGCTACACCGTGGCCAAGAGGAGCGTCTTCATCTTGGACCAGAATGGTGTCGTGACCTACAAATGGGTCACTGAGGATCCTGGCAAGGAGCCTAACTATGAAGAACTGAAGAAAGCCGTCGCCAAGACAGCCTGAAAGCCTCAGTCCGACAGGGCTTCTCGTACCAGTTCCCTCAGCTCAATAGCCAGAGTAGCATTTTCTCCGGTCTCGTCGTGGCGCAGATACAGATACGCCTCCTTGGCATCCTTGATCAGATCTACGATACGGGCAGACCAGACTCTAATCCCTTTACGGTCATACAAGTCACTTCGCAATCTGAAGTAAGCAACATCGCCAATGACTCTTAGAACAGGCTTCATGTCTTCAGTCTCTGCAACACAGAAACCCGCCCCGTATTTTTCCAAGAGCGCAAATGTCGATTCCGCAAGCCAGGACTCGTGACGAAACTCGAACACCTTCTTCGCAAAACCGGAAGTATCTTTCAGAAACGTTTCGAGACGTTTCAGGTCCTGCCGTAGAAAAGGGGGTAGCTGGAAGAGCACCGGCCCACGCTTTGAACCCAAGAGTTCTAGGGTGCCATCCAGCCTCTTCGCGGAATCAGCGGAGCCCTCGCCGAGCTTGAGGATGTGAGTTATCTGACGCGGCGACTTTATCGAAAACCGGAATTCATCCCGGGTCTTACCGGACCAGGTCTTGACCATCGCCATGGTTGGTGGTGCGTAGAAGGAGCTGTTGATCTCGACGCTGTTTAGCTTCTGAGAATAGAATCCGAGAAAATCTTCGCTCTTCAGATCCTCAGGGTAGAATCTTCCTTTCCATCCTGGATAGCTGAATCCCGACGTGCCAATGTAGAGATTAGTGCCTGACAGAGTCCAGTCTGCCTCGTTCTTCGACATTCCCTCGAAAGGTTTCTAAAACCCTGCACCTTGGCCCGCCCCATGTCGTCCTCAACGACACTGGGCTCGATAGGACTTGCGCTTGGCAGCCCTGCCATCGATTTCCACCTTAGAGCCGTGGACCGGAAAACGTACAGCCTGAAGGATTTCGGAGATCGCAAGGCTGTGGTGGTTGTTTTCAGCTGTAACCATTGCCCACACGTTCGTGACTATGAGGATCGAATGGTCCAGCTTCAGAGAGACTATTCTGGAAAGGGAGTGACGCTCGTCGCGATAAACAGCAACGACGACCACAACTATCCAGAAGACAGTTTCGAGAATATGATTCACCGGTCGAAGGACAAGGGTTTCAACTTTCCATATCTTCGTGACGAGACACAAGACATTGCGCGCAAGTACGGAGCAATCTGTACACCCCACGTTTTCGCATTCGACCAGCAACGAACCCTGCAGTATAAGGGAAGAATAGACGATAACCGGCGCGCGGCCGAAGTGAAATCGCGCGACCTGAGAAACGCCTTGGACGCTATCCTGGTGGGGCAGAAGCCTCCTGTTCAGGAGACTCGGCCCTTTGGCTGCTCGATAAAGTGGAAGAACTAGTTAAGGGGCTGCGTTTCGCCCGCGGTATCTTGGAGCTTTAATAGGGAAGCAGTGCGCTAGTTCTAGAGGAAGATGGGCAAGCGCAAGGTCCTAAGCGAGGCCAACTTGAGCGAGATGCTTACGCCAGGTCCCGGCCAGCTATACGGTACAGTCAAGAACCTTCTCGGGTACGACAGGGTCCTTGTCGAATGCTCAGATGGCGTCACCAGGGTCTGCAGGATTCGAGGCAAGATGAAACGGCGGGTCTGGATCAAGATGGGCGATACGGTGCTCGTGGCCCCGTGGGACTTCCAGCAGGAACGAGGCGACATCATGTTCAGGTATACCGCTGGTCAGGTCGAGTCGCTACGTCGCTCGGGCCAGCTCAAGATGTAGAACAGTCCGAATCATTTATCCCCAGAACACATCGTCCTCGCGGCTCATGGAGCGTCTCCCCTATCCGCTGAGCGCCTGGGCGATCGTCGACGAGTCCTACTCTGTACTATTCAGTCATGAGAACTGGAAGAACAACAACGGTCTCGAATTCGACGAGGACCTCATGAAGCGCATCGCCGACCAAAAGGCGAAACACGCAGAGCTTTTTCTTTCAACGTCCCGCCGTCCCAGACGGCTCTTCCTGAAATGCGTGGCTGATGTCTCGGAAGTCAAGAAGACTACGCTCAGCCTTGAGTTGGACAAGGCGCGAATGGAAAAGGTAGTCTCGAAAGCAGCGCGTTTCCACGGTCGACCAGTGACTTGGAAGAGCTGGCGCCAGTTCAACTCTAAGGCAGACGCGAGAAGTAGAAAGAGAGTCTACGATGATCTGGTAAAGAAGACTCCTGTGATTCGACCCCTGATCAAAGGAATGTTCGAGAAGTCCTGGAGCGTTCATGCTAAGTATGGGATTACACCGCTCCGCGGTTACCTCGAGAGCGAGAGGATTGCACTTCCAGACTTGAAGGAGCTAGTCCGCAAGCTCGGTTCAGCCGTGAGGAAGCCGTTCCGAGAGTCTCTGGAAAGATATTCTCGAGAGATCAAGAAGGCACCTCCTGAGTACTACGACGATTTCTACTATTTCCGTGGTAGAATCTTCCGACCTCTCGACAAGATATTCTCAAGGTTCAATCCGGCGGAGATGCCCGTGCGTCAGCTCAAGAGGCTCGTCTTCGACACTAGAAGAATCCATGTTGATGTCGAGGACCGCCCGAAAAAGACGCCATCTGCAGTCGCCTTCTTCGTCCAGATTCCCAATGATGCGCGAGTGCTGGTAAAGCCAATCAGTCCCTTCACGGACATGGAGGCGTCCTATCACGAGTTCGGCCACGCTATGCAGTGCATTTCCATTGACCCGACCCTCCCATTGTGGGACAGGGAATCCATCTCGCACGGGATCGCAGAAATATTCTCTACATTCCTCGAGAGCCTCACCGAGGACCCGACCTATCTCCGGAAAAAGTTCGGGCTTTCAGCGGAACAGATACGCCAAGTCGTGGAACGACGCAGGTTCATGGAGCTCTTCTTCGTCGCGTTCTACTCCGCTAACAGCCTGATGAAGATCAGCTTCCAAGAAAAGATGCTTACGATAGGCGACGCATCAGAGCTGTACGCGAGACTCTACAAGGAGTACGTCGGCTTCGACATACCCGGAGAGTACTGGCAGCTACACCACGTGATGCCAGACTATGATCTTTACTCACCAAGCTACCTGATAGCCGCAGTAAGAAAATCAGAGCTGATAACGAGGTTGAAGAATAAGCTCGGGGAGGAGTGGTGGGATTCGCCAAAGTCGGGCGAGTATCTGAAGAAGATCATGAGTCCAGGCGCAAATATCGACCTAGACGAATTCTCGAGACTCGACACCGGCCCGCTTCTCAAGCCGCTTCTAAACCCAGACAATTGAAGCTTCACTACGGATTCTTCCGGAATAATCCAAAGACTCCGCATGCACGACCTAGGATTTTGCCTGTGAACCGTGTTTGGCTTTGGAGTGTTGGTCGAGTGCGGCTTGGGAGCCGAACACTGCTCCGCAAGTAGCACATTTGAACTGACTGGTTGCCGCCCCACCAGACTTGCCCATCATCACTCCTCCCGCGGCGATCAACGCTCCAAAGACTGCTACCCCGATCCCACCTAGGGGAATGATATGGTGCGTCCTTCCCCCAAGGAGGTCTGTGTCCGACGCGACGATGTAGACTGCGATGCCTAGGGCAAGTAGTACTACGCCAAGAGCCAGAAAGACCTTGTTCACTTGCGACCAGTTCAACCGGACAATTGTTGTATTCTTAAGTTCTGCGAAGGGTATGGATTCCTAGCACGGAATGTTCATGGATAGAGGGTTCCTGTCCGTAAGCAGTCCAATCGATCCGACTCGGCATCAAGGCTTAACTAGCTACGGTGACNNTCGTTCGAACGTCTGAGTGCGGCTGTGCTTGCAAGGTCGGCGAAGGCGTACCGGGTTGGCGAAGGATATTGACGGAGTCTGAAAGTTCGAATCGAAAGCCCGGCCCAGAGAAGAAGCGGATCTCGAAGCCGGAGCTTGCAAAATATGACCCTACACCTCTCTACTTCTACACAGAAAAGGATAGTCTGAACCGGGTGACAGTCTTGAAAGAGCTTGGCAAGGAGATTTATCTTGTTGCCGGACGTTACGTAAAGTTCGAAAATGACTCTAGAGCGTACAATGCCCTGACAGAGGAGGAGAAAGGTGAGGTCGAGAAACAGCTCCGAATGGGCAGGAAAGACGCCCTCATCAACTTTCTCTAAAGAAACGATAAGACTTTCTACCCTTACCTTGGTTGCGACAAACCATGACTCCACTCGAAGAGCTGACGAAGCTAGTCGTTGAGAAGGGCCGGAAGATACTCGTTGCAGCGAACCCAGTCGACTTACAGACTCTTCAGGAGGAGAACTCTGTCTACATCCTCCAGCTTCCCGAAGGTGGCTCGGCCGCGGGAGGCAGAGCCGGAGGCTTCGGCGAACGGCGTCTGGAGAAGCTGTACGCATTCCACTACGAGAATGGGGCGTGTTACAAGCTGTTCGAAGTGGAGAGTCCCGAAAAGCTGGAGAGGTACGATCTGCCCTACCACGCCGCTGGGACCCCAGTCATACTTCCAGACGGTTCCGAGCACATCATGTCAGGGGTCATCGATGCTGAATTTGTAGAGTCCTACAAACGAGTCGTCTGACGGAAGACTATCGATCAACAGACTGGGTTATGCGACCAGCGTCACGGGACAGTATCACGAAGACCGTGGCTTTGCCGGACTGTTGAGCCAGCCGTCGTTCGAGAGCCGTTTTCTCGGAAGCAGAGAGGTCTCTCGCAGCGTAGATCTCGATCTCCAGACCGTCGGCTCTAGCCGAGGTTCTCAGCTTCTCATCGACGTAGGCCAGCGTCGCCCTGAAAGCATGTCCAGGAACACTGTCCAGCTCGACCGTGCCTAAAGTGCTAGGCGTGGCTCGTTCCTTAAATATCTTGTAGAGTTCTCCGACNNCGTTTCAGATTGATGTTTGAATTCTCTGAGTTCGAATCTTAGTTCCCCAAGCTTGCCCTTGGTCCAGAGTCTGGAGTGGTCGCTTGGCGTTAGGCCTGTTCCGAAGTCGGCATAGTCCAAGCGAATGTTGGCATTGCTCATATACTCTGCAAGAATCTCTTTACCCTCGAATGGGAACTTGGCAACCCCAGAGGCCGTTGAAGGATTTCCCATGTCATCAACGGGGATTATGTCGTCAGTACTCTGGTAGACGAGATCAGATTCTTGTTTGGAAAGACCGTTTCCTTCCAAGTAACGATTGGCAAGATGTCTCGGGTCTTCGAACACTAGAGGGTCCGGAAAGAGTCGTGGAAATCTTAGGACCATCCGATATAGATCCGTTCGGACAGACATGTTCTTTAGCCTCGTCTGCTCGATCACTTACCGGATGTCTCGCGAAGTAAAAGAATACTTCGAGCAAGTCTCGTCCCAGTGGGACACCCTGAGGCAGGGCTTCTACGGCGTAGAAGTTCGAGATGCTGTTCTCGCTGCAGCGCGGATACTACCCCAGGACACAGTATTGGACGTGGGAGCAGGGACGGGTTTTCTTACCGAAGGGGCGGCTCGAAAGGCCAGCCGAGTAATCGCGCTCGATTTCTCGGAGTCAATGCTCGGCGAGGCCGAGACCAAGCTTGGAAGAAACGTCGAGTTCAAGATAGGAGACGCGGAGCATGTTCCACTACCGGACGCCTCGGTAGACGTCGTCATTGGAAACATGATGAGTACGTGAAAGCAACTCTAGCGGACGCTGGTCTTCAAGAAGTGAGAGTCGAACCGTTAACTTTCTGCTGCTCAGAGACGAGGGAAAGCGGACAGGTCAAGATTCCAATGTTTCTTGCAAGCGGCCGTAGACTCGGTTGAGTCGGTTCTAGAGTTTCTTGGCCAAAGATTATACTTGAGGAGCTCAAGCCACAGCGCTCACATGCAACTCAAGCCTCTATACACGGTCCGTTTTTTTTATCCCGATGGGTGGGCAATCAAGCTGAAGGACTCGGCTGATGCTAAGAGCTCCGTCACGGAAGAGGAGCACTTTTACTTTGCAGAAGGAAAGTGCGAGGGTGCCCTGTCAGGCGAATTCCACGGCGCAAACCATCCTCACAGGCGTGTCGACAAGGCGTTCGCGATGAATCTTCAGGGATTCATCAAAACCCAAGACGGCGCCACCATTATGACCGACTACAGGGGGTATGGCAGGGTTCACAAGGCTACGGACCCGCCCGGCCGCAGGCAGGTAATCGGGGCTGCATGGCATCTCGCGGACAGCGAGAAGTACCACTGGCTCAACGACGCCGTCTGCGCCATTTCGGGGGAGGTTCGGGCGCCGCTGCTTCCTGCCGATCAGATCAAGCAGGCNNCGATGAACCTTCAGGGATTCATCAAGACCAACGATGGCGCTCTAATCATGACCGACTACAAGGGATATGGACGCTCGTATCCAGTAGGGCGTAGACAGGTTGTTGGATCAGCCTGGCACGTGACAGACAGCGAAAAATATCGCTGGCTCAACGACACAGTCTGCGCGATAGCCGGAGAAGTGAGAGCCCCAGCCGGAGTCACAGCAGACAAGGTCAAACAGGCTGACGTCAAACTCGTCTTCAACGTTGCTGAGATAGTCTGGGAAGCACCGGCAGAATAGGGATTTTCAGATCGGGGAGCTGTGGTGAGAGATCCGTCTTGGGCGAACTTGCCTTTGCTACGCGTCGTGGACTAGGCTCAAGGATTCTTTCTTCGCCAGTCCATGGGCCAGATTGTCACCGACTTTTAGTCGGTTTCGCTGGTCAACGAAAACCACGCGCGGCCTCCAGTGTCGCGCCTGCTTCTCACTCATGGTAGCGAAGGCTGCAATGATAATTTCGTCGCCAGGCCGGACCTTTCTAGCCGCCGCGCCGTTGATAGCGATCGTGCCGCTTCCTCTCGAAGCTGCGAGAGCATACGTAGAGAATCTTTCTCCATTGGAGATGTCCCATATGTCTACTTGCTCAAAAGGGATGATTCCTGCCGCCTCCATCAGGGAGGAGTCTATTTCGATGCTCCCTTCATAGTCGAGGTCCGCACCTGTAATACTTGCCCTGTGTATCTTGCCCTTGAGCATCCGTAGCTGCAAACGCTTCTTCTTCCCGTGTCTACGTTCAACCTGGGGCTAGACTTGAATGATGGCTACTTTCTCTCTAGAGAACATAGCAGCCTCTTTGGAGGACCATGTCTGCCTCTACCGTGGCGGATCACGCTTCTTGGGGTGGCTTGGCTCGATGAAACGTGCGATATAGAGTAACGTCATATCCGAGCTTCAGGAGTCCGGCGAAGAGGAAGGGTGCGCCAAGCCAGAGGTCAGCGATTGCGTAGCCTGCCAGAAAGGGACTGACTGACTGGGCACTTGTTCGCGAAACGTTTGTGATTCCCGCTGTAGGCGTCCGATCAGCCTCCGGGACTATGCTCATCAAGTAGGACTGACGAGTTGGCACGTCCATCTGTGAAAGAGACTGTCTCAACAAGAGAAGAGTGACTGCTGGAGTGACGGACGGGGCGAATGGGATTGTAGCAAGGAATACATTGGAAGGTATGTGCGTGAAGACCATGGTTCTGACGAGTCCTACCATTTTCGCGATCCTTGCCGCGAAGAGGAAGGACATGGCAGTGACGACTTGGGCTGCGCTGAAGATGATCCCAAGCGAAGATAGGTCAAGAGAATATCGTTGGTAGAAGTAGTAGGACAGAATGCTCTGGCCGACAAAGCCCCCAGCAAATGCGTCCACGGAAAACAGGGCTGACATCTTGAAGACTATAGGTCGAGAGCCTTTCGAAAGAACGGGACGTGTCTCAGACTCTCCGCGGATTTCCTCAATTCGTTTTGAAAGCCGCGAGTAGAGAACCATGCCCGCAAGACCGGACAAGAGGTAGGCGAGAAATAGCGGACGATAGGCGGAAACGCCTGTTCCCAGATATTTCGGTAGACCAGATATTAGCGAGCCGATGGAAGAGGCAGCATAGCCAATCAGATTGTACACGCTGAACGCGAGTGTCCGACGCTGAAGATCCGAAGTCTTGGGAAGTATTGCCTGGTCAAGAGAGAGATATGGCCCGGTCTCTCCCGCTCCTACGGACATGTTCCCGACGATTCCAGCGGCGACCGGTGCCCACCATGACGCTGAGAGAAACAGCAACGCGCCGGCTACGGCATCGGTCATGGCGAAGAAAACCAAGGTTCGTCTTCGACCTACTCGGTCTGCGAAGAGACTGGCGGCAAGCGTGTAGAGCGCGCTTGTGGCAACGGTCAACGTCAGAACTATCCCGATCTGTACAGGGCCAAAGCTGAGCTGGCTAAGATAGACTGGGAAGAGTACCGCCAGAAAGCCGTAGGGTATCGTCCTGACCGTCTTCTCGGCAAGAACTATCTTCCCGTCTCGTCCCATCCAGTTAAGACGCAAGAGCGAGCATCCAACGTTCCCTAGGAACCATTTAGATAGATAACCTACCAACCGAACTAGCATGAAATGGGTCACTCGCGAGAAAGCGAAAGTCGACCGAATCGCCTGCCCTTGGCTGATCAGAAAGTTCGTTGACAAGAGCCCAGAGTTTCTATTCGTTCCTCCCGAGACGATTCCGCAGGTCGTCCGTGACACCGGCGCAATAGCCTTCGATGCAAAGGGCATCGAACTAACCCACTACAAGGAGAGCGGCGAAGAGCGCGTTAGTTTCGACGCCATCATCAGGAAGTACAAACTTACAGATCCAGCGCTCCTAGAGCTCGCCAAGATAGTGCGGGGATCAGACGCTAAAATCCCGAACCCTCCTCCAGAATCAGCCGGCCTAGAAGCGATCGCGCAGGGATTTCGAGACATTGCAAAGGACGACTTCGACAACATGCGCCTACAATTCCCAACTTACGACGCGCTGTACGAGTACTGCCAGATGAAAGTGAAAGGGGCACAGAAGCTAGAGTACAACGTCACACAGCATGCGTGATTCTGCCATCATTAACGTTGACCAATCAGGGGTTAAGGATAGAATCGACAAGATTTATCTCCGATAGTGAAGCAGAATCCAGTCATCTGAAGTGGCAAGTAGAGAAAGCCGAAGACTTCCGAGCGCTCCATCATAGGAGTCACATCCTTGTTCTTCCGAATGCCTGGGACGTTCCAAGCGCTCGAATCTTTCAAGATGCCGGATTCCCAGCGGTCGCCACAACCAGTGCCGGTATGATGGTCTCCCTCGGATTCCCAGACGGCGAACTGATCGACATGAGAGAATTCCTCGCCGCGGTGGCTAGAATCGCAAGAGTCGTAACGGTCCCACTCAGCGTGGATGTAGTGGCCGGGTTTGGCGAGACCCCCAGTCAGGTTGCCGCAACCGTGAGCGCTGTGGTCAAGGCCGGAGCCATCGGAGTAAACATCGAAGATTTTCTTCACGCTGCCAAGAAACTGTTCGCCGTGGAGAAACAAATCGAGAAGCTTAAAGCAGTTACAAGACTTAGAGAATCACTGAAGATTCCAATCGTGATAAACGCGCGGACTGACGCCCTAAGATATGCAGATGGAAACGACTCAGATCGACTCGAGGAGGCTATCCTCCGGGCAAGAGCCTACAGAGACGCTGGCGCAGATTGTGTCTACCCAATGGGTCTAGTGGACCAAGCTTCGATTTCGACCTTCGTGAAAGCACTCAACTTCCCAACAAATGTGATGATTAGAAAGGGTCTTCCGCCGGTCAAGGAGCTTGAGAGGCTAGGCGTCGCACGTCTCAGTTTCGGCCCCAACGCCTCCTACGCGGCGATGGGTCTACTAAGACGCGTTTCGCGGGAGGTTCTTGAGAAGGGCACATACGATAGTCTGCTCGATGGTGCGATAAGCTACGACGAACTCAATGCCCTAGCCAAGCCGAGAGCTTGACCTTATGCCAAAGAACTTTAATGCTGTCAGTCCATCCATGGGACGATTAGTGTGATCCGAGGCGTCCACGGTCTCTTCTACACTTCCCAGCCTGAAGCGGCACGTGCCTTCGTACGCGACAAGTTGCAGCTACCATACGCGGATGTTGGCGGGGGCTGGCTCATCTTCGACGTTCCGGAAGCTGAAATAGGATTTCACCCCATCAAAGGGTCAGGCGAACGACCCTCTGGGACACATGAATTGTCATTCTACTGCGACGACATCAAGGGCACTGTCGCCTCACTCAAGAAGCGAGGAGTTGTCTTCGACAAGGAAATCTCGGATGAGGGATTTGGGCTAGTCACCAACTTCACAATTCCTGGAGGTATCAAAGNNGAGCCGAAATACGCCCAGAGAAAACCGAAGACGAACCGGCGTGCTAGCTATAGTCGCAAGGTCAGCTCGAAGCAACGCTAACGACCGGCCGCGATGAGAGCAGGGTGATCTGATCTTTGATAGATCTTCTTGATGATGCGTCGGTAATCGAGCCTGAGATCATCAAAGCGAGACGTGCGATCCATCAGCATCCGGAATTAGCCTACCAAGAGGAGACAACGGCCAAACTTGTGGCAGACAAGCTCGAATCCCTCCGGATAGATGTCAGAAGGAAGGTAGGCGGGACGGGGGTCCTAGGTACCCTCAAGGGTTCGAAGAGTGGCCGGGTAGTCGCTCTCCGCGCTGACATGGACGCGCTCCCTTTGGAGGAGACGGCCGAGGTCGAATTCAAGTCAAAGCTCAAAGGAGTAATGCACGCTTGCGGACATGACACTCACGTCGCCATGCTGNNCCTCTTCCAGCCTGCCGAGGAGCAAGGGGGCCGCGGGGGTGCCAAGCCCATGATCGAGGATGGAGTCATGGACGATCCAAAGGTCGACTATGTATTCGGACTCCACATAGAAGGTAACATGAATTCTCGCGAGTTCGGTTTCAGACCAGGCGCCATCGCCGCTGCACCCGATACGTTCACCGTTCGAATAGTGGGGAAGGGAGGGCACGGCTCTGAGCCACACCTAACAGTGGACCCCGTCTACGTTGCGGCGCAGGTCATAACCGCCCTCCAAGGAGTATCGGGACGAATGATCAACCCAGTGCAGCCATTCGTTGTCACTGTGGGTTCAGTTCACAGCGGAACAAAAGAGAACATTATACCTGACGAGGCGCTTCTCCAAGGCACCATTCGAACGCTAGATGAAGCTACAAGAAGAACTTCCAAAGCGAAAGTCCAGAAGGTCACCCAAGGCGTCGCGAAGGCTTTCGGGGCCAAAGCTGTCGTCGACTTTGAGAAAGACGCCTATCCAGTTACCCTCAACGACTCGAAAGTCACCGAGCGGGCGATGAAAGTAGTCAAAAAGATTCGGGGCGCGAAGACCAAGGTTGTCGAGCCGCTACTCGGCGGCGAGGATTTCTCACGATTTCTTCACAAAGCCCCCGGCACTTTCTATTTGCTAGGAACGCGAAATCCCTCTAAGGGTTGCGTCTATCCGAACCACAGCTCGAGGTTCAAAGTTGACGAGGATGTTCTGAAGTACGGCGCCGCCTCGCTCGCCCTGCTAGCTATGGACTTCTCAGATCCTGTAAGCAGTTCTTAGCAGGGACTCGCTGCTGTTCTAGCTGAGGTTCTCGAGGACTCGGTGATAGATGACTCCAGCGAGAGCACCTCCGAGGATGGGTCCAATCCAGTAGATGTACCAATAGCTGGGAAAGGAGAGACTAGCTATCATGGGGCCAGTAGCTCTGGCGGGATTCATCGCCGCGCCTGTAAAGGGTCCTCCGACAAGAACGTCGAGAAGGACAACCAAGCCGACGCCAAACCCGCCGATCTTTGGTGCACGTCTATCCACGACTGTTCCATAGACGGCGAGCACGAGAAAGAATGTCATGATAAGCTCGAACGTAGTCCCCTGAGCGATGCTAATGACACTGGTGTTCAGCGTTGGAGCCCCCCAGTTCACGGCTGATCCCGTGGAAGACGGAAGTACGATCATTAGGAAAAGGCCGGCAATCGTCGCTCCAACAAGTTGTGCGATAATGTACGGGATCACGTCTCTACCTGCGACCTTTCTTCCCAGCAAGAGTCCGATTGTCACAGCCGGGTTGAGGTGGCCGCCGGATATCCCCATCGTGGCCGAGATTGCTATTGCTAGCCCCAGCCCGTTGGCCAAGGCGGCGACTAGAAGTCCAGCTCGAGGGTCCGTGCTGAAACCAGTTGTGGTGTTTGAGCTGAATAGATACTGAGATGCAATGGCGGAGCCCGCTCCAATGAACACAAACATGAATGTTCCAACGAGTTCGGCCGCATACCTTCTCGTTACATCTGATTCGCTAGACAATTCCCGATCTCACCCTTCTCAGCCGTTGGAATCAAGTCGTTTCTTAAGACTTGTTAATGAAGGCTCAGATTGGAATCGAAGTTCTGGATCCTCTTTCAGCTCCTCGACGTTGGTCCAGTCTAGCTCTGGACTGCCGCCCGGTCCTATTCCTCTTTTTCTTTCTTGACTTGGTCTCTTATCGTCTTGCNNGAATGGACGGCCTCCAAGTCGATCTTCAGTCGAGCATGTCCCACTCTGCGTCTCTTGACCAGTAGTAGTGCGCCCAGTATTCCTGCAATAATTGCGGCGATGATTCCGAAGTAGTAGAGCGGAAAGCTGGTTGATGCGTTGGATGGGTTATTCTGGATGTTGATCGCTCTCGAAGTGGTGCCAGCGTCCGCAGGGGCGGAAGAGTCTGACGCTGTTACAATGAGGGACCACAGGCCTCCGGTGTCTGCCGCTGTCGCCGTGTAGGTGCCTTCCCAGAGTCCGAGGCTTGAGTCATAGACGACTGGGATCGTGTCGTTGATTGCTGGTGTACCACTGTAGACAAGGTATGCACGGAGGGTGCTTGAAGTGGCTGGGCTCCCGTCGGGGTAGGCGACAGTTGCGTTGAAACGAAGTTGCTGACCGATGTCGATGTTGGTGTTGGTCGTCACCGTGACGAGTAGAGTTGCAGGCGTCAACTGGGGACTGTTAGTCAGAACCACTCCTGGTCCAGTGTTTCCGTAGGCGTCACTGTAGCCGTGGTTTCCAAGAGTTGCGGTCCAAGTTCCAGTTTGGTTGCTCGGCGTCGTCTGGTAGGTTGCGTTGAATGTCTGGGCTACGCCGTCGTACGTGGGTANNTCGTACGTGGCAGTCAGAGTGACTTTGCCTCCGCTTGGTCTGGCCAGCGTCAGTAGACCTACACCGGTCGTGGGAATGGAGCCGTCCGGGTATGTGGGTTGGAATGAAAACTTCATCGTCTCGGTTCGCTGGTAGGTGGATTTTGCTGACATTATTCCAGAAATGTACAGCGTCGCCGCACGGACGGAGAATGTTTCAGCGTCTGGCGGGGCCTTGTCGGTGGTCGTCCCGTTGAGAATTGCAATGTAGTTGTCTATCGTGGCGTTCACGGGAATTTTCCAGGCTGCCGTCACGATTCCCGATGAGGACGCCGTGGTTATTCGAGAGAAGACGATTGTCGCCGTAGTTTTTGTCTGGACTGTCACGCTGACGCTCTCCGATGAATTGTATCCGCTTGCCTGAACGTTGACGGTCTGCGTCCTCTCATAGTATGGGCTGTCGGTGATGCTCAGGATGAAGGAGCTGGTAGCCACTTTCAGAGCAGGAGTTGGCAGTAGCTGATCGACCGTGGCATTGTATTGGCCTGCCAGAGAGTTGGTGCCTGCGAGATTCGGGCCAGGGTAAGACACTAGTATGCTGAACTCTGTCTGGCTGGGACTCGTGGTATAATTCAATGGCTGAGATTGATAGGTTGTTCCGGACGGGTCTTTCACGTTAAACCTGAATGAATAGGTTGTCGTGCTTGTGGCGATGCTTAGCGAGACGGTCAGGACAAGCGAGACCGGGGTACCTTCCTGTGCATAGGAAGGAACGGGACTCAGATTGTATTGCGCTCCACCTATACCNNGGGAGCATGAACCCTTGGAATCACGCCAAAGGACATGGTTGTGAGAAACAGTAGAAGGGAGTAGAGGGCGATTCTTGCTGATCGCATAATCTTGCTCTCAGTGGAGGATAATTGACAATTGGATTGGACCGACTAAAGCGCGGCGTAACTTCGAGTGCGGCCTCGGAGTATCGAGAATAGTCAGATTTCGTCAGATAGAAGGGGAATTACGGGGGCCAACGAAGATGCAGGGCAATTTTTCCTTCAAAGGAATATCTTCCTGAACAAGTCCTGAAAACGCGCCTGAGCGAATCCTCCACCAGAGACAAGCACGGCGACCACCACAACCTGTTAATTCCCTTAAACCAATTCTGAAGGATTCGATCCTACCCGAAATAGTGCAGTTCATTTGTTAACTATTTCTCGACCCGGGGGGTATCGAATTCTCGCGAGAAGCCGCATAAGCCAACCGCTCGGTCCGTTCGAAAACCCTTTGCTTTCAGTCCGGATCCGTTTCGCTACAGGTCAGCGCGAGTGGTGGGATGGTGCGGGAGGTGGGATTTGAANNCTCTTTGACCTGGCTTGGCAACACGAGCCGCCGAGACGGGCGGACTCCCGCAACGTAGCCAGGTGGTGCTCCCGCAAGAACAGACCCAGACGACATCGCCCTAATTGGCTTTCCCCACGACAAAAATCGGCAAAATCCGGATAATGTTTAATTCAACCCCGGCCAAGCCCAACCCGGAAAACAGAACCCGGCTTATCCGTGAAGAACAAGGGAGAACTAGGAGAATCCATGGCCACTAGGAAGAGAAAGACGCGGCGACTGCGAGCCAGCCGGACGCACGGCTGGGGACGAAGCGGCCAACACCGCGACTCCGGAATGCAAGGCGGCCACGGAAACGCCGGATGGAAACGCCACCGCTGGAGCAGCGTCATCCGCTACGGCTGGCAGATCGGAAAAACAGGCTTCACCCCAGTCAACCAACACCCTGACAGGCCAATCAACNNAAAAACAGGCTTCACACCGGTAAACCAGCACCCGCAGAAACCCATCAACGTAGGCGACCTGGAGCTGGGTCTCGAGAGGCTCATCGAGCAAGGCAAGGCGAAACAGGCCGACGGAAAGATCGAGATCAACCTCAGCGAAATAGGCTACACGAAGCTTTTGGGCTCTGGAAGAATCACGCGACCGGTCAGAATCATAGTGGCCCAGTCTTCAGAGAAAGCCACCGAAAAGGTCAGCCAGGCAGGCGGCCAGGTCGTGCTTCCCGAATCCGCTGAATCCGTCAAACAAGGCTGATCCCAAACGGTCAGATTCATCGAACTCTTCCGTCCGCTGACACGGGTCCTCCCCAGCGTCCGACCACCAGAGCGGGAGGTTGGATTCACTGAGAAGCTGATCTGGACCGCACTGGCCCTCGTCGTCTATCTTGTAATGGCTGAGACCCCCATCTACGGCGTCCCACACACTGGCGGAGTCAACGATCCATTCGGACCTCTACGCGTCATCTTCGCCAGCCAGCGCGGGACACTCGTCGAGTTGGGAATAGGACCCATAGTCACAGCTGGACTAATACTGCAAGTGCTCTCGGGGTCGAAGATGATCAATGTAGACTTCAGCAATCCCGACGACAGAGCACTCTTCACTGGCGCAAGCAAGGTACTATCGGTATTC
Source organism: Candidatus Bathyarchaeota archaeon UBA185 (assembly GCA_002495485.1). GTDB lineage: Archaea > Thermoproteota > Bathyarchaeia > 40CM-2-53-6 > 40CM-2-53-6 > 40CM-2-53-6. Next base: position 16,627 of record DAFH01000170.1, read on the forward strand.
ATGACTCTATTCGAGGGACTCGCCTTCATCCTCGGCGGAGCATACAATGTCACCAACTCGGCAGGCATTGCTACGCCGCCGAGCATTCAGAACTCTTTCTTCATACTATTGCAGCTCATCATCGCGGGAGTGGTCATCATCCTACTAGACGAGATGCTCCAGAAAAACTGGGGCTTTGGAAGCGGAATCAGTCTCTTTATCGCAGCAGGCGTCTGCCTCTCTATCGTCTGGGACACGGTAGGACCAATCGCACCGGTCACCGATGGGAAATATCTCGGCGCCCTCATTGCCTTCTTCCAGTCTCTACCAGTCGTGCTCGCCAGCCCCGGAAGCTTCACCGCGTGGCAGAGCGTACTCTACCGAGGAGGAGGCCTCCCCGACATGCTAGGGTTCATCACCACGATCGCAGTCTTCCTGATCATAATCTATCTCAACGGGCTACGCGTCGAAGTCCCGGTCTCCTACGCGAGATACCGAGGCTTCAGAGGAAGATTCCCAATCAAATTCTTCTACGTATCAAACATACCGGTCATCTTCGCCGCCGCACTCTTCGGGAACATCTACTTCATCGGCCAGCTAATCTTCAACCGCTATAATCCGGGTTGCTCATCCACCGGGTTGAACTTCTGGCTGACGCTGATACCGGGCTGTTACGTACAACAGACGGCCCAGCAGGGTGGACAGCTCATACCCTCCAGTGGCTTAGCCTATTACACGTTCGCACCTAGATCTCTCAGCGTGGTCCTCGCCGACCCAGTTAGGGCGGCGGTATACATGGCCATATTCGTCCTAGCCTGCGTGTTCTTCGCTGTCACTTGGGTCGAAGTCGGCGGCATGGACTCTCGGACAGTCTCAAAGCAACTCATCGACTCCGGCATGCAGGTCGAAGGGTTCCGACGATCCGGCGCAACCATCCGCCAGATCCTCGACCGCTACATACCCGCGGTCACCGTCATCGGTGGAATAACAATCGGCGTCATCGCAGCCGGAGCTGACTTCCTCGGAGCCTTCGGCACCGGAACCGGAATACTGCTTACAGTAGGTATCATACAGCAATACTACGAGATTCTAGTAAAGGAGAGAATCACCGAGATATACCCTGGCACCAAGGGTCTCTTGGGATAGTGAATATAGAACAATGCCCGGAACGATCATTGTCGCAGGCATACCAGGGGTTGGAAAAACCACGGTACTCCAAGAACTTGAGAATGTTGCCCGGGAAAAGAATGTGCCTTTGAAGATCATCAACTTCGGAAATGTGATGAACGATCTATTCAAGAAGCGCGGCACGACGATCCACAGAGACCACATGCGCAAACAGGACATCGACCTCCAGTCAAGGATTCAACAACAAGCGGCCCGCATCATCTCTAGAACGCCTGGAAAGTCGGCCTTGGTCGTGGACACACACATGTTCATCAAAACCACTGATGGAATATGGCCAGGCACGCCTCGCAAGGTTCTGGAAGCTCTCGACCCGAGCATGATCATCCTCATAGAGGCGGATCCTGAAGAGGTCGCGCGACGGCGGGCCTCGGACTCGACGAGGTACAGGGAAGGAGGAGGCATCGAGGAGGCGAAGGCAGACCTAGCCTGGTCAAGGTATATGGCCAGCGCCAACGCGGTCCTAGCGGGAGTCCCGATACAGATCGTGCAGAACCGTGACGGCCAGCAACGACAGACCGCGATAGATCTTCTAGACGTGATTCAGAAGCGAAGCTAGGATGACATTCATAGACGATATCATTCACTTCCTTGGAGGAAGTCTTCACCAGGCTTGCAACCCGAACAACCTGCCCAACAACACATGCGTGCCTCTGTCGACCGTCTCCGTTTTTGCAGCTGCGCTGATGCTGTCGCTGATCGCCATGAGCGCGAACAGGTTTCTCGTCAACTACAAGATGGTCGCAAACTACAGACGAGAATATATGAACTGGATGAACGCCGTCCGTAAAGCCCGCAAAGACGGAGACGAGAAGCAACTGGACAAGCTAATGAAACGACAAACCGCGGTAATGAAGATGAGTTCCAGAGCGACCCTTGAACAGTTGAAGACCTACCCAATAACCCTCGTCCCGTTCTATCTTATCTACGCAATACTCGGCTATGCTCTAACCTCGAATCACGCTGTAGCTTACTCTCCGTTTCTCATACCCTTCGCCGCCCTCACACCGGGCGGCACTGCTGCGGTTCTCTCACTGTTCTTCTGGTATCTGATCTGCTCCTTCTCCATCAGCATACCGTTGTCAAGAATTTTCGGCGTCGCGGCCGCCTTCCAAATGACGCCAACCGGAGGAGATTCGAAATGACCCGACCTTCGCAAAAGAGCCACGGTCGCCGGAAACTGGCCATTAGACTGCCTTCCGGTCAGAGGACGTTCCATTTCCAGCCACGAGCCTCAGCCAAGGCGCAGTGTGCTAGGTGCGGAAAGGAACTTCACGGAGTCCCGACTACGAAACCGCGAAACTACGCCAGAAGCTCTCGTGCTCCAGGAAGGGCCTACGGTGGGGTACTCTGTCCGAACTGTCTCGCAACTGAGATTCGGGGGCTGGTTCGGGCTCCCGGAACCGCCACATGATCATAACGGTCAGCGGACCGCACGGGACCGGCAAGTCAACCTACGCCGCAAGACTCGCTCGCGCTCTCAGGATTAGACACGTTTCCGCCGGGGTCCTATTCCGCAGAATAGCGAAGGAACAGAATCTCTCACTCGAAGAGCTCGGGAAGAAGGCACTCGAGGATCCGTTGATCGACAAGCTCGTCGACGACAGAACAGTCGAAGAAGCAGAAAAAGGCAATGTCGTTGTTGACGGTCAGCTCGCCGGCTGGGTTCTTAAGGACAAGGCGGACCTGCGAATCTACCTCACTGCGCCCGAACCCGTCCGCCTCGAGCGGATCGCAAAGCGAGACAAGCAAGACATCCAGGCCGCGCTTGCTCAGACTGAGCAGAGAGAATCTGTCCAGCGAGAGAGATATTTCCGCCACTATGGATTCCGAGTAGAAGACCGGTCGATCTACCAACTGGTCCTCGACACGAGCCTCGGCTCCATCAGTGACACTGCAAGAGTGCTCGTTGATGCGGTGCAGATGGTCAAGCGAGCCAAGAAAGAGGGACGAAGGACGACGAAACCTTAAATGAGAAATTCACAGCCGGANNAATGCCCAGCATAGAGGTCGGCAGAGTCTGCGTCAAACTCAACGGCCGAGAGGCTGGACACAAGTGCGTCATAGTCGACGTGATAGACAAGAACTTCGTCCTAGTTACAGGACCAAGGAAAGTCACCGGAGTGCGGCGCCGGAGGACAAACGTCAAGCATCTTGAACCCACAGACGACGCGATAGAGATCAAGAAAGGCGCCTCCGACGACGATGTGTCCAAGGCGATCGGAAGAGGCAAAAAGGCAGAGTCGTTCAAGGAGCCGGTCCTTCCGAACCAGATCGCGATGACCGCCTAACAGATCAGTCTGCCTCGTTTTTCTCTCGGCCGCGGCGAGGCTCTCCCGATTCCTTAAAGAGACCCGCCTACGTCGGCACGTTCNNACTGTCGCAGATAGCGCCTTGGGAAGCTGAGCGAAAGCTGCTGGTCAAGCTCGACGAAGAGACCGATCCGTCTTACGGTTGTCCTCCTCTGAAGAGGAGGCTCGACCAGCACTTCCGTTTTGGACTGATTGACCTCGACAAGCCTTCGGGCCCGTCGAGTCACGAGGTTGTCGCATGGGTGAAACGTATGCTGGGGCTTAAGCACGCTGGCCATGGCGGAACTCTAGAGACCCGTCAAAGGGTCGGAGCGATCCGATGGTCACTGGTGTTCTGCCCCTTGCACTCGAGGACGCGACAAAAACCATTCAGGCGTTTCTACTGACTGGCAAAGAATATGCTTGTCTGATGGCTCTGCACGGGGACGTTGAGCTGGAGAAGCTGGCCGGGGTCCTCAACGAGTTCGTAGGCGATATCTTTCAGCGACCACCCGTCCGAGCGGCGGTCAAGAGAGAGCTTCGAAAGAGGAGAATCTATTACATTCGAGACGTTGACGCGGATGGCCGAGAGGTTCTGTTCAGGGTCGGCTGTCAGGCAGGCACCTACATCCGCAAGCTTGTCTACGACNNGGAGCTCACATGCGAGAGTTACGCAGGACACGGGCTGGAAGCTTCACAGAGGCGGAGTCACACACTCTCTACGACGTGCTGGCATTGTCGGAGTCGTCCGGTGACGAGAGGGAAAGGCTTGCCAGACGGATCATAAGACCGATGGAGTCTGCNNTTCGAGTATGTCCCGAGAATCTACATGCGCGATTCAGCTGTCAACTCGATATGTCACGGAGCAGACCTTGCAATCCCGGGGATAGTGCGTCTGAGCACGGGGATTATGCCCAGAATGCCCATTGCTCTGTTCACTCTGAAGGAGGAGCTGGTGGCGTTGTCAAAGGCGTTGATGTCGAGTGAGCAGATGATGAAAGAGGAACGTGGCCTGGCTGCCAAGACAGTCCGCGTGATAATGCCGGCTGACACCTACCCGCGCCTCTGGAAGACCGGCACGAGGCAGACGGTTCGGGTTCCGAGCTGAGTCTTCGCCGATGACGACAAGCCAGGTCTCGTTCCTCTGTAACTGCGGAGAGGAGATCATGATCGAGGTCAAGGGCGATGATGAGTACGTTGTCGTCTGTTCGAAGTGTGGCCAGGAGTACCGTTTCACAGGCGCTAGTGTGCTGAGATGGGGCTCAATGCCAAGGGAGGAGTAGAATGAAAGATAGCGCGGTTGCTGCCCACAGCGGGATTGTCACGAGTGCCCAGATGTTCCGACTCCACGTCAGCACCTTCTGTCCATCTAGAATTAGGAATGGGATCATGTTGAAGGATGCTAGCCAGAGATTGATTTGGATGGCCCAGACGGCGGGATTGAAACCGCCGAAAGTCGTTCCGATCTTCGCGGCCCAGAGAATAGCGTAGACTAGTCCCGCCACCGCTGCCGCGACAATATTGACCAGTGGTCCGACGAGTGAGATGATCCCGTTCGTCTTCCGGTCCATGACGTCGCCGATGTAGCTTGATCGAGATGCTATGTAGACCGCGCCGGGCGCGGCGAAGACGATGTTTCCGGGTGGTATTACGGCGAACACGAGCGCCATGATTGCTCCTATGGTCCAGAGCTTGAACTCGGCCCATGCGCCGTATCTCTGGGCCATGAACTTGTGGGCGAGCTCGTGTCCGAGGAAACCCGTTCCGATGATGAGCAACGTGAGGAGAAAGACCTCGAGGAATAGAGTTGGCTGCGACAACATGCCCGAGTACATCCATCGTGTTGAGAAGCTGACCCCGAGAACGAGCCATGCAGCTGACAGAGCTAGAATCTCCCGCCCTGGCATCATTCCGATCCGGGGCGAGCGTACGAGTCGCAGAGCGGTGCCGCTTCGTCTCCGTTCAAGCTGAACAGTCTGTCGTGGTGCCCGTGCCTGTGCGATGTTGGGGCATTCGTGGTTTTCGGGGAGTCTATGGTAGACGCAGTGAACTTCCCCGCAGTATCTGCAGACATAGNNCTTTTGGGGGGTGTTGTCTCTTAAAATCGTGCCTGCAAGGGCAGGTTCTGACGGTTACAGCTACCTCGGGCCTCTGGTAACACTCAGCTTAGGACCGTTCCCATTGCATGGGGTTCGCAAGGGTGGCGTCCCCCGGGCGCG
>DAFH01000035.1 GCA_002495485.1 Candidatus Bathyarchaeota archaeon UBA185
AGCTGCTTTGGAGACTTTGGAGACTTTGTTCATGTTTGCGGCTTCGGCCCATGTATCCGCTTATTGACTTCGCGCCTGACCACGCGCATCACTATGAAGGAGAACAATCCGGCCTCTACGAAGAATATGATTGTCAAGTCTGGGATGCTGAAGAGGAAGAGCATAATCGAAGGCTGAAGAATCAGATTAGCGACCAAGGTTAGCTCAAAGAAGACGATACCATACTTCCAGCCTAGTACCGCCCAAGTAGTGCCTGTGAACAGCATCGGCAGTTGTGGCACCCCAGAGACATCGGTTATCAGACAAAGCCCGAACATGAAGCTGAAGAAGGCCGTCTCACGTAGAGCCATCTAATCTGGGCCTGTGCGTCGGGTTGTAGAAGTAGTGCATCTCGGGGTCGGTCAGGTAGATGCCGCAGTAGTCACACACCCTGGGGGTCACATCGTGTACACCGCCACCATGATTATGAAAAGCACCAGGTCTATGCCCGTCCCTATCAGAATAACGTTCTTGCCGTTCCGTTCAAGCCACTTTATCTGTTTGCTCTTGCGAGGATGCTTCGTGCGTAAGCCACCTCTTCTCTGCTCGGAGCTCTTGATCTGCGCCGGTGCGTCTTTCGACCTTTGGAAGGGCGATGCGACTTCTTCCGCGAACCTTTGCGCCGATGCCTTGGGTTCGGGTTGCGTCCCTGAAGCACCCGTAACGCTTCCAGGCTCCCGTGACCCAACCCCCGCAGTATCGGACCTGCCTTGCTCGGACCCTTCCCCTGCCGCCTGAGCTCCTTTTCCTGTCTTTCGAGAGTGGCCTTTTCTACGCGATACTTGCGCTCTTGCAGCTGGTAGTCCCGTTTGCCCCGAAGCTCCTTCAGCTTCGCTTCCCGTTTTTTTGCGGTCTCGACTTCCTTGAGAGCCTCCTTTCTTCTTTCCTCCTCGGCTCTCTCTTCTCGCCTACGTTGTTCCTCAGCCTGAACCTCCCTGAAGTGCGCGGCTATGCGTTCCTTTTCGGCCTCCTTATCCTCGTGCGATTCCTGGGCTCTGCGCTTCAGCTCTTCTAAGTCTGGGCTACTCATCTCTCAGCCCTGAGCCTTCTCAGTGTGATCGCCAAGTTCTCCTCTTTCTGAAGGCGCTTGTTCGGATGCTTCTCTAGGTAGGCGTTCGCTGCCCGAAGATCTATGGTCCCGTCCTGGTTGAGAAAGCCTTTGCGCGCGGCCCATCGATGAAATCTTCCTTTGTGCGACTCCGGTATGGCTTGCTGAATCCAGTATCCGTCTTCGCTCATTCCACCACTCTCGCGCGAAGTAGTATGATAAATAGGTTCCCGTCAGGATCAAGCCCAGAACGTCGAGGATGTTCGGGAACCAGGGGAAGAACCAGGGGCCGTTGCCTATGTGCATCGAGAAGCCTATGCCCCATGCGAACACGAAGACGCCGAGGCTGAACCTAAGCCACTCTCGGAGCAAGAGCTACCTCTGTCGTCTCGAAACATTCCCAGATATCACGCGCCTGCCTTAGAGGGATCTCGATCACTCGGAGCAATCCTAACTCCATGTCGATCGGCTGGTACTTGAACGAGACGAGAGGACCGTGCCCTATGGGGGGGTTGCGGTAGCAGTCGTACTGCATCTCTGTAAACTTTCTTACGATGTTGAGGACGCCGGACCTGGCCCAGGTCGTCCAGAAGAGGTCGAACCCATGCTGGCGCATCTCGATCACGATGTTGCGGAAAGCCGAGACCGGCCTGGCCCCTGAAAGGTGAGAGTCGAGGTACTTGTGGATCTGGTCGATTGCCAGGACTTTCGTAGGGATCCCATTCGGTGAGTCCGCCCTGAGCCTTTCGAGCATCGGATAGTAGACGGTCTTCTTTCCCGCCTCCTCTGTTATCGAAAGGTCGAGATACTCGATGGGTGGGAGCCCCCACTTCTTTAGAAGGTCGTTGTTGAAATGGAGGTTTGAGTAGCCGCCCGTATATCTCCCTGAATTCAGCCTGGACAGGACCTTGTTGACCATCCCTGTAGTCTTGCCGTTGCCCCTGTTGCCGGTCCAGCCAATTATCCCGTAGTCGAGGGCCGTGTCTTCGCTCATTACTTCATCGCTCGGCCGAACATGAGTTCTTGCATCGACTTGGACTGTTCTCGTGCGGCTGCTTGTGCGGCGCCGACCCTCTCTATCACGCCTTCGCGCTTTCTCTTGTATGCCACCATGTTCGTCCGATACCAATCGGCGTAGTCGTCGAGGACTTTTGCGGCGCTTTTCATGCCATACCTTCTGTAGTATCCTCTGAGGACGTCGAGCCCTGTCATCGGCGCCGGCCAGTTGATCTCCGTATGGAACTTCGTAAGCGCGGGATCATGGAGCTTGTGGACGAACTGGTCCTGACCCGTGAGAGGCCCGTTCTCTGAACCCGCCGCCGGCCCTGGCTCGGAAGTCGCCAGGCTCATGGGATCGTCCCCGTAGGCGCGCAGGTGGCCGTCCCGTTGATTATGGTGGGGATGCAGTTGTTAGCCACAGGATAGAGTCCGTGCGGGTACGCTATGATCATGACGATGGCACCAATCGCCACCCCCGCGACGAGGCAGAGAAGTATGATCATCTTGCCGTAGCTCGCAGAGCCGGTCGACCCCGCCGCCACCTGTTGCTTGACTT